>JAMXAU010000046.1 GCA_024281365.1 Nitrospira sp.
CCTCGCACGTTGATGAGTTCGCCTTTTCCAACGACAGTCTTGACAACGTCTTCCTTCGGCTGAATGGATTCCAGGATCGAAAGCAACGGCACAATATAGGTTTCTTGTCCAATCCGAACCGTCATGCCTTCAATGATCGCCAACGTGAGTGGCAGCTTAAGCGTAAAGGTGGTGCCTTTCCCTTCCTCCGTCTTGATGGTGACGGTGCCACCGAGCGACTCGATATTGCGCTTGACGACATCCATCCCGACGCCTCGACCGGACACATCTGTGATTTTTTCCGCAGTTGAAAACCCTGGCTTGAAAATAAGCGGCCAGATCTGATCATCCGTCAATTTGTCGTTCTCATTGATCAAGCCTTGCTTGATGGCCTTTGCCAGAATTTTGTCCCGATTCAGGCCGCGTCCATCATCTTCCACCGTGATGCAGATACTACCGCCTTCATGAAAGGCGTTGAGTCTGATCGTTCCGCCTTCCGACTTGTTGTTGCCCACCCGTTCCTCCGGCGGTTCCAGCCCATGATCGGCTGAATTCCTGACCAAATGCGTCAACGGATCACCAATGGATTCGATGACCGTCTTATCGAGTTCAGTCTCTTCGCCTGAGAGGACTAGCTGAATTTTCTTCCCGGCCTTGGCCGACAGATCTCGAACCAGCCGTGGGAAACGGCTGAAGGCCGTCCCGATCGGCAGCATGCGAATACCCATGACGCGTTCCTGAATTTCTCGGGTATTCCGTTCCAGCTGGGCCACTCTCTCCAGCAACACCGGCAGTTGCCGCATCTCGAACCGCGAGCCGAGGTCGCTCAACATGGACTGCGTAATGACCAATTCACCGACGAGATTAATCAATTTGTCGATCTTAGCCGTATCCACACGAATGGACGCGGTGTCGGTTTTCTTGGCATGCGTGGAGGAGTCTTGCTGTTTCTGCCTTTGCAGCGCCTGTTCCAGCTGCTGAGGCGTGACGGCTTTCTGCTCAACGAGAATCTCACCGACTCTCTTCTGCTGGGACAACGCCTGTTCAAGTACCGCCGGTGACACCACCCCGCTCTCCACCAAGATCGCGCCGAGCGGCTTGGGCGCGCCGTCCTCGGCGCGTTGGTCGTCGTTCGTGAAGCGTGTGTCGTGTCCGGATTCAGACGTTTCACGCTTCACGCCTAAGGCTTCACGTTCTTCCTCTATGACAAGTTTACTGTCCTCGCGGACAAACTCAAAGGCAGCCTCAATGGTCTTTAGGTTCTTTCCGGTGAGGAGTCGTAGCTCCCAGGAGAGATAGCACTTTTCCGGGTCGATCTCCGCAAGGTTCGGCACTCGGGACATGTCGAGCGTCACCGAACTCAGCTCTCCAAAGCTGTTCAACTCCTTGAGGACCTGCAAGGGATCCAGGCCCCGTTGAAACAACCACTCCGGCGGCGTCCACTTGATGATATAGCTACGATCTTGACTGTCTGATTGCGTCGGAGCAGCTACGGACTGTTTCGGTGGCACGACAGGCGCTTGCGCACCCGATGCAGACGCCAGCTCTACTGTCAAGCGCCGAACCGCCTCATCATCCACCGCCACCCCGGACTTCACTGCTTCAATTAACGTCTTCAAGCAATCGGTGGACTTCAGCAACAAATCAGCGATCGGCGGGGATACCGCTTTGTCCCCGTTTCTCAGCAAATCGAGCAAGGTCTCCATCTTATGGGTAAACTGGGTCACGGCATTGAAGCCGAACATCCCGCTCGCCCCCTTAATCGAATGGGCCGAGCGAAAGATCTTATTGAGTAAGTCTCGATCTTCCGGATGCTGTTCCAGTGCCAACAGTCCGTCTTCCACGACCGCCAGATGTTCCGCGGCTTCATCGAAAAAGGCGTCTTGAAATTGTGCGAATTCGTCGCTCATCCTCAACCTCGATCAGACAGTCCTCAAGTCTTCCGACTTGAAGACTTTCCAACTTATCGACATTCAAACTACCTTCATGCGGGTAACACCTTTGCGATAGTCTTCAGAAGTGTGTCGGGATTGAACGGCTTGACGATCCATCCCGTTGCGCCGGCTTCCTTGCCCTCTTTCTTCTTATCCATCGCCGACTCCGTCGTCAGCATCAGAATCGGAGTGAATTTGTAGGCGGTCAAGCGCCTCAGTTCTTTGATCAGGGTAATCCCGTCCATTTCCGGCATGTTGAGATCCGTCACGATAATATCCAGCTTGGTTCCTGCTGAGACTTTGTTCACCGCATCCTTCCCGTCCTCCGCTTCAATCACGGTAAAGCCGGCGTTCGTGAGCGTGAACGCGACCATCTGCCGCATGGTTCGTGAGTCATCAACGATCAGTGCAGGTATTACCCATAGTGTTCCTCCGGCTTCTGCTAGTCCTTTGCCCTGGTTCACGATTCACCCTAGAAGAGTGTCACAGAGTCCCCCCTCTGTATCGGCCATGTCTATCGGTACAGGTTCACAATAGTCAGACATGACCGCCGCCTCATGCAGCCGGCACTCGGCATCCATGGTGTAGTTCCGCTCGACTCTTTGTAATGCCGCAAGCTCGCATTGTGCATCTTGGTTCTGAGGGCCCTTCAACAAGGCCTTCATATGCTTCTGCAGCTGATCCAAGGCCAGCGCGACATGCTCCAACTTTGGCGCGTGATGTCTTGAAACTGCATCGCCATCACAACCTGAGATAACCTTGCCGCACGCTCTGCTGCCGTGATCGTCTCACTGGAAGCCGTCAGGATGCGAAGATGGCTTATCAACTCCATCGCTGCCCGCTCGGTTTCACGAGTGACCGAGGCCATCTGGGCTTGTAAGACGGGAATCATGTGTACCGCTTCAGCCCCGAAGCTTTCCCCATGCCTGTTGATGAGCCTGAAGCACCGGCAACGTCAAACCCGTGCCTTCCTGCTGAAGGTCTCCTGTATTCAGTGTCATCTACTCCCGTCCCTCACAGTAGCCGTAGACTGCTTCTACGGCCACTCGTTCATCGGATCGCCCGCACTGCCTCGTATCCATGCCCAGACCGTTGGATTCCAGGTTTTCCATTTCCGTTTGACAGTCGTCATTCACTCAGAGAACCGGTAAATCCAAGCTGCTGTAATCTTACCTGTAAGTCCTCCGAGATCCCCGATACGAACATTCGGTTTTGTTTCTTGGCCGCCAGCAACAACTGAATCGCCGCCGTATCCACACGCTTGACGTTTCCAAGATCCATCGATACCAACCCCTCATTGGTAAACAGTTTGACCAATGCTTCCTTGAACTCCCCTGCTTTCGAAAATCGTAAGATCGCCCGTCGGAGCCAGATGTCTGGAATTTGTCCCTCCGGGCTCCCGTGCCTGAGACTCTGTCATTGCTCACCTGCCTCCTGCTTGAACGCCAGCGACATGAAGACTTTCTGGATCATTTTCTCGGTTCTTTCAGATCAATCCTTGAGGGAGAGCCACCACAAATGTGCAGTGGCCAACTGAGCTGGAGTCCTCCGTTGACTGGCAGCTAGGGAACTGGCTGGAAAGGATCTTGCCCGGTCTGTTCTGTTGATGGCTCGGCCGCGTCCGAGTCACTCCCTGCTTGGAGAGCTTGAAGTTGTGGCGCCTGTTCAAGAATGATGACCTCGACCCGACGGTTCTTGGCCCGCTGTTCCGCATCAGAATTGGGCGTCACCGGCCTTGTGTCGGCATGACCCACGGCGGACAGATGATCCGCCGTGACCCCATAAAGCTCCGACAGGACCCGCACGACCATCACGGCTCGTGCTGCCGACAATTCCCAATTGGACGGAAACAGTGCCGTCCGGATCGGAACATTATCCGTGTGCCCCTCGACCCTGGTGTACCGGTTAAGTTCCACAATGGCCGCGCTCAAGCCTTCCAGAAACGGCAGCGCTTCGCTACGCATGGCTGCTTCGCCGCTATTGAACAACAATTGATCTGGAATCGTAATCACGATATCTCCGTTGACCCGTTCCGTGATCCGGACCAGCGACAACTGGGGCGAGGCTTTAATTCCTTTCACAAGATTTCGCAGTTTGCGGATCGCTACATCCTTGCTCCCCGGACTATCGGGTGCCGTCAGGGCCTGTTTGCTGGTACTCAACGCCAACGGGGTGGGGGTGGATGGTGGGCTGACGATCGGATTCAGCGCGGCTTTGATCGACTCACTGACGGTTCGGTATTTTCCAACATTGACAGAGGAGATCGAGTACATCACGACAAAAAAGGCGAACAGCAGCGTAATAAAGTCGGCATAGGAAACGAGCCATCGCTCGTGATTCTCATGTTCCTCATGTTTGTGTTTCGCCATACAGTGCGTCAGGCGTGAGAAGTGAGAGGTGAGAGGTGAGAGGTCTTTGTGGCCTCACGTTTCACCTTTCACGTTTTACTTCTTCGCCTCCTTCGTCCGCTCGTGGTGGGGCAGAAACCCTTCCAACTTCTCCTGCAAGAGTCGAGGGTTTTCCCCCTGAGCAAGCCCCGCCAACCCCATAATCATCAGGTTTCTGGAGCCTGCTTCTTCCTTGAGCTTCAATTTGATCTTATTGGCCAAAGGCAAGAAGAAGAGGTTTGCCGCTCCCACTCCGTACACCGTGGCCACGAACGCCACCGCGATCCCGCCGCCCAACTTTGACGGATCGGCCAGATTCTCCATCACGTGAATGAGACCAAGCACGGCTCCGATAATCCCGACGGTTGGCGCATACCCACCGGCTGCTTCCCAAACCTTGGCCGCGATCACTCCCTGCTCCTCGTGGTGCTCCACCTCAATTTCGAGGATCTCGATCACAGCTTTAGGCTCCGTTCCGTCGACAATGAGCTGGACCCCCTTTTTCATGAACGGATCCGTGATAGTTTTGAGCTTTCCCTCCAATGCCAGCAACCCTTGTTTTCGCGAGATATTCGCCAGCTCCAGGATGAGTTTGATCGTACCTTTGTTGTCGATGTGGGACCCTGAGATGGCGATAGTCAGCGCGCCGAATGCCTTGATCACCACCGGCAATGGATTCTGTATGCAAATGGCACCAAACGTTCCCCCGATGACGATAATGAAGGCCGTCAGCTGCATGATCGAGCCCACGTGCCCACCTTCGAGCACCTGGCCTCCGATAATGGAGCCTAAGGCAATCACGATCCCAAGAATTGTTGCGATATCCATGAGAAGGGCGCCTCATTTAAACCCGAATTGCGCCAAGAGATCGTCCGCGACCTGTTGTTTCATCGCCGTGGTCTTCGACTCTTCGAGTTGTTTGAGCATCTGATCTGCGATGCCCGTACCCACTGCTTCGTGACCGTTTCGCTGTAAACCGAAAACCACGACGAGCTCCACTAGTTTGGTCTGCACTTCATCCAGGATAGCCACAAGTTTTTTGACCCGCTGAGCGACCAGGTCCTGAAAAGAGAGGGCAGTCATAATCTCCATGAGATGTTTGTCGTCCTGCGCTAGAATCGAGCGCACGTGTTCAAGTCGTCCCGCGAGTGTCGCGCAGTCGATCGCCTTCAGGGCATCGACGACTCCGGAGAGCTCTTTGGCCATAGACGCATGGTGATCCTGAAGCAGCTCCGTCAGCCGCATGACTTCCAGCGTGCCGTCCTCCGTCATCTTTTTGAGATCACTCAAATGCGAGGCAGCGGTCGGTAGTTGGGTGCTGCTGGACATGATCTGTGGAGTGACCGTCGAGATCGCGTGCATCGCATTGTCCACAAAGCGGGCCAAGGTACCGAGCTCTTCGTATAACCTACGTCCCTGGGTCTCCACGAGATCTCCCTTCTTACCGGTTCGTTCGCTCACTCCCCATCGATACTTTACTTGAAAATTTTCCCGATCTTTTCTTGCATCGTCTCCGCTGTGAACGGCTTCACAATGTAATTACTCACTCCCGCCTGCACCGCTTCGATCAGATTGCTTTGCTGTGCCTCGGCCGTCACCATCAAGACCGGGATGGATTTCAATTTCTCGTCCGCCCGTATCGCCCTGAGCATCTCGATGCCGGTCATGACCGGCATGTTCCAGTCGGACACCACAAAATTATATGAGCCGCCACGGAGCTTCTGCAGCCCCTCCTCCCCATTTTCCGCTTCATCCGTGTTGGCAAATCCCAGCTGTTTCAGGATGTTCTTCACAATCTTTCTCATCGTGACCATGTCATCGACCACGAGAATTTTCATGTTTGGATCAGCCGGCATAGCGACTCCTTTTCTCAGCTCACGGCCAACGCTCCAACCGCCGGGATGCTCGGTTGAGAATGGCGTACTCCTTCACTATAGATCGAAATAATTATTGAACAACCTGATCCTGAGGGACGACCACTCTTGACGCTCATCGAGGATGAAACACTCTCACAGGTGCATGCGGAAAACGGCTCACTCGCATGACTCCACCACAGGCCTGCTCACACCCACCACCCATCTCCGCAACCATATCCGGCATGCACCGCGATCGACCAGACTCCGACGGAACTCGCGATGTTCGGCTCGTCACGCGGCGTGCTTGGACCGGCTATGCATCCATTCATGAATGTCACGTCGGAGAAAACGCCAATGTTTCCCGATTTTGGACGCCGGCAATTCGCCGCCTCGTGCCAGCTTATAGACAGTGGACTTGGGCACGCGAAGAAACCGTGCCACCTCCGTAACGGTGAGAATTTCTCCATCTTGAGTGGCGCCCGTTTCAGACTGAGTCGTCGTTTCAGCAGATAAATCACTATTCATAACGAGTGACATATCGGCGTATCAGCTGGGAAACTTAAGCTGCTGTTGTAACCACCTCTCCATCATCAGCGATCATTGCTCTCCACTCTGTGCGGATCGCGTCCGGTCTGTTCAGATTTCACGGGTCGCAACCGAAGAAGACTGTGACAGTGTTCCCAAATCAACAGGAACGGATCTCAATGGCACACATCATCTCCGTTGCGTCAGGGAAAGGTGGGGTCGGCAAGAGTGTCGTCGCCACAAATCTGGCTCTGCTCCTCGCCAAGAAGGGGAAGCAGGTGGTGCTCGCAGACCTGGACGTCGGCGGGGCCGATGCCCATATCCTGCTCGGCCTGCTTAACCCTCCCATGACCTTGACCGACTTTCTCGCTCATCGAGTCGAACAATTGGATGCCCTGGCTCAACCGCTCCCGCTTCATCCCAATTTAAGGATTATCCCCGGCACCGGCGATACCTTGGCCACCGCCAACATGCCCTATTCACAGAAAAAGCGTTTGATCCGGCATTTTCAAGACATCCACGCCGACATGATTCTCATCGATATCGGGGCCGGCACGAGCTATCATGCCCTCGACTTCTTTCTGATGGCCGACCACCACATCGCTGTGGCAACTCCCGATCCGACATCGGTCCTCGACCTCTATCGCTTTATTAAGCTCGCGGCTATTCGCCGCGTCCTCTCGATGTTCCTGATGCGAGCCGTGACGGCAGAAGGTCTCGCGAACCGAGACTACAGTAGTGTGGAAGAGGTACTGGACGTCGCAGGCAAGACGGATGAATCCGGTCGCAGGATTGCTGAAACCACATTGCAGACTTTTCACCCCGCGCTCATCCTTAACCGCACCTCAGGGCGTGCTCGCGTGAATGTGCCGCAGCTCAAGGAACTCCTCAAGGAATATGTCGGAGGGGATTTAAGCTTGCTTGGGGAAATCCCGGAGGATGTTGCGATGGAACAGTCAGTGCGGGCATACGTCCCGATCATCCAGCATAGTCCATCTTCCCCTGCTGCACTTGCCCTTGGACGCATCGCTGACGCATTGTTGACGACGTTGGAAACAGCGACTTCCTCAGCCGCCTAACCTGCACTGGCTGTTGGTGTTCCCCCCTCCGTACCCCTCGTTACGACCTCTGAACGATCACGATATCGATATCGGACAGTCGGTCCCCTTCCCGTTCTGTGAACTGTTGCAGCAACTGGTTTCACAAACTTCCGAGATCTTCCGATGCAGTGGATGCCTGGGATGCGAGCGTGCACACCTCGTTGGCGACGACGCCGAACCCTCGTCCTGCTTCACCGGCTCTTGCCGCCTCAATGGTGGCGTTCAGTGAGAGAATCGTGATCTGCCGCTGATTCTCGCATTTTCACTTCGGTAGTCATCGATCCGCCTCTCGACTTACATGATGATTTTCTTGATGCTGAGGCGACTCATCAGTGAATGTTCGTCGACTACGAACTTCCCGCATGAGGGACGGCTAGTTGGGTTGACTTCGGCCTGCGCGCAATCGTTGGGCTTGCACATGCAGAATATGGCGGATCAAGTGCTCCTGATCATCAGGCGTCAGATCGACAAACTCGGTGGCTATCGTGAATCCTTGGCCATCGGGGACTGGCACTGCGCGAATGACTTTCACATGCGCCCGGATCATGGTGAACGGTGGAAGGATGAGTTTCACCGCCAGTTGATCGTCGACGGCGAATTCCAGCAATGAGACGAACCCGATCCCTCCCCCACTCAGATTAACATCCATGGGCTGTGCCATCGCGACGCTGGACGGCTGACTGATGGCAAGGGCATTCAGAATCACTTCAAGCAGGTAATCGACCTTCCTGATCCATGGGACAACCGCCGAATCAACCACGATCTCACTGGAGCGGGCCAGAAGATCCAAGGTCGGTTTGCTCACGGCGGCAGCAATCGACTCCGGAGTTGCACGGCTCAGTTCGACCGGCACACTGACTCCCCCCTCGGTCACCACTCGATATTCCATCAGGACTCGATCATCAATCCTGATCCATTCCCGGCGTTCGTCGGGCTCCGCACTGTGAGACTTGGACGACGCAGTCATGATGGATGACGCCATAATTCAAACACCCCGCGCCCTCATGCTAACCTGAACTATTCATGAGCGCTTCTCCGTCAACCGTCGATGCGCCACTGCTGTACTATTGGTCGTTCGTAAAGCGTGAAACGTCCGAATTCGGAAAAGATATACGATTCACGTGCGACGCTTCACGGACAACATGTCATCTCTCACACGTTACGAAATACGAGTTAGGCTTCTATGGACACGGCTCCCGGTCGTGATGGTTGGACAGTGAGACACTGACGTAATTCCTGTACCTTCCTCTTTGTCATCTGCGCCTCGACTAGCAGATCTTCTAATACGGCTTGAGCGGTATGGATACGGTCCCGTAGTTCACCATCCATTCTCAATAGTTCATCAGTCGGTAGAGTTGAGGCAGGAGTTGAGGCCAAGAGTAGTCCTCGTTCGCTGTAACTCTGAATGACCTGGTCCCATCGCCCCTGCTGAGCCGCCTCACCTGCCGCCTTGGTCAGTCGCACGATCTCGGCCTGGCTTTCACTCACCGACCTACTCATCGGGTGCCAACCAGACGAGGCTGTTGCTGGGCAGCCACTTCTCGCCAGGCTTCTCGGAGTACGCCGAGACAGCGGAGCGGACCATCCAATCGCTGCTCATTGTTCCGAGCATTGACTTCGACAAGCTCCATCATCATGTAGTCGTACAAGCGTCGAAGAGACCGTGCGATTTCACCGCCTCGCTCAAGGTCAAGGACACTATTCAGTTCGCCAATGATGGCAATAGCACGTCCCAGGTGTCGAGCTTTCTCTCGGACATTCTTTGCGGGAATCTCCCGTTTGGCGATCTCAAGCGACTGAATAGCGCCGTCGTACAGCATCACGATCAACTGGATTCCAGAAGAGGTGATGACCTGGGTCTGCTCATATTGACGTGCGTACTGGTAATCATAGGGCGAGTGCCTCGTTTCTAGGATTGTTGCCTCTGCGTTGACTGAGCCTGAAGGAATCCGCTTTGCCCCTGAAGCTGTCGCAAGAGTCCGTCTAGGGATGCAAATTGCCGACGCAACCGCTCCTCGTACCGGCTCACCGCATCCTCTTGTCTCGCAATGTCGTCACCAACCCGAGCGATCTCGCTCGTAAGACCATTCTTGCGAAGCGTCAGGGCGCCTCCTGCCACGTTATTGAGTGCATCCACTGCGGACACAACAGACTGAGCGAGACCAGTCACCGCACCCTGGTTACTGAACAGCGCCTTGACCCCGCTATAGTTTGTGCTTAACGCCGTCGACAGCTGTCCCTCGTCGACCGTGATCGTGCCATCTCGTTCGGTCTTGAACCCGATTTGCCCGACGCTTGAAAAGACCGTGGACCCGCTCACCGATGACGATAATGCGGTTCGAAGCTGCGACAAAGTCGCTTTCGCCGCCGCTTCGTTAAAGAAGATGCCCCCCTGCTTCGTCGTCACGTTGTAGGTGTTTCGCTCGTTGATGAACTTCACGACTTCATTGTAGGCAGTCGCCACCGCCTTGATGTTTGTCTTCACAGCATCCACATCTTGCGAGAGGCTGACTTGGACGGTCCCAGTTCCCGTGGTCTTCGTCAGCGTCAGGGTCACACCGGAAATCGCATCAGACACGGTGTTGGAACTCCGTTCAACCGTCAAAGGATTCAATGCCTGATCACCGATCTGAACTTGAGCATTTTGCGCTGCTGCAAGGGTATCAATGCCGCCGGTCCCACTGCCGTTCAGGAAATCCAAATCCGTCCCATCCGCCACGAGGGTGATCGCATTCGCGCTGCCGGTATTGCTCGAAGACAGTGCCAGCCGATAGGATGGTGCCACCTCTGTACCGGTATTGATCACAGAAGCCGTGACACCAGCTCCCAAGTTGTTGATTTGCTCACGTAGGTCGGTCAAGGTCCCAGTCGCGCCGAGCGTCACCGTCTGATTTTCACCGGTTCCCACCTTGAAGGTGAAGGTGGCCGACCCCCCACTCACGATGTCCGAGGTTTCTGACGAGACAGCCTTGACGGCCTTACTGACAACTTGATGGGCTTGGGCAAGCTGAAGGACTCGGACACTGTAGGTTCCCGAGGTTGACGAAGACGAGGCCGACACGGACAAGACCGACGTGTCCGTCACAGATGCCGTCGTGCGATCAAAAGAGGTTGAAAGCCGTAACGCCTGAGCGGCGCTTTGCAACGCCGCAACTTTCGTGCTTACGGTGGTTAGGTCGGTGAACTTGCTATTGAGATCGGCTTTCTTTTTGGTCAGTCGATCAACCGGCAGTTGAGCAACTTTGACTAGTTGATCGACGACCTGTCCAAAATCCAGCCCGTTGCCGAGTCCACCGAAACTTATCGTCGGCATGCCACGTCCTTGTGTGCTGAGTTATACGTGCTCTCCTAACAGCAAGCCTTTTGTCCCTGGTAGATTCTTCGCCAGATCGATGACCTCTTGCGGAGGAATCTGCCTGATGATTTCTCCAGAATCTCCGTTCAGTATTTTCACGATGACCCGATTGAGATCTTGATCGACCTCAAGTTGCAACCGTGAGCCCGATTGCTGCAAAGATTCCCTCACTTTACCCACAGCCTGGTCCAGCGCTGTCTGGGGTGGCTGAGATTCGCTCTTGAAGTCAGAACTGTGGGCAGGCTCAATGGCGCGCTCGCTCTTCTGAGGTCCATCGGTTTGTGTTGTGCGAATGGCAGCGGCCGGGAGATTCACCTTCGATGTTACATTGGTGATCATAACAACCCCCCTTATCTCACTCCGTTCACCGAGACCCTCTCCGGTTCAGGAGAGGGTCGGTGAACGGCGTGCTGCCCTTATCCTCTGAGTAAGGCCAACGCTTGTTGCGGCAGCGTATTGGCTTGTGCCAAGGTCGCAATACCCGCCTGAACCAAGATCTGGTTTCTTGTAAAGTTGGACGTTTCGAGTGCGATATCAGCATCGCGGATCCGGGATTCTGCAGCCGTAAGATTTTCACTCGTGATCTGCAGGTTGGCAATCGTCGCCTCAAACCGGTTCTGAATCGACCCGTAGTTCGCTCTAGCCGTCGCGATCGCACTAATCGCATTATCAACGTTGGCCAATGCGCTCGTTGCGTTCGCAGACGTTGAGACATTCACGGAAGACAATCCCAACGAACTGGTCGTGATGTCGTTGAGAGACAAGCTCAACGAGTTCCCAGTACCGCTCCGGAATCCGATGGCGATGGAGAAGCTGATGCTCGAACCACTTGTCAACGCTTGACCGTTGAATTCGGTCACTTGAGCAATACGGTCTATTTCAGAGCGTAAGGCAACAAATTCCTGATCGATATAGGACCGTTCCGTATTGCCTACCGTCCCACTGGCGGACTGTGAGGACAATTCCCGAAGACGGGCCAGCAACGATCCAATCGTCGCGGCGGCACCGTCGGCGACCTGCGTCAAGCTGATGCCGTCACTTGCGTTTCGCGTCGCCTGATTAATACTGCGAATCTGCGCCCGCAAGGACTCAGACAGTCCGAGGCCGGCGGCATCATCGGCCGCCCGCGTGATCCGCAGACCGGACGAGAGTCGTTCGACTGATCGATTGAGGCTCAGCGTATTGACCGACAGATTGCGCTGCGCCGCAATAGATGCAGGGTTATTGTTAACGATAAGTGCCATTACCCTTCCTCCTTGGAACTAGATCACCATCCGCTGCTGAGCTTCCAACATCCGTGTAGAAGCCGTATTCCCTGACGCCTATACGTGGCGTGCCTGTCTTATCGGTCAATCTCCCAGGGACTTGAGCTTTAAAAATAATTCGCAGGGATGATGGTTACCTCACTAGAATGAAAACGAATGAACATCACAGGCTCAGGCTGCAATCCTTGGAAGGATTTCGTACTCCAACAAATCCGCCATCCTCACCGTGTCATGGATATGCCTGGCGGCCAGAAGCTGTTCAATCCATCCTGCGATGGCGTTCCCCGGAGACTGCGTTCCAAGCCGTTTCTGGTCGTTCTCGATGATTTCGACTGCATCCGCGACTTTCCCTAGCCAGGCGTCGAATGCCGACAGATCCTGTATCCCCATCCGAAACTGATTGGCGAGAGAATTACCTTCTGTCACGACCAAACTGCGATAGCGCTCGATCGCGCCGCGTGCAGATTCAAGAATTTCCTCGTGTGTCGCTGAGGTTGCGACCAACTCGCGGTAGTGAGTCGAAGGTTGTTCGAGCAGATGCGGATCGAGGTCCCGATCAGTAATCCGACGACTATCAAGCATGACGGTTGTCACGATGCGAGACCGAGCATGCGCCCGTTCACTTAGATCGGTGAGGATGTCGCCGAGCGTCGCAGTACTTCCAGCTTGCCATTCTTCGTTGTCCAATTGAATATTCATCAGTTCTCTCCCTTTGCAACAAGTAGCTCATGCCGCTTGCCGCTCTCGCCCAAGTGCGATGAGGTTTTCCCTATGACCAGGTATGGCCCTCTGATCACCGGGGCACAGGCCAACCAGACACCGATCAACTTCTCCCAAACGTCTCAGCCAGGTGTGATACGCATGAGCCTGATGCTTCGCAAGTCGGTCCAACCCGATGACGTTGTCGTTTCGCAGGTGACGCCCAAACGCTGCCGCGAGAGGGGCCAGCGCCTCAGTGGTGAGCCCAATGCGAAGCAACCGCTCCTGATCGACTCGTTGCTCGCGCTGCAGCCGTTTCAACTCTGGAAGATCGACCGATGCCCGACAAGCCACTCGAACAATTTCATCCGCTCTTCGACATGCAGTCTCCAAAAGCGGCATTAAGGTCCGCAGCTGTACGTTCACCTCCGCTGCATCGGGAGGTGGCCCCTCGGGAAGAGGAACGCGGCTCTGCAATCCCGTATGGGCTTCATACCAATACCGACGCCAAAACGCCGCATACCAAGCCGTGACAGGAGACTCCATTCCTACCTTCAAATGAAAGGTGCCGAGCCTATCCTCATCCACTCCGGACTCATAGAGGCGTGCCCCTGACACCCTCGTAGGGACAGCCCCGATCTTCAACACATGGCACGTGAGATCAGCGACAACGTCCGCAGAGATGCGGTCTTTGCAGGCATGATGGACACAAACTTGGTCGAACCCGCAGGGAGCACATTCCAACTCCGGCTGAATCACCCAATGACCAGACCCATAGGGACCAGTTTCCTGAAAGTCCACATGTCCCACAGAAAGATCGATCACTGAGGTGCCGGCCGCCACTCCAATATGCATGGGACCCGTATCGTTGGTCAGCAGCACATGACATTCCGCCAGCAAACCTGCGAGTTGGTTCAACGTCGTACGGCCAGCCATATTCTTGACCGGACTCTTCCCTCCGGCTTCGCGATAGACCTGTACAACCTCCGCTATGGTTGCTTCTTCTTCACGACTTCCAATAAAGAGTATTCCGCCTTGCCATCGTTTGCTCACATTTGCTAAAGCGAGGCCAAAGAGCCGAGGACGCCAGGCCTTCATACCATCGCTCGCCCCGGCCTGCACGGCAATCCACCCGATCGCCCCTGTGAGGGTTTCCCGCGCCCACGTGCGGTCCTCATGAGAAAAAGAAAGCCGGAGTGGCGCGAATGCCCCTGGGCGACTGCCACCGAGTGCATAGATATCGACGAGATTGAATCGATTGAGCCGGCGAAACTGGTGAAAATCGCAGAAATATCCCATCCAGGGATTCTCGACGACGATACCGCCGTCCCATGCGCTTTGAGCCCCACGAATATCGGGAGCCCCAACGAATCTGGCCAGGAGCGCGCTCGGCCTATTGAACGTCAGATTAATAACTCGATCATACCGACGCTCCGCTAATGGCTTTGCCCAAGCCGCCACATCCTGATACAGCGCAACCACATCCTTCACACGCGCACGGCTCTCATCGATCAGTGCGTGAAAATCTAGGGCCATGACTTCGCGCAATCCCTTCAGCAACGAGGCGATCGGTGCAAACCGGCGATCCACGACAAGATCTACGGCAACTCCCGGCCATTCTTCATGGAGTCGCTCCAACAAGGCGCTCATCTGGACAAGATCACCCATCCGGGTAATGTTCAAAATTAGTACTTGTTTCACATTCGCACTCCAGCAGGGTAGCGTTGTTTCAGGTTTCAGGTTTCAGGTTTCAGGTTCAACGTGAAACAAGAAACCAGCAACTTGAAACTCTTCGTCATACCAGGTCTTTTGTTTCGGCTCGATAACTGTCGATCATGAGCACCAACAGCTCTTCCCGAGCCAGCTGACGTCCAGACGCTCGTGCTCGAATATCAGCTGCAAGATCCTTCAACTCGATTCGTTGTCCCGTCGGAAAGCGATTGAGTAAGGGAAGCAGCTCCGGCACCGACGCGGCCCGTTCCTTAAGACCTGTGGTAAGCCGATCTCCTCGCAGGATCGAACCGATGCGATCGGGTTGAGAAAGACCCACCATGGCAAGCAGCTCTTGCAGGCGATGACGATAGGTATGGTCACGCAACACCCGTCGGCGAGACGCCTCAGCATGGGCACGGCGACCCTCCGTATCTGGCAGCCACCGCCGAATCAGTTGTGGAACATCTTCTGCACGGCGAAAGGGCGCCACCTCCTCCGAGGTAAACAAATCGGGAAGGAGTGTCCTGTCATCCACAAGCTGAAACGCACCACAGGCAGCTAATTCAAAGGTGCGGGGGTTCACGAAGTCCGGCTGAGGATCCATGTCCGTTCCGGAGCACGAATGCAGATTCAAATTGACGGCCGTGGCGTTGAACACCTTCATGCAAGTATCGGTATCGATCCTGGCACCGTCTCGTTGAAGCACTCCGGAGAGCGCGGCAGCACCGTCCCATTCATTTCCCCACAGTTTCATCGTCCACTCGTGAGAGAGCCACTGCGGCAAGAGGATCCGTCGGTTGGCATAACCAGCTCCGACAAAGGAGACGTCGGCGCCATATTCCTGGTGCTCAGCCGCCGTGAGCGTCATCGGACGATGCACCGTGGGATCTGCCGCCATGGGAAGGTAGTGCACGTGCGCCGCTCCGGCCTGTTTCAACGCGTCGAAACAGTCCCCTTGCTGGATCACAAACCAGTAATCGTATCCTCCCGCCAACTGTTGCCAGTAGGTCAAATGCCGATAGTTCTCCACGAACCACATGGCCGTCAGAAACTTCTTCTTGCGCAGGTGTTGTAAGACCGCCAAGCTCAACGGCGCTTGAGCAATAGCCAGTACCAGATCGGGCGGATCTTCCGCGAGATGCGCCATCGTACTCAGGCTGAGCACGTCGGCAAATCGGCTTTGAAGCATCAAGCGATGGCGTTCTTCGCGATAGGACCCAAGTGCCTCGTAGCTACCCTGATGAACGTGGTGGTCAATCCAGCTGACTCGATGTCCCAACTCATTCAACGCCGAGACGACATAGCGAGCAATCGGCAGCGACCCTCCGTAGATCGGACCGACCACCGCCACATGCAGTTGGCCTCCGGCTTTCGCAGCCATGATGCGGCGAAGGCTCGTCTGCAGTCGCTCATGAACATCACCGTGCAGACGTGCGGCCGGCCCATAGGTAAAGAACCGCAATGGGGAGGAGAGCGCAGTCAATTGCGAGGCCATTTCTTCCGGCGTGCCCGTCACCCACTGAATCCTGTTGATCCATGATCCGAGTGGCCTTGCCCCCATTGCATCTTTTAAGACGGATAGATCCGGCACCACGATGGCCGTTCGGGCATCGGCGGGGCAAGAAAGGGCAAGCGCCTCCACGTGATACAGAAGGCCGACCCCGAGAACTACCGCCACCTCTCCAGGTTTCCATTCCTTAAGTTGCTGTTCTGCCCAGGACCTGGCTTCTTTCTTGGGGTCATAGGCGCTGTGGACCCATTGATCTTGAAACCTCGCCGAAGGGGACCCCTCACGTGAGGGCACAATCGAAAGGACCCCACCGGAAGAATTCCGCAGCGCGGCGACAAGATCAGGAACAGTCTGACGAAGGTTTTCTAGGTTCTGGTTCAGGTGCTCCACAGAACTCCCCCTCACACCGCAGTCGGATGCAACTCGTTCCAGATGTGTTCTCGTTGAGGCGGAGCAACCGGTTCCTGTCCCGCCTGAACATAGTACGCTCCCCACCGATCCCGATGACTTGTCCACAGAGACCAGCCGTCGACGGAAGCGGCTGATCCGTTCGACAACAAGGCGATCGTCTCCTCGATTGGCCACTGAACGGGTGATACATCAAGTGTGTCGAGCAACTCGATCCGCCGCAGATCTTCTCGTTCGAGTTTCACGTTTAACGTTTCATGTTTCACGCCCTCTGCTTGCCAGACCCAATGGCTCTGCCCGTAAGGTCCCGTCTCATGAACTCGCGCCCTCGCAAAGTACCACCCAATCACCTTGGTCCCCACCGCTGCAGCTAGGTGAAGCGGGCCGGTGTCAGATCCGATCACGACCTGGCAGCGGGTGAGTGCCTGTGCCAATTCCGTCAGTGAAAGTCGACCGGTCGTATCCCAGACTCGGCCTAGAGTGAAAAAGGAGTGAGGAGCCAGAATCCAGCTGCGCTGGTTCTTGTTCCTGTCGAGGCTCCAGGACCCAATAGCAGGACACGACTTCCCTGGAGCTGCTCCCCAGACGGCCTACAGATGGAACGCGTCCAGGCCGTGGCCAGAACCAATCGTTCCGGCACCTTGCACCCCACCAGTACTCCCGATCCAAGGCCCAGAGGATTGTCCGATCGGATCGAGATCATTCGGTAGCTGGACTGAGCTCACCTGTATCGGCATGATGTGCTTGGGTGGAGCGATACCACACATCCCCACAAAAACGCATCTGCCAAGTGAAGACGTCACCCATGAGATCCCCGGCTACCGCTCTACCACATAGGGCTCCCCCAAGGTGATAAGGTTGGATCAGGCCCACGGGTCATAGCTCCAATGCTCTCCTGCGCAAAGGAGTGCCCCGGCCAGAATGGCACGAGGATGTTGGTTGAGCACATAGGCATAGTCATAAGGCACTTGCGTGATGGCGCGAATATCAGTATCGGCTTCGACGACATACTCAGGCCGGAATTCTTTCTCAGCCTGGCGCGCACGTCGATTCCACACAGTTCCGTCCCACCTCCCGACCCTAAAAAGTCCGGGAAGTATCCGCCCAATTTCCTCCAAATGAACCGGGCACAAAAGGGTCCAGGATCAATCTGCATGAGCTTCTTTCAGCGCAATGATGGCCGGAATCGTCTGAACGAGATCACCGAGCCTCGCGAGCTGGATAAGAAGCACACGCCGTGCCATCGGACTAGGACGAGGCGGCTTCCATGGCAAGCGCCGCTTCCCTTCCGGCAATGGCCTGGCCAAGCTGACCAAGCCCGTTATAATGTGGGTCGACCTTGCATAGGGCATCATATTCCCTGCGAGCGGCTTCAATCTGCTCACCGCGTAACAAGACACTGGTGAAAGCAAATCGTGCCGCAAGGTCCTCTGGGTTTCCGGCCGTATACCGCTGCAAGTGCTCACCCAACTCCTGCCACCGATTTTGGGCCGTCCCGGCGCGAAGTAACCAATGGATTGCCTCCGCATCATCGGGGTATTCGACCAGCACCTCAAGAAACCGCTCCCAAGCCCCTTGGGTGTAGGCTCTCCCCATGGCGGCCATGCCCATGCCCATCAGACATTTCCTCCGCTCAGCACCCTCACGAAGCGCCGCGCTAAATGCCCTCTCTGCTTGTCATACTGCTCTCGCTGCATACAGAGAATGCCTTTGAGCAGGAGCCCCTCGGCATGTGCCGGATC
>JAMXAU010000217.1 GCA_024281365.1 Nitrospira sp.
AGGTGTGTGCCGGTCCACGGGTGCCCTGGAATGTTCCTGCGATGATTCTCGCTGTTCCTCCCGCGAATGAGACGATCGGGATGTTCGCACTCGTGATTGCTTGATACCCTGGAGGGCTCATTTTGTCTTTTGCCGGCAGATTGACCCACAATTGGACCATGCGGAAAGGTCCTCCTGTCTTGCTGTAGTTCGGCGAATGGAATTCCTCATGGATGATGCCTCGGGCCGCCGTCATCCACTGAACGTCGCCCGGTCCGATGACCCCGCCGTTCCCTGCGGAATCGCGATGGGCCACTTCACCGTCATAGACGATGGTCACGGTTTCAAATCCGCGATGCGGGTGTTGCCCGACGCCGCGCGCCACATTAGTGGGATCGAAGTGATGCGGACCCGCGTAATCAAACAGCAGAAACGGACTGACGGCCTCACTGTCATGGTGGTATGAAAACAGTGATCGAACGGGGAACCCGTCTCCAACCCAATGACTTCCGTCTGCTCGGAGAATATCGGCAACCTTCTTCATGGCGACTCCTTTCTCTTGGCGCGATGCCTCGACCTTCCATCCCTTGTCGAAAGGTAGTATAGGTTCGTCTCAGCGACATTCAAGTACGGTCTTGGAGGATACCGCCAATGGCAAAGAACATCGGTTGTCCGACAGAACAAACACTCGACCTGATCTCTGGCCGTTGGAAGGCGATGGTGATTTATTGGTTGCTCAAAGGCGATCGACGCTTTAACCAGTTGCAGCGCGATCTCAGCGGCATCACACACCGTACGCTGGCTAAGCAGTTACGTGAATTGGAAGCCGACGGTCTGGTGGAACGGCATGATTTTTCAGAAATTCCACCGCGCGTTGAATATCGCCTCTCGTCGTTAGGACAGTCTCTCGAACCCATCTTGCAGGCGATGCATGAGTGGGCGGTTGCCCATCCGCAGGTCAAGCGATAGTGTCGGAGTTCGTGAGGGTGAACAATCGGTCGGCCCGTCCGTCTCTCTTGGGCTATCCGGAGGGAGAATTCCCGGCATAATCAGACCTCTAATCCAGCGGGAGTTCCTCGGAGACCATGGCTGCAGGCCGTGGTTCTTCATCGTCTCACATCGCAGTTCTCAAGCCAAAGTCTCACTTTGGCTCCGACTCTTCTCATTCAAATTTTAAGACCACCGTCAGGCGCTTTTCCGCAACGCGGCTCCCTCCTATTTCATGTGTTTGTCAAAGAACGCGATGATCTTTTCGGGATATCGTCCAAAATAGTTGTACCGATCCTTAAATCTTGGCGTTCCCTCAATCCACAAGTCTTTGTCTTTGCTTCCCAACAAATCAAACGTTTTTGCGGTGCGCTTTGGATTTTCGGTCCAGGCATCGTCTTTGACCTGGACCATCAAGACCGGCATTGTTACTCCATGAGCAGACGAGTGCGGCGTCATCTCATCCATTAAGAAGGCACCGGCCTTCAACAATCTCTCGAAATCTGACAGGTTTGAAATATTGGGGTACGCCCTGCAGCTCAGAAAATGCCCGGTAAATGGCTCTCATGGACACCACCATCGGGCTGCACATACACAACACATTCTTGAACAGATCTGGACGCCATCGATCGCTTCGTACTGGCGAATCGCCTCCCATACACTGGCTTGTAGAGCCCGACCTTCATCCTATTCAGTCTTGGGTTGCTATCGACATATTTCTTTACCCCACACAGTCGCGCCATTCGATCTGCCCGATGCCGCTGACGCCGTTGTTTGAGGCACCGCTCCTCCCGTGATTTCGGATATCGTAGGCCAGGACGTTGTATCCGGCATCGGTCGAATACGCTTCATTGCAATCATGAAATCAATTTCCACCGCGTCAGTCGCTTCAGGGTTCTCCAAAGTGCCCCGAAACCCGGCCCGGCACATGGAAGGGCATGGTTAAAGATCACCAACTTGTCACTTTCGCCCCTTTGGCCGGCATATACCATCCCTCCAATGGCACACCGTCATCAGCGGGAAAATAAATATCGCTCCATCCTGTCATTCCATAATCGTCCGGGTTCTTATAGAGCACACTTCTGAACGGTCGCACGACATTGACCATGCCTTTTACTTTGGCGTAATCTTTTTCGGAATCGTCTTGAGTTGTTCCAAGGCTTTGTCCATTGTCTCTTTAGATATTCTGCCCATATTTCACCTCCTGTGACGTGTAGTTTGAACGGACGCTAGGAAGGTTCCCATGTATTGAGGATGACCTTGTTTTGCTCACATCAATTTTCAGCCGCCGTCGATCTTGTACTCCTGAGTACACTGGCAGGTAGACCGATCCTGCTCATCTTGGCCCAATCCTCAAGTTCGTGGAAGAGTCGCTTGTACTGAAACACATGGCGTCTGAGCAAGTTTCTCGAGGATGAAACCAATGCCACAACAGCCTGTCAAGCAGGAGTCTTTGCGCACAAGTATGCTGACGGCTCTTCAGACGTCAAGAAAGGTATTGCCCAATGGACGGACAACGGTGATCAGCTCGCTACTGCAATCCGCTGCTGACTCTCCCGTGCAGATGCTACTTGCCTGATGAGCTACATGTACGAGCGAGATTCGCCGATCGCAACAAAGGGGCCAAACGGGTGATGCTCGGAGATGACGTGTATGTGTATGACCCTCACCATTTGTTGATCACGTCGGTGGATCTACCCGTGGTTTGTGAGGTTATCAAAGCAAGCCGGAGCAGCCGTATCTCAGTCTTCTCGAAGCTTGATCGACAAGAGATGTCGCGGTTGATCGCGGACAATCTTTCTCTGCCACGTGTACAGCAATCTGGCCGTGGAATGGCCATTGGTCAGGTCACGTTGCCGCTCATCACCGCTTTTCAACGGTTGATCGACCTGCTGGCTGAGCCATAAGACATAGCGATTTCTGCGCCAATCGTTCAGCGGGGGAGTTCGTGTACCGTTTACTTGTGGGCGAGCAAGGTCCGCATCTGCGTCAGATGGCCTCGGCAGAGAGTCAAAGCTGCACAAATCGCGCGAGCCATCTGTTGGTTGAAGAGTAATTTCACCAGGTCGTTCTGCATCGAGGAACTCGCCAGTCACGTCAATATGAGCACCTCCACCTTTCATCATCATTTTCGAACGCTGACGGCGATGAGCCCGCTGCAATACCAAAATGGCTGCGATTGAACGAAGCGCGGCGCTTGATGCTCACTGAACGCCTGGACGCCACCACCGCGGCCTTTCAGGTCGGCTATGAAAGCCCTTCGCAATTCAGCCGAGAGTACAGTCGTTTGTTCGGCGCGCCGCCGTTACGCGATATTACAAACTTGCCAACAAGTGCGGAGTGATCGTGTTCGGAAGGTGATCGCACAGGACGAGGCGTACCAGCTTACCCAATCATCCCGCTTTCACATAATCCACGCTCTGGCGCAGCCGTACTTCCTGAAAACTCAATCCTTTGGACATAATTCGTTAAAACAGGTCGCGACGGAGTATTCTTCCGATCCAGTGGCGAACTTCCTTACTGTCTATTGCGCATTCATATGACGATCCGCTTCGTCACCTGCCGAACCTTCGGCTCTTCGGTTTTGTTACGCCTAAGTCGGCGGAACTGATCCATCCTAACAACCTGATTCTCCAGTCAATCAACGAAGGATTAGCTTGTCGGTTCCATAGTGCTTCAATCTGGAACGTCTTTTGCCATCCATGTGAGTAGCATCGCACTCAAGAAACTGGAGGTGACACGATGAAAACACGGCTAACTTGTGGAGCTCGGCGGTACGGCATCCTCGTAACCTTACCGCCTGTCATCACAAGGATGTTGATCAAGCATGTGATGGCGAGGGCGGTGATATGTTGTCGGGTGTCCACATTTAGTGAAATGCACAAGAGGTGCGTCATGGGATTCTTTAACAGATATCATTGTGGGCTGGTTTAATTTTACGAATTGGACTCGGAGGGGTGATTTTTGCGCACGGCGCCCAGAAACTCCTCGGCTGGTTTGGTGGAAATGGCTTCGATGGAACGATGGGTTTTTTCACACGGAAAATGGGCTTGCCGTGGCTCGTGGCCTTTCTTGTCATCATCGGAGAGTCCCTCGGCAGCCTTGGATTGATTGCAGGGTTTCTTACCCGGTTTACTGCCGCAAGTTTTATCGTGATCATGATCGGCGCGATCGCCACGGTGCATTGGCCAGGGTTTTTTATGAATTGGTTCGAGCAGCAGCAGAGGGAGGGATTTGAATTCACTGGCCGCTTATAGCGCATGCGCCGCACCGGTGGTTGTTGAGGAAAATGGTCTGTGGGATGGCGCCATCGCTCGTTGGTTAGCGGGCAAGAGATCCAGAACGATTGATGAGGAAGTGTTGCGAGGCATTGAGGTGCTCCTGCTCTGACAGAACATGTTAAAAATCACGACTTTGAAATACGTGGATGGGTTTCGTGAAAGCGGTTTCCATATGAATGAACATTGAAAGGAGATGGTTCTGAGGAGATATTTAAGTGCTTGGCGGGTATGATTTGGATGGCTCTCTTCCTCGGGCAAGGAGCCGGTTGGCCTATGGGGAAACCGTTATGTTGCCTTAGGATCATTCGGTGCACCGCCCC
Organism: Nitrospira sp.; assembly: GCA_024281365.1. Classification (GTDB taxonomy): domain Bacteria; phylum Nitrospirota; class Nitrospiria; order Nitrospirales; family Nitrospiraceae; genus Nitrospira_D. Next base: position 4,568 of record JAMXAU010000217.1, read on the forward strand.
ATCCCTCGCAGCGTGCCGCCGGGTCGGCAGATCGTCAAGTCTTCTCCTCAGCGCGCATTTCATCAGAAGAGTTTCATTGTAATTTCAACATGTTGGATAAGGTCGCCCATTCCAAGCAGTCTTGGAATGAATATTGCCCTATCTTATTATTGACGAACCCTTACACAAGGGAGGTCGATCACGACGACGGGATTATCGGCAAAACGGCTGATAGAGCGGAAGACACCAGCGGAGGCCGTGCGCTGGAGCAGAGATGTGCGGGTCTCATGGTGATCGAGGAGTCTTTCGATTCCATGACGGGCACGGCTCACGTCGAGTTCCAGGTCAGGCGTTGTGTGCAATGCGGAGAAGTCATTGATCCGGTTATCTTGCAGAATCGCCGAGCACAATCGGGATATGACCTGGGTCGAAGCGAGAAGGAACGACTGCTTGTGAGATGAACCCATGCTAAAGATCACCGGTCAGCGGAGCCAAGCGTCAGAGGGAGTGTCTCTCGTCATTGAAGGGCGTCTTGCCGGTCCCTGGGTCGAGGAGCTTAGGACCTATTGTCGACGAGTACTTGAAAATAACCAGCGGTGTACCATGATTGATTTAACGGGTGTGACATTTGTTGATGCTGAGGGCAAGACGCTCTTGGCTCAGTTGTGGCAGCAGGGAGTAGAACTCCGGGCCTCCGGTTGCTTGACCCGGTGCCTGGTCGAGGACATTACGAAGGTCGGTCGGACTGCGTGCGGAGAGTCGCACGGGAACAAGAGGCCGTCGTGATTGTGTAGCACGGTTGTGATGTCAGGTCATTTGTCATGCTGGCGATCGGCGCAAAGGTCCATCT
>JAMXAU010000047.1 GCA_024281365.1 Nitrospira sp.
CGCATGGCCCAACCCGATTCACCCGTCGGTGTCGTACGAACCTCTCCGAAAAAGACGCGAAAGATCAGTCGGAAACTGTAGAGGCCGGTCAGCATGGCCCCGAACACTGCGCCGAACCAGATCCATTGGTGGCTAAGAGGTGAAGCCCAGACTGACCAGAGGATCCAATCTTTGCTGTAAAACCCGGATGTGATGAGGGGGACACCGGACATGGCCGCAGCCCCGATCAGAAACGTCCAAAATGTCCAGGGCAGCTGTTTCCGGAGACCACCCATCTTGAAAATGTCCTGTTCGTGGTGGAGGCTGTGGATCACGGATCCGGCCGCAAGGAAGAGCAAGGCTTTAAAGCAGGAATGGGTCAGAAAATGAAACAGCGCAGCAGACCAGGCTCCGACACCGAGCGCGAGAAACATATAGCCGATCTGGCTCATCGTTGAGTAGGCGAGCACCCGCTTGATGTCGGTCTGCACCACCGCGCTGGAGGCCGCCAGGAGCAACGTCACCAGGCCAAGCACCGCGATCACCTCTTGCACCATCGGTGCAAGGGCAAACAGATGATGCATCCTGGCGATGAGGTAGACCCCAGCCGTGACCATCGTGGCCGCATGGATGAGCGCACTGACCGGCGTGGGACCGGCCATGGCGTCAGGTAGCCACACCTGAAGCGGCAATTGCGCCGACTTTCCAACCGCACCGATCAAGAAGAGGACCGCGACGATCATGGCCAGGTTCGAGCCAACCGGCCAGGCTTCCACGGCACGGCTCTGGACTTCTTGGATCGACAAGCTCGTCAATTGCGTGAACAGGATGAAGAGCCCGATGGCAAACGCCGTGTCACCAATGCGAGTCACGATAAAGGCTTTCTGCGCGGCGGTGCCATATTCCGGTTCCCGATACCAGAAGCCGATCAACAGATAGCTGCAGAGCCCCACCCCTTCCCAACCCATGTAGAGCAGCAACAGATTGTCCGCCAACACCAGCGTCAGCATCGCGGAGACGAACAGATTCATATAGGCAAAAAACCTGGCGTATCCATCGTCGTGCGCCATGTATTCGGAGGAGTAGAGATGGATCAAGAAACCGATGCCGGTGATCACTGACGCCATCAAAAGTGAGAGTGCGTCCAGATACCAAGAGATGTCGACCGTCATCCCGGACGTATCGATCCAGTTCCATAGCGTTTGCCGGTAGGACTCTTGATCAGGAAAGGTGCGGAAGAAATCTGCGGCGACCAGTGCGGTCGTCACGGCTGCCGTCCCCACTGAACCGCACCCGACCCACGCGATCTGGTGCCGGCTCAATCGTCCGCCGCACAGGGCCAACAGCAGAGAGCCAGCAAGCGGAAGGACTGGAATAAGCCACAGTAAGCTAAGCATATTGGTATGGTGAGGGGTGAGGCGTCAGGTGTGAGGCCATAACGAGTATCAGGGATGCTCGACTTGCCCCTTACTCCTTACCCCTTACCTCCTCTTATCCTCTCAATTCGCACAATGCATCGGCGTCCAATGTTCGAAACCGATGTGACAGCTGCAACACAATCCCCAGTGCCACAGAGACTTCAGCAGCGGCAAGGGTGAGGATAAACAAAAACATGATTTCCCCATCAACCTGTCCCCACCGAGCCCCTCCGGCGATGAAAGCAAGCGCCGCGGCATTCAGCATGATTTCGAGCGACAGCAGCATGTACAGAATGTTCCGTCGACTCAATAAGCCGATCAATCCAAGACCAAACAGCATAATGGCCAGCACCAATGCGGGTGTGCTCAACATCAACGACCTTCTCTCGAGAGACGACGCCCCAAGTGATAGGCACCGATCAAACCAGGCAGCAACAGCATGGACGCCAATTCCACCCCGATGATATAGGGCCCATAGAGGGCAATGGAGATGCCTTTCTGCCTGGTCTCTGCGACAACGCTCACCGTATGGTCCCCGACTGCGATGAGGTATCCCACCTCACCCAGAAGTATCAGAGCCAGGATACTGGGCCCGACCCATGCGGTGGGCGTCATCCACGCCCGTTCCTGTTCAACCGCGAGCGGCCCGAGCAGCATCACGACAAAGATGAAGAGCACCATGATGGCCCCCCCGTAAATGATGATCTCCAACGCGGCGGCAAATTGAGCCCCCAATAGATAGAAAATCAGAGCCAGCGCAATCAGCGCCACGACCAGATAGAGCAGTGCGTGAACGGGATGTAGATGCGTGATGACGCGCAGCGTCGCTAGGAACGACACAGCAGCAGCAATGTAGAAGAGTACTTCCATATCGTCTCACAAAGCCGATGGCTGATGGCCTATAGCTGATAGTGGAAGTGAAAGAATAAAACCGGTCACTCTTGCCATTCGCTATCAGCTACTTGCTATCAGCTCTTATCCCTTACGGCATCAAACTCCTCACATCCACCGGTGGAAGTTCGTTCGCACCTTGCCCCTTATCTTTGGTGAGCGTTCTCACGCCGGCTACTCGATAAAAATTATAGTCGTGATACTTGCCCGTCCCGCTGATGAGAAGATCTTCCTTCTCGTAGACGAGATTCCTGCGTGCGTATTCGCTCTGTTCAAAATCTGGAATGAGCTGAATCGCATTGGTCGGGCAGGCTTCCTCACACATTCCACAATAAATGCAGCGCGAAAAGTTAATCCGGAAGAATTCCGGATAACGGCGTTCATGAGCATCTGGATTGTCCGCGGCCTGAAGCGCGATGCAATCGACAGGACAAGCCGCAGAACACAGGTAGCACGCGACACAGCGCTCCTCTCCGTCAGGATCTCTGGTCAGGACGATTCGTCCGCGCCAGCGCGGAGGTAAGTATGGGCGCTCCTCCGGATACTGGACCGTGACCGGCTTCGTAAAGGTCCGTTTGAAGACGACCCATAACCCGACGACCAGATTACGGGCATATAGCCATATGCTCATCATACGTACGGCCTTTTAACAGTCTCAGTCCTCTTCGTACTCAACCCGATCCTGGCTCACGGCAACATCGAAAGTTCCGATGCTCCGGTTTTCCACAACACGACACCACCAGTCAGCAAGAGATTGATCAACGCCAGCGGCATCACAACCTTCCAGCCGAACGTCAGCAGCTGATCAAAGCGGAACCGTGGCCACGTCGCCCGAATGAGGATGATCAGGACAATGAATCCGAACATCTTCAGGCCAAACCAGACAGCCGGCGGCAACCAGGGTCCGTGCCACCCACCGAAGAAGAGAATGACGGTCATGGCCGAGAGCAGCAGGATGCTGAGATATTCGCCCACAAAAAACATCCCGAACTTCATCCCGCTGTACTCCGAGTGGTAGCCGGCGACAAGCTCAGCTTCCGCCTCAGGCATGTCGAACGGGGTCCGATGGGCTTCAGCCAGTCCCGCCATGAAAAAACAAAGAAACCCGAAGAATTGAGGAATCACGAACCATTGATGTCGTTGGGCCTCGACAATGTCGCTCAGGTTGAATGATCCCGCCAAGAGCACCGTGCCCATCAGCGACAGCCCCATAAAGACTTCGTAACTCAACAACTGTGCGATCGCCCGGAGGCTGCCGAGAAACGCGAACTTGTTATTGGACGCCCAGCCTCCGATGATGACACTGTAGGCAGCGAGGCTCGACATGGCCAAGAAGAACAGGACCCCGACATTGAGATCAGCGACCACGAAATCAGGCGCAACCGGCACCACGGCAAACGACATGAGGGCGGTGATCACGACGATAGCCGGGGTGATCACAAACACCGCTTTATCGGCGAAGGGCGGGATCCAGTCTTCCTTCGTGAAGATCTTGATCATATCCGCCAACGATTGCAGGCATCCGCCTGGTCCGAGACGGTTTGGGCCGTATCGTTCCTGCCAGACCCCGAGCAGTCGCCGTTCGAGCCAGATCAGCATTCCCGCCAAGGTCAGGCAGCTGCCTAGAATGACGGCGATGGTCAATGCGGTGTGGCTCCAATCGATCATGCCGCCCTGCGCTTTCGTTCGCTCTTGATCGCCTCAAACAGATCGATCCACGCCGGTACGCTGACGCCGCATACCTCAGGCACCAGCGAGAGACCAACCGTCCCCACCGGAGTGGAAGACTCGAAGTGAACAGCAAGAGAGTACGTTGTCCCCTGCCACGCCAGATCAATCGTACTGTGGTCCTCAAGACCCACCCGTGCTCCATCGGATGGATGCAAGGACAAGAAGGGCCGGGCAATCCGTTCCGCAATCGCCGGAGATCGATTGCTGAGTTCGTCGCTTCCAAACACAGCAGAGAGGGGAAGCAGCAACCATTGCCGATCAGCCGGCTGAAACGAACATGGAATGGAGGTGAACCAGGCAGGTGCTTTCGTTGCGACTGGCTCGATCAGTCTCACCCCCGGCATTTCATCGCGTAACGGCCCACCGACTTCATCCTGATAGGTATTCACCGCCTGGATAGAATTCCAGCCAGGAGCCCAGAACTGAGAAATCAACGGTGAGGGCAGCGGTCCTCGGTATCCCTCCATCGTAAATCCCAGAGGCGAGTCTTGGTCGACTGGGGGAGGCGGCTCATGCATGGTCAGATGAGACAGTAGCGACGTACGCCCACTATATCGCTCAGACTGTCTGGGGAGTTTTTGACCAACCAGACGAAAACTCGCCGACGGGGCGACCTCGCCGACGCGTGCCAGCTCCGGAGCAGCCGTCGTCGTTGCAGACACTGCATCGTCGAAGCTCCTCCAAGCGGCGATTCCGGTCCCGACGTCCGTCTGCTGTGATTGTGCACGGGCAAGGTCTTTGAGCCATCGCCAGCTTTCGATGACCTCTCCTTGCGGAATATAGACTTGGTAAAACCGTTGAGCCCGCCCCTCGTTGTTCACAAAGGTTCCATCGGATTCCGGTCCAGTGGCGGCCGGGAGGAGAATGTCGGCATGGGCCGCCGTGCGATGTTCAAGTGAGTCGATGACCATCACCGTGCGGGCTTTATCAAGAAAAGCATCGACGGTCGCCTGGTCCGCCCGGCGATACAAGTCGTTCTCCAGCACAATCACCGTATCGGCCTTCCCTTGACTGATTGAGTCGAACGCATCACGCAAGCTTCTTCCACCGAGCAATGCGAGACCTGCGCTATTCGCCTCAGGAAGCACGAAACTGAGCCGTGGCTGTTTCCCTTGTTGATGCAGCGCCCAAGCCACATTGGCAGCTGCTTCAATCGTCGCCTGAGACCCACTACCCGTTCCGGCAATAATCAACGGGTGTTGTGCATGGGTCAGAGACTCGGCAATGCGCTGCGCAAGATCCTTGACCTCGAGACTGAGATCAGGAACGGATGGTGCCCCCTGCCCGATGGTTCCTGCCACGGCGAATCCCAACCGGGCAAGATCATCCGGCGCGGCGAAATAGGACTCCGTGGCATAGGCATGAAACCAGGTACGTCGAGCCCCTGCGAGAAAGAGGGGGCCGCGCCGGTTCTGCACGGCATTGCGCACCGCCGCCTCATCCCAGTGCGGAATCTTCAATTCGTCCACTCGGTCCATCGGCTGTTGGCGGATGGACTGCAAGAGTGCCAGGGCGAGGCGTGGAGCCTCGTTCAAGAGATCAGGCCCAAGCACAAGAACCGCATCGGATTGTTCTGCATCATGAATAGACGCGGACGGGACCGGTCCTGCCCGCATTACGTTCAGGATCGTGGAGAGCAGCTGGTGTTCCTGCTCATCGATCCCTTGATAAAATTGCTGTTGTCCGACGAGAGATTGAAGAGCCACATTGGCCTCGAGCGACGCACGAGGTGATCCAATCCCCACAATCCCACGGGCCTGTCGTAATCGGTCCGCTGCGAATTCCAGAGTCTTTGGCACGCTCTCCGGTATTCCCGGCTGGGTACGGTCAGACCCCGATCGCACACGAGGACGTTTGATCCGATGGTCGCTGTTGACATATTCGTAGCCGAACCGTCCTCGGTCGCACAAAAAATAGCCGTTCACCTGGCTGTTAAACCGATTCGTGATTCGACGCAGCGTACCGTACCGTTCACCCGCAGTGGTGTTACAACCAAGACTGCAATGCGGACAAATTGATTGGGCCGATTGCAAATCCCACTTCCTCGTATAGTGATGGAAGAAAGTTTTGTCGGTAAACACGCCGGTCGGACACACCTCCACCAGATTCCCGCTGAATTCATTCTCCAGGGTGCCGTCCTGCTCCCGGCCGAAGTACAGGGCGTCGTGCGCCCCAAAGACATTGAGGTCTCGTCCGCCTGCATAGCCCCGGTAATACCGTACGCAGCGATAGCATTGGATACACCGGTTCATCTCATGACGAATGAACGGACCGAGGTCCTGATTGCGATGGGTTCGCTTCGGGAAGCGAGAGCGTCGGTAGACATGTCCGGTCATGACCGTCATGTCTTGCAAATGGCACTCCCCTCCTTCATCACACACCGGACAGTCGTGCGGATGGTTCACCATCAACCATTCGATGACGGATGCGCGAAAGGCTTTCGCCCCATGGTCATCGATCGAGATACGCGTGCCGTTGGTCGCGGGCGTCATGCAGGACATCACCAGCCGCCCGGACTGATCACGATCGTCCTTGAACTGTTTCACCGCACACTGCCTGCACGCCCCGACCGACCCCATCGCCGGGTGCCAGCAGAAGTAGGGCACGTTCAACCCGTGGCCGAGACAGGCAGCAAGGAGATTCTGCTTCTCATCCACGGTATACGACTTATTATCGACGATGATGATCGCCATAGGCCTAGACCAAGACCCTCTGCTGGGCCGACTTCTTGCTCCACGGACATCCACCGATGGCAATGTGTCGCTCGAAGTCCTCTCGAAAATACTTTAGGGCTGACTGCAGCGGGGCCATCGCTCCCGGTGCCAGACCACAGAAAGTATGCCCTGGCGCCAGCCATTTGGTGTGCATCTCAAGCAGCGATAAATCATCGCTGGTCGCGCGTCCTTCTTCGAACGCCATCAAGAGTTTTGCCACCCACGGCAACCCCTCCCGGCATGGCGTGCACCAGCCACAGGACTCACGCGCAAAGAACTTTTCAAGGTTCAGGACAAATCCAACGGGGCAGGTCTGGTCATCCAGGATGATCATGGTCCCCGTGCCAAGACGACCCACATCCGGCGGGAATGAGGAAAAGTCCAGAGGAAGGTCCAGGTGCTCCTCGATCATAAAAGAAGTTGAGATTCCACCGGGCAACAATCCACGAAAGCGAACGCCATCGGCCATCCCCCCGCCGTGCCGTTCCAAGAGTTCACGCGCGGTGGTTCCGAGCGGCAGTTCCCACCACCCGGGATTCGTCACGCGACCACTGATGCCGTAGATCTTGGTGCCACCGTCCTTAGTCCGACTCAAGCGGCGATACCAGTCGGTGCCGTGATTGATGATCTGGGGAATGTTGTAGAGCGTTTCGACGTTCTGCACGATGGTGGGCTGCCCCCATAAGCCGACCGTCTGTGGGAAGGGAGGTTTCGCTCGAGGAACCGCCCGCTTGCCTTCCAATGCGTTGATCAGTGCCGTTTCCTCACCACAGATGTACCGCCCTGCGCTGGAATGGAGATGGAGGTCGAAGCGAAAGGTTGTCCCAGGGAGCGGCTTCCCGAGATATCCTTCCGCATAGGCTTCCGCAATGGCCTGATTCAGACGCTGGGCGGACAGATGATATTCGCCACGCAGAAAGATATAGCCGACCTCGGCGTCGAGGGCATACCCGGCCATGATCATGCCTTCGACGAGCCCATGAGGATCCCCTTCCATCAGCACGCGATCCTTAAATGTGCCTGGCTCCATTTCATCGCCATTGGCGACGATATACTTTGGTTTCGGCGCATCAGGTCCCATCGGGACGAAGCTCCACTTGGTGCCGGTGGGGAACCCTCCGCCACCCCTGCCACGTAGCCCTGATTCGCCGACCAGCCGTTGCACATCCTTGGGAGCCAGTTCGGTCCCAAACCGCTGGAGACTTCGATACCCCCCGGTCGCGACGTACTCTCGCAGAAACCTCGGGCTCCCATCAGGATGGAGATATTTGGTAAGCGGTCGTTCCATTGTGCTCATGCGCGAAAGGTGAAACGTGAAAGGTAAAAAATTCGAACTATAGTATTACTTTTCACTTCTAACGTCTCACCAGTTATTTGTATTTCTCCATAATGTTTTCCATTTTCTCGGGCGCCACCTCGCCGTACACATCCTGATCGATCATCATCGCCGGGGCCCGTTCGCAATGTCCCAAACATGCGATCGGCAAGACAGTCAGACGTCCATCGGAGGTCGTCTGTCCAAGATCCACGTCATAGAGGTTCTTGATCTGCTCTTGCACTTGCTCGCACCCCTTGATCCAACAGCTGATGCTGTCACACACGAAGGCCACATGCCGGCCGACGGGTTTCCGAAACACCAGGTTGTAGAACGTGGCAATGCTGTCGAGATCCTCGGCCGTGATCTCAAGAAACTGTGCGATATCCAGAAGCGACTCATCGGAAATCCATCCACGATGCCGCTGGACAGTCAGTAGAGCATCGATGGCCGCCCCCCGTTTCTCAGGGTAATGTTTCACGGCATCTTCCAGCTCCCGGCGTTCAGTGTCAGTCAACATTGTCCATCTCGTCTGTTTATGCGAGACGGACGAGACGAGTGAGAGGTGCGAGACAAGCCGCCTGGTCTCTTTCCACTTCTCGCCTTTCTCGCAAGACTCGCTCCTCTCGCTCATCGATCCACGTCCGACAACACATAGTCCACGCTTCCAAGCACGGCCAGGAGATCCGAGAGCAGTTCGCCCTTCGCCATGAGCGGCACCATCTGAATGTGGGCAAACGAAGGCGTACGGATTCTCGTCCTGTATGAGAACTGCGACCCATCACTCGTCAGGTAGTAACTGGTCTGACCCTTGGACGATTCTGTTGAAACTTCCGCTTCGCCTGGAGGCAGAACCGGTCCCCAACTCACCCCGACAAAGTGGTTGATGAGCGTTTCAATGTCTTGCATCGTGTGTTGCTTCAACGGCGGAGTGGCGAGAGGATCAAGCGACGTATAGGGACCGGATGGCATGGAATCAAGACACTGACGAATGATCCTGAGCGACTGGCGCAACTCCAGCATATGCACCACCGCTCGGTCATAACAGTCACCATTCGATGCAGTCGGCACCTCAAAGTCGAACTGCTCATAGCCGGAATAGGGACGGACCTTTCGCAAATCCCATGGCAAACCGCAGGCCCTGAGCATCGGACCGGTAGCACCCCACGCAATCGCATCCTCGAGCGATAAGACCCCAATCCCGACGGTCCGTTGTTTCAGGATCGGATTGTCCATAACCAGACGCTCATAGTCGTCGAGTCGCTCCGGGAACCAATCAATGAACTGACGAACCAGCTGGTCCCACCCAATCGGAAGATCTCGAGCAACCCCACCGATCCTGAGCCAATTCGGATGCATCCGACCGCCACAGACAGCTTCGACGATCGAGAGGATACGTTCTCGATCATTGAACATGTAAAACACAGGTGACAACGCGCCCACATCCCCGGCGAAGGTGCCGTACCAGACGAGATGACTGGCGATTCGATAGAACTCGGACATCATGACGCGGATGACTTGCGCCCGCGGCGGAACGGTAATGCCCGCCAATCGTTCGACTGCAAGACAGTACGGCATTTCATTCAGCACGCCCTGGAGATAGTCGATACGGTCCGTATAGGGAATAAAGGTGTGCCACGTTTGCCGCTCGGCGATCTTTTCCTGTGAACGATGATGGAAGCCGATATCCGGAACGATGTTGACGATTTCTTCACCCGCAAGCTGCGCCACCAACCTGAGCACGCCATGTGTGCCGGTATGGGCAGGACCGAGGTTGATGAACATATAGTCGAAGTCCGAGTCGCGATCATGGTAGGTGCGAGGCAAGCCCCATTCTTCAGGCTTGAATTGCAGGGCATCCTGCGTCATGACCAATTTGTCCGGCGGCAGTTGGAACAGTCCGACTTCCGTCGCACGCGACGGATGATCTTTTCGAAGCGGATACCCCTCCCACCATGAGGGCATCAGCAGACGACGAAGAAACGGGTGCCCCTCGAAGCGAATCCCGAACATGTCGAAGATCTCCCGTTCATACCAATCGGCGTTGGGCCACAGATCGATGCTCGAGGGCAGCGAGAGAGACTCACCATCCAACGCCACTTTGATACGGAGCGACTGGTTCCGATCAAAGGAAAAGAGGTGATAAAACACGGTAAAGGTTCCGATCGGTAATCCGCCATGATTCCGGCGGAGCCGCTCATCGGTCGCACTCAGGTCGAATAACATGGGAAAGGGACGAGGCAGTTTAGATTTAACGTAGCGGAGCACATCCCGAAGCTGCTGCCTCTTGATCCAGACCGTCGGAATCCCGTCCTTGGTGGACTGGACCGCGACTAGAGCTCCGTCCGAACCACAGTGAGCCAAGAGCTCTGAGACCAATCCGCTTTGCTCACCGATCGAAGCAGCGCTGAGGGTGGAGGCACGCGGCGTCATGACTGGCCTTTCGAGCGTCCACCAGGCTGCCCCGCAAAATGGGGAGAGAGCAGGTCTGTCCGAGGGAGCACATCGATACCGGGATACTCGCGCTGCCCCATCCGTTCGACTCGTTTCGCATCTCGCATCGAGGGCATGATCGGTTTCTGCACATCCTGTGGACCGAAGTGCCAACTCAACGGACGACGCTCGGACCCCACCATGTTCTGGAGAAGCAGCAGGCATTCCATAAACGCGTGTGGCGGCGGGGGACATCCCGGCATATACACATCCACAGGAATGAACTTGTCGACTCCCTGCACGACGGAATAGGCATCAAACATACCTCCGGAGTTCGAGCAAGAGCCCATGGAAATCACCCAGCGCGGCTCAAGCATCTGTTCGTACAGTTGCTTGATGACGGGAGCCACCTTCAGAAATACCGTCCCCGATACGACCAACACATCGGCCTGTCGCGGTGAACCGCGTGCGACTTCTGCACCAAATCTCGCCACATCGTAGACACTCGTGAAACTCGTCGCCATTTCGACAAAGCAGCAGGACAAGCCAAAATTCAACGGCCAGAGAGAATTTTTCCGCCCCCAGGCCAAGAGATCTTGTAGCTTCGCAAACAAGACCGACTGTCCGATGACAGAGGTGAGCGGACCATCGCCGCCCTCAGTCACCCGCACACCTTCCAGTCGTCCGTTACGCCACTCGGTCATCGTAGAGCTCCGTTGCGGTCTGGATGTGCGGGTTCTGCTGATGACGGACTCGCGGGCGCTGAGAGCGGGCATGCCAATCAAGCGCTCCGGTGAGCCATAAATACGCAAGGGATGCCAATAGAATGGATACGAAGATCGTCACTTCGATAAAGCCCAACCAGCCGGTCTCCGGCACCGCGACTGCCCAGGCATAGAGATACGCTGCCTCCACATCAAAGATGACAAAGAACATGGCGATCAAATAGTACTGAACTGGCGGGCGCACTTGGGCGTTCCCGGTCGGCCGAATCCCACACTCATAGGGAATAGCGGTCGCACTCTCAGATTGACGTTCGGGTTTCCGCCAATGCCGCTCGCCAAGCAAGGGCGGGAGTCCCAGCATGACGGCAATGACCACGCCGACACAGAGTCCGTATACGCAAATCTGCCAAATAGATTCATCTACCATGGCGACAATTATGTATGTAATTGTGACACACGTTCTTTTGCTCACCCTTGGATATCATGCTGGGTGAGGTTTGGCTCCAAAAAATGCAAATACTGCACGTCTGATTGCGGAGATTTACTTCGAGCAATGGGGCGAGAGATGAAGATGGAGACTACTTCTCTGGATTCGTTTTGATACCAGGGGAGTAGCCTTGCCGACTATGGAACATCTCTTTCAGCTTTGTGACAGCTTACCTTGGACCCTCTGAATTTGTGCTCCAAGAGGTCAAGCAGTTCGCTTCGGTGCATGAACCAACTGCTGAACGAACTGTCGTTCTTCAGTATCAGTCCGCACGTCCCCATTCAGGCGTGCGTCAAGTAATTGGGCAAGGATCTGCTTGAACTGCGGGCCTGGTTTCAATCCCATAGCCGCAAGATCGCTCCCGGTAAGATTGAGTTTGACATGCTGATAGGTTGTGAGGAAGGCCGAGACCTGGCGTTTGACTGTGTCCCCCTTGCTCTTTGCCATGAAAATCAACAACGTTTCATCGGGTAGTCCTGACAAGAGGTGATACACCTCTGCCGGCTTGAGGGGTCGCTTCGATCCCAATCGGCGAATTGCGTTATGACAGCCCACACGCGCCATTTTCAGCCTGGTGGCTTCCTGCTCGGAAAATGGAAAGCGCTTGAGCACGTCCTTCACACCACTTTCCGGCAACATCTCCAGAAAACCCATCATATAGACCAACCAGACCCTCATCTTCCGATCCAGGTACAACAGCCGGTACCAATCGATTGCTTCATCAATCGCACTCAAGAGCTTCTCCAACCGGTCAGACCAACTCAGCTTGGGATGAATGAATCGCAGCAATCCCATATCTGCCAACCGCTTGATGGCCTGCCTGGGCTCCCGTTCAGAGCAGAGCAACTTCAGCTCTTCCAGTAGCCGATGGCCGGACAGTCGATGAAAGAGGTTCATCTTGACCGCGCCCGCAATCAACGCTGTTGTGTCCTTACCCAAACGAAAACCGAACCGCGTTTCAAATCGGATCGCTCGAAACACGCGAGTCGGGTCTTCAACAAAACTGAGTCCGTGCAAGACGCGGATCACTTTGTCATTCAAGTCTCGTTGTCCACCGTAGAAGTCCAGAACGTCGCCAAACCCCTTCCCGTTTAATCGAACTGCCAGGGCATTAATTGTGAAGTCACGACGGTAGAGGTCTTTTTTGATGGAACTATGTTCCACCGTCGGCAAGGCAGTGGGATACTCGTAGTACTCCGTTCGTGCGGTGGCCACGTCAAGCTTGAAGCCATCCGGCAGCAGCACCATCGCTGTCCCGAATCGCTCATGCACCTTGACTCGAGCTTGCAATATGTCTCCGAGCTTCCGAGCGAACGCGATCCCATCACCTTCGACCACGAGATCTAAATCGAGATTGTGAATACCGAGCAGCAGATCCCTGACACAACCGCCGACGACAAATATCGACACCTCACAACGATCGGCCAATTGTCCGGCTTCCTCGAGCAAGGTCACAAGACGATGCGGCAAGCGGCTCCGCAACAGACCCTTCACATTACGGTGCGGCCCTCCGATCCCGGCCTCAACTTCGCCCGGCCGAATGGTGCGGGTTCTGGCGGTCTTCAGTACGTCGTCGTGGAGCGTCCGTAGCAAGTCTGTTCTGGTAATGACACCAACGACTTTCCGGTCTTTGAGAATCGGGACACAGCGCTGGTTCCGTTCGATCATGACCATTTCCACGTCATGAAACGAAGTCTCCGGCTGTGCGGTATGGGCGTCGGTCTGCATGATGTCGCGCACGGCCATCTTGCCAAGCCGATGAAACAATGCCTTCTGAATCGACTCCCGACTGACGATCCCCCTGTAATGGTCTTTCTCGTCCAGAATCGGAAAGACATTCAGACCGTAGGTCGTCATCCGCTGTCCTGCTTCAGCGACGGTCGTATCAAGCTCGATCGCTTTCACCGGGCGGGTCATGACATCCTGGGCCAGTAACGTCGGGCGATAGTGCGTAGTTAGCAGCTGAACAATCTTCTCTTTGACTTCTGAGAGTGTCTGTCCTTTGACCGTGGCTGCTGCGGCGACGGCATGACCTCCCCCTCTGAATTCCCGTGCGATCCAACCGACGTCAATCGGCAACCGACTCTTCAATCGACTTCGATCACTTCCACCCGATCTGCCATCATGACGGCCACGAGAACGGCATCGACCCCTTGCAATTCGGCGAGGCGATGTACCACGCCGGACGCCTCTCCATGGCAACGATCGATCGTGGTCGTGGACACGAGGACCTTGCGACCTTCTAGGTACAGCACCTCAGCCTGTTCTAATAAATCATTCAGCAGTGCGACGGCGTCCGGATCAAGTGGCGTGTAGAGAGTGTCCGACACCAGATTCAGATCCGCGCCGGCTTCGACGAGGAACGCCGCGGCTTCAAAATCCCGGCTGGTCGTAGAGGCAAAGGTAAATGACCCGGTCTCTTCATAGAGTCCAAGGGCCATCACAGTCGCCTCAAACGGAGTCACCGGGATATGCCGCCGCTGGAGCTGCTCGATGAGTAGCGTCGTCGTAGCTCCGACTGAGTCCACCATAGACTGTTTCGAACGTCCGGCACAGACCGAGTCTGAGTCGATATGGTGATCGAAGACCACAACTTCAACCGAGGGGTTTTCGAGACAGGATGTGAGCGTTCCGATTCGGCTCGGCTCCTGGGTATCGACCAGGATGAGCCTCATGATCTGTTGGAGGTCGAGTTCTTTCAGCTTGCTCAGATCAAGGTCGTGAACGGAGAGAAAATTACGAACTGTTTCCTGTGCTCCAGCCGGCAAGACCAGCTTCGCTCCCGGATAGAGCTTCTTTGCGGCAACCATCGAGGCAAGGCCGTCAAAATCCGCGTTGCTGTGCGTCGCAATGACATCCATGCAGGCATTGTAGCAGGGACCAGATCAGACACAAAACGCTGAAGCCCAGGGCAGGTTGCCTGGACGCCTGCGTGAAAAGAAAGCGGCGCTGCGATCGACATCACCAGCGCCAATGGATCATGCCACGATCAACGATGTCGGGCATCCCGGCGGTCCTGCTGTTCTCGCACAATAGGCCGGGACGCGCGCTTCTGTGCAGCACCGATGCGTGTTGCTTCTTTCCTTTTCACGACCCCGTCGGCTTTTCCCCTGCTCTCGCTACGGTCGATGCGATCTT
>JAMXAU010000218.1 GCA_024281365.1 Nitrospira sp.
GAACCGATGCTCGCCCACAAGGCGACACATGAAGGATTCGTCGCCGCTCGAGTCATTGCCAGAAAACAGTCAGTCTTCGATGCCAGGGCAATTCCGGCCGTCGTCTTTACCAATCCTGAGATCGCCTGGTGCGGACTGACAGAACAGGCGGCCAAGGCCTCGGGACAAGCCGTGAAGGTCGCGCGGTTTCCCTGGGCCGCCTCGGGACGCGCGACGACGTTAGGCCGGAACGAAGGCCTCACCAAGCTCGTGCTCGATGCAGAATCAGGACGCATCCTTGGCATGGGGCTATGCGGCGTCGGCGCGGGTGAGTTGATCGCTGAAGGGGTCCTCGCCGTCGAGATGGGCGCAGTCGCAGAAGACCTCGCGACCTCCATTCATCCTCATCCAACGTTGAGCGAAACGGTCATGGAAGCGGCTGAATCGTTTTATGGTTCGCCAACGCATCTCTTCATCTCCAAGCGGTCATGACGTGTCTACGCTTCGTTTGCTCGATCTGACCCTCCCATTTCCTGTCGAGAATCTAGCCCTTGATGAAGCGTTACTGGAGGAACTGGAGGAACGGGGTGGAGACCCTGTGCTTCGGTTTTGGGAAAGCGACCGTCACTTCGTCGTATTAGGTCGCGCTTCTCGCGTGTCCGATGATGTCGACCTTGTCGCTTGCAAAGAAGCTGGACTGTCTATCCTCCGGCGCGCAAGCGGCGGAGGAACGGTCTTACAGGGACCAGGTTGCCTCTCGTATGCCTTTGTGCTGCCGCTCGATTGGCATCCAGACATGATGAGCATTCGCACCACCAATCGATTTATTCTGGAACGCATGGCTACGGCACTTCGGCAGTGGGAACCAGCCACGGCTTTCCGGGGAATCAGCGACCTCGCAATCGGTGACAGGAAAATTTCCGGCAACGCGCAGCGACGAACTGGGAAGGCGCTGCTCTTTCACGGAACGATTCTCCACGGCATGGGAGCCGATCTCGTCGCACGATACCTCAAGCATCCTTCGCGCGAGCCGGACTACCGTGCTGGCCGACTTCACAGGACATTTCTACGGACGATCAACGTTCCACTGCAGGCCATCAAACAAGCCATCGCCAACGCATGGAATGCGGAGCCAATGCACTCTGAATGGCCAATAGCACGCATGCCATCCATCGCGGCCGTTCTCGCGCGAAGCAGGGTGAAATCCTCGAGCACCGCTTAAACACGTCCAAGACTGCGAAGACCCCGGTTAGGATTCTTACCGACTGAGTCGATGGTTTGGCACATCTGTTCCCGATCGAACGATACCGTCCGAATCAGGTAACGCAACCAGATACAGATAGTTTGGAGGCGACACCCCAAAGCCTGGTGCAGACTGAGCAACAGGAAACTGAGCGCTCCAAACCGCGCACGCCCTCACCACCACCTTAATCTCTAGACTTCCTGGCCCATCTTTCTCGAAGGGAGGTGGACTGCACGGTGATCTTGGCACAGTGCAAAGTCTGCATATCCTCTCTCCAAATGGTATCCGGATCTATGGTCCTCACGACAGTTCGCAAATGAAGCTGCTTTGAAAAACAAGCAGCTGTCTGGTTGGTTGATTTCCAGTGGCACACAGTTGCTCACAAAATCTTGTGAAGTGGTCACGACCCGGCGATTCTGGACGCGCCTTACCTGTAAACAAACGCGGGAAGACGATATGGACGTGGAGCCTCCGGAGACATATCTGTGTGAGTATTGTGGTTTATTACGATGCCCCGTCTTGTCTTTGATGGTGCATCAGCTGCTTCTCTGTGGACGGTGCGTCAAAAGGATGCAAGCACATGAAGACGAGGGCCTGCTGCTGCATAAACCGGAATACCGTCTGAATCTTCAGATCGATCAACAGCGCGACCTGGTTTTCAATTGCGTCGTTACTTGCCTTGCAACAATCACCACGGAAACACCGCTCCGATGGCGGTGTCCTCGCACCCCTCCCCAAGAGTCGGTCGTCTGGTCGTCAAAGGGCAAAGCTGGCGATCGTCATGGGCTGTGCTATCCCGATGAGAATGGTAATGAAGCCCCTTAAACACTCGAGTCATCGTTCGAGAATCGACTAACACCAGATTGATGGTCGAGTCATGAACATCACAATGTCAAGGAGTTAAAGTGAAACAGTATCGGTGAATCCCATGGTGGTAAAATCCTCAGTCGTTGCAGGATACTGCCATCGTTGTGTCAGGCGGGCCTCGAAGCTCCTGTGTGACGACCTGACGTTACAGGAGCTCTGTCAGATGTTGGGGAGGAAGCAGTTGAAGCGGAAACGTGAACTGGCTTGCAGTCTTGCGGCACTGAAGAGGTGAGTGGTACGGCTGGCTGCTGACAGGGATCTTCAGAGGTGTTCGTACCTGGGGGAAACCGGGTGTGACAGATGCTTTCCAGATGCTTGGGGGCTCTACTCGAACCATCGATTTCACCAGTCATTCACCCGTTATCCTTCTATCGGCACGGTTCCCGATTATCGGAATGACAACGATCAGTTCAGTCAAAGTTTATCTGCGGTTCGTAGTCCTCAGGTGCGACGGCCAGCTCGGGTGTGGTAGCATACAAGAGGAATGTGCGCTCCTCTCTGACGCTGCGATGTTCAGACCCATTCCAGAAACTACGCTCTTCCGACGAATTCCCTATCGGCTGATCGCGTCCGTGCTCCTGCTCCTCGCCTTGGTCGTGTCCGTCTTGTTGCTCGTCAGCCTGGAACGAGAAAGTTCTTGCTGCAAGGGTTCACTGAGGACGCGCAGGCTCCGACGGAACTGTTCCACGCTCTCTGGCAATCCCGCAACGAGCTGATCGCTGAGACTCTCCTTGCCTTCTTGGTCAGTGCGATCGGGATCGCCGCCAGTCATGACGTTTCTTCACTATGACGCCACGCGAAGGACCCTGGAAGAAGTAAAAGGACTGGCGCGGAACATTCTCCAGAGCGTTGCCACGGGTGTGCTCACAATTAATCTGAAGGAACCGTCAGCGCAATGAATCCCGCAGCTGAGGTGCGTCTCAATCGTGCCTCATCCGAGTTCCTGGGCAACGGGTATAACACATGTTCTTGCAAGAAGGACCCGATTCGACAGATTCTTGATGGGGCGTTGAAAAACCACGAGCATGTGAGTCAACGAGACGTCCTCTACGAGTGCGGGGACCACTACCGAGGACCGTTCGCGTCGGCGCAGCGGAGCTAACCGGAGACAATAAGAAGGCAGCGGGCGTGATCCTTCAGCTGCAAGATGTTACCGAATGGCTCGCCCTTGAACAGCGAGTCCATGTTGCAGAGGTATCGGCGTTGCATACGCTGTCCGCAGGGGTGGCACATGAGCTACGAAATCCCTTAAGTGCCATGGATCTGAATTTGCCGCCCTCCTGGAAGAAGAGCTCAAGGAGAACGGCACGCCAGGGAAACGAGCTGGCAATACCTCCACGTCTTGAACGCCAAATGTCGCCGTCTGTGTGGAATTCTGGACAACTTTATGAAGTTTGCGCGTCCAGGCACGGTGGGCCTGCACGATATCAACGTCCAGGCACTGATCGAGCACATCATGGCCTTGATGCAGTTTGAGGCCGAGGGACGTCAGCTCGGCTTGACCATAAGGTGGGAAAGGATTTGCCTGCAGTGCTGGGCGACGAGACCCAAATCAGCCAGGTCTTGGTCGACGTCATCGTGAATGCGTTTCATGCCATGCGCTTGACGGTGGACTCTGTCATATTGCAGCAGCGGTGCGACGGGAGGCGGAAGGGAAATCGTGAGAGATGAAGTCTTGGGTGGAGGACAGCGACGTCGAGAGTTTCTCGGCAGGAGCTTGCCCGGTTATTTGAGCCCTTTTACACAACCAAGTCGAGCGGGACCGGACTCGGTCTTGCCATCACGTATCGCATCATGCAGGATCATGGCGGCACAATTCAGGTATCGAGTATCCCCGGCAGTGGAACGACAGTGGTGACGCAGTTTCCCGCGGCGATTGATCACGCGCAAGGACAACATGCCGTGATGAGAGACGGTACACGTCTCGTCATCAACGATGGATGAATATCCGCGACGCCCTGGTGACGATGTTGGAGAGAAAAAGGCCACCAGTTTGGGGAGACGTTGGGTGAAGAAGCCTTTGCAGTGTCTCGAAGATGCCCGTACGGATTTAGTCATCACCAACCTGAGGATGCCGGGATGGGCGGCTCGAGTTCTGCGCCGGCTGAAGAACAAATGATTCCGATACAGGAAGTCGTGGTCATGACGGCCTTCGGATGCACTGGATCCCGCAGTCGAAGCGATGCGACTGGTACGATTGACTACCTGACGAAGCCGATGGATCTGAGCGTTTTGGAGTGAGTCGTGGAGAAGGCGCTGGAGCGCCACACGCTCACCTCCGAAAGCACCTCCGCGACCGCCTTGAGACGAGAACCCGGTTCGATCACATGATCGGCCAAAGCGAAGCCATGCAGGGCGTCTATCGCGTCGTAGAGATGGTCGCCGACAGCGAGGTGACGGTGTTGCTCACGGGGGAAAGTGGAACCGGCAAGGAGCTCGTCGCGAGAGCCATCCACCACAAGAGCCCGAGGGCCAACGGGCCATTCATTACCCTGAACTGTGGCGCCTTGCCTGAGAATCTCTTCGAAAGCGAATTGTTCGGCTATGAGAAAGGCGCCTTCACCGGCGCGATGATGACCAAAGCCGGACGATTCGAGCTGGCCGACGGCGGCACGTTATTGCTCGATGAAGTGGGTGAACTCTCACTCAAGTCGCAAGTGGATTTCCTGCGTGTACTGGAAACGAAAGAATTCCGCCGTCTGGGTGGAACCAAGGTCGTGAAGGTGGATGCTCGCATCATTGCCGCCACCAACCGGAACCTGGCGGAGGCCGTCAAGCAAGGCGGCTTTCGGGACGATGTCTTCT
>JAMXAU010000048.1 GCA_024281365.1 Nitrospira sp.
ATGCCCCTCAGCAACAACCAGCAAACGGAACTTCGACGGAATAGGATCCCGCGCAAAGGAGAGACTCACGATAACTCTCGATACGCGAATCCCTGCTGCTAACCCGTCTCCCCCTCAATAGGCGACACATCCGGTGTCCTTCATGATTCCATACTGTTAGAATGCCGTATGGCTCTCCAGGGTGTCTCGGTCTCGCGGCCGCAAACAGAGGCTCTGTTTGCGGATGTATTGGTTCCACGTCATATCACCAAGACGTTCACCTATCTCGTTCCCACCTCCATCACGCACAATCTTCAGACTGGCAGCCTCGTCAAGGTGCCATTCGGCCGATCCGTCCTGGAGGGGGTCGTGGTTTCCATCAACTCCCACCTGGCACCCGAGATAACGTCTACGTCCCTAAAGACTATTCTTGCTCTGGTTGAAAATGAGCATAGTTCGACAATCTCCCCCACTCTGCTTGAACTCTCTCACAAAATTGCACAGTACTATGTGGCCCCCTGGGGCCAATGCCTTCGACTGCTCTGCCCTCCAACACCCGCTTCCTCCACACGCCTGATAGCCACTCAACTCGGTCGCATGGCACTGGAAACAGAGACTTGCCCGGACTCCCTGCGGCCGATTCTTCAACGAATTGCCCACCGGGCTCGCAAGCGACGGCGCACTCCCCTGACTGAGCCAGATAGGCAACAGACATTGCATCACGCAGTGATCGACACCGACCAGCTCCCCGAGATAGACCCTGCCTGGCGCACTCATCTTCACCAGTGCTTTCAGGCCGACCACACGAAGAAAATCGTTCTCCACGCTCCATGGCAACACCGCATCGCACGACTTGCGGAGGCCATTCGACAGGCGCATGCACGCAACAAATCAACGATTGTGGTATGCGGGGAGACTGCCAAAGCACGTTGGCTGACACACATGCTCGCACCACTCACCGGACTACAGATCGTCTTCATCCAGCCACCCAGCTCTCCTCAACGATGGAAGCATCATCAAGGCTCGACTCCGACTGTCATCGTGGGAACCCGTTCGGCTGTCTTTGCTCAGCTCGATTCAGTCGGGCTCATCTGGGTTGAAGGAGAAGAGGACTCAGCCCTCAAGGAACCCAAAGAGCCTCGGTATCACGCCAGAGACGTGGCCTGCCTACGAGCGAAACAAGATCGCGCCGTCGTAATACTTGCTTCGGAACACCCATCGATGGAGTCGCATTTCGATCCCGAAGCCGAGATTCAGCGCATCCAGCAGGACGTGAATCTTCAGCCCAAGATCGAGCTGGTTGATCTCACTAAAGAACGGAGAGGAACCCTACTGAGCCAGAACCTTCGTTCTGCCATGCGTGAAGTACTCGAGTGCAAGGGAAAGATTCTGTTATTCCTCAATAGGAGAGGGTACGCCCGAACGCTGATCTGTCGAGACTGTGGCTGGGTACCTCGTTGTCCTTCCTGTACGGTCGCACTCCCCTACTATCGAGACGTCGGCAGTCTGACTTGTCGGTACTGCGGAGTTGCGGAACAATTGCCTGACGACTGTCCCCTCTGTCGCGCAACCCACGTGAGCCTCGTTGGTGAGGGCACCGAACAGGTCGAAACTGAAACGCATCGCTTGTTTCCTCATGCCACGATTGTACGCCTGGACAGTGACACACTGCGCCATCCAGCCACCGCCCGATCACTGTGGGAATGTGCCAGATCGAGATCTTACGACATTCTGATAGGGACCCAAGCACTGTTCACCCATGAGCCACTCCCACAGCACCATCTGGTTGGGATCCTTCAGGCAGATTCCGGTCTGCATGTCTCGGATTTTCGAGCCGCGGAGCGGACGTACCAACTCCTTGTTGATGCAGCAAGCTCGGCGTACCCGGCATCTACTGGAGGGCGAGTCATCCTACAGACTCGCCTCCCGTCCCACCACGCCGTACAGGCTCTCTTATTCGGAGATCCCCAACAGTTCTACGAGGAGGAATTGACTGCGCGTCGGCTTCTCAATTATCCACCGCTGTGCCATCTAGCTGATCTCACCGTCGCCGGACACAATACGGCTCTTGTCGAAGAGGCTGCCATTCGCTGGGGTGCAACCCTTCAGCAACCACCCTCTGCCGAAGAACACCATGTTGTGGTACTTGGACCCGTACCATCACTGGGAAGACAACTACGAGGCCAGCATCACCGTCGGCTCCTGGTAAAGGGAACCGATCCCGACATCCTCGCACGTCGTCTCCGGGATTCGGTTGAGAGCATGGAAAGGCAATACCGACAGAAGCAAATCAAATTCGTCGTCGATATGGACCCGGTCGAGAGCGGATAACGTTACACGACTTTCCTGTTCCTCGAGTGAGAGATAGGCGTCCTGGTCGGCTCATCATCGGACAAGGGCTGATCTGTTCGCCACGCCCGTTTGAACAGACCATAAGAAAACGAAATCCAAAATACGGAAGAGAACAGACCCAGCACAACCGCTGAAAGGATTGTTCCCATCTCGGCCTCAGGGAGCGATTCCGACGGGCCCTTGAGCTGAATCATTAACACCACCGGCCATGCAAAGCTTTCCAGCCCGAGTAACAACGTCGCCCATGCCCAAATCTCGGTAATCGACTCTGCCTTCAGCCAAAGAAAGATCCCCACGACGAGCGCCCATCCGAGGACAACGATCGGAGCAAGGGTTCCCCAGATCAGCCAGAACCCGACAACGGCTACGAGGATCCCCAAAAGGCAATTCAGCAGTCTCATAGATATGAACCACACACGGGACGGGGTCCGAGTCTGACGGGATTGCCGGACGATGTCAACGCAAAGAAAAAGAGCGCACTGGAGGGTTGCCTAGCTCATCACTTCGGCAGCGACCGCGTCGAGGAGAGCCTGAAGTTCAAATGGTTTTTGAAGTGTCCGCCTTGCTCCTAACATGGTTGCAACATCCAGAAGATTAGGAACGCCGATTCCATCAGTCCCTCCGGTCATGGCAATGATCCGAGAATCTGGAAACTCACGCCGGAACGCCATGATGGCCTCCAATCCGTCCTGATCCGGCATAAGGATATCCATAAGGACAAGGTCGGCGAATTGTTCGCGGTAGCGCTCAAGTCCCGCTTTTCCGTCACGAGCCTCTTCGACATGATACCCCGCCCCCGCCAAGGCGTCACGGATCAACTGACGGATTTGGACTTGATCGTCAACGATGAGGACCGACAACATCCGGCACCTCAGTCTGTGACGCCGATGGATCCGATCCGGGCTGTGGGGGCGGAATGGATTCCGGATAGGAAGCGGCGTGATCCGACGCACGGCGAATGGTTTGAGCCAGCTCACGAGCGTTTCGACCGGCTGCAATCACTTGCTGAAGATGGCGATGGGCCTTGCTGTCGGTGGGAATCAGCGAAAGAGCCAGCTCGCTGAAACCAAGCACTGCGGTAAGACGGTTGTTGAACTCATGCAAGACGCTACGAGGGATGGTCCGAGGTGATTCCATCTTGGGGAGAGGTGGCGTACGAGTCAGAGGAGCCGTCCGATCCGTGACATCGACGAGCATCCCGACGGTCTGGCGGGGTTGAGTTGAGAGATGTTCTCGGTCAAACCAGGTCATGTAACAGAGACTGATCGTGCGAATGG
This sequence comes from Nitrospira sp., assembly GCA_024281365.1. Classification (GTDB taxonomy): domain Bacteria; phylum Nitrospirota; class Nitrospiria; order Nitrospirales; family Nitrospiraceae; genus Nitrospira_D. Next base: position 3,609 of record JAMXAU010000048.1, read on the forward strand.
CTCCATCTGGCCGAACAATGCGATAGGTCACCTCGAAGATTCGATCCTCATGGGCGTTTTTGACGGATCGGGCCATCACGTTCACCATCTCTCGATCAGAGGGATGGACCAGCTGCAGATATCTCTCCAGAGAAGCCGGTTCTTCCATCCCGATGCCATGGATGGTCCGTAGGATCGGAGACCACCAGGCGGTACCTCCTTTATGGTCATATTCAAAGATCCCGATATGCCCAGCCTGTACGGCAAGATCCAAACGCATCTGATCATCCCGGAACGTTCGATCAGCTTGACGGGAAGTCGTGATGTCCACAATGGTAACCAGGAGTGACGGCCCCGAGGAGAGGGCAATCGGGTACAAGCCGATCTTGGAGGGGAATCCCGAACCATCCTTCCTCAAACTAGACAATTCCACATCGGTTCTTGAAAGGCCGTCTGCCGAAGCCGACAAGATATCCCGAGATTCACAAGCATACTGTACACGATCGGGGATCTGAAATAGGGAATCAACAGGACGGCCGACCAGTTCCCCGTACACATACCCGAACATCTGTTCAATCTTCCCGTTGGCAAGAGAGATCGTTCCTTCCCGACTCACCAGGACCATCCCAATGGTAGAGGCATCCAAAACAACCTTGAGCTGAAGAACGCGTTCCTCCGCCAATGTCGCCATGAGCTTGTAGTCGGTAATGTCTTCGATGGTTCCCGACATCCGAATCGGCTGATCCTGGAGTCCACGCATGAGGACGCCCCGGCAACGGACAAACCGTACCACGCCGGAGGGTTGAATGATCCGACAGTCGATATCGTATGGGCGGTCGGAGGTAAACGTCTCTTCGAACAAGGTGAGAACGCGATCACGATCCCCTGGATGAACCGCTTTTTTGAAGGTCTCATAGGTTGGCGGCACTGACCCAGGCTCGTATCCCAAAATCCGGTACTGTTCGGCCGACCATAGTCCTGTATCGTGCGACACGTCCCAGGCCCAACTGTTCATACCCATCATGGGCTCTGAAGGGCGAAGATCATGGAAGCCCTGGGCGATATCGTCTCCTGCGCGATGCGCACACAACCGGTCCGAAAAACAGATCAGAAGCGATTCCTGCGCCTCCCACACTATCGGAGTAGTCGACATCTCGATAGCAACGGTACTTCCATCTCGATGCAGGATTCTGGTTTCCCACCGATGCTCTGAATCAGGTGATGTTCGGGTGAGCTGTTCTCGAACACGCTCTTGGAAATCCCGATGAACGAAGTCCAAGAATGTATGGCCGAGAACTTGATATTCGGAACTCGCTCCGAGGATCCTTAACCCAGCCATGTTCACGTACACGACATCTCCGTCCGTCGTCACCACCATTCCTTCTGAGACGGACTCGCACAACACGGTGGGCGACGGTCTCCCGCTACGATCGGCTTCCAACGCTCGAACATGTGAGATATCGCGCATGATCCAAATGACTGTGATCAGTCGTCCAGCCCGGTCCTTGATCGGAGAAAGCGTCACCTCATTCCAAAATGACGTGCCGTCCTTTCGATGATGGCGGACACAGACTCGGCAAGCCCACCCATCCTGAAGGGCCAACTCGAGCTTTTCCATGGATGCACGATCGGTATCGGGTCCACTTAGAATCGTATTGGTTTGACCCAGGACTTCATGCTCCGCATAGCCGGTCAATGCAAGGAAGGCTCCATTCACCTGGCGGATAGGGTGATGCGGGAGCGTGGCGTCGGTCACGAGAACACCACACTGCGTCGCCTCAATAACCTGAGCCTTCAGGAGGTTCTCACGCTGGAGTCGAAGAACACGCCAGAGGGAGAGACTCAGGAGAAGCAAGATTCCCAGGAAAAGACCGGCTGCCATCAGAGACTACCTCCCGGTAGGCCAGAACAACACAGCGGTGTCTAGCAAGCCGCTATTGCCGTCTGCACACTCGGAAAGAACTGGGGCCACAACAAGAAACGGCGATGAGACCCCTTCCCCAACATACACTGGACACTGGAGTCTCGATGCCCTTTTTAGTTATGAATCCGAATACAGCAGGGTAATCGTACAGAAATTGACTGATGAACACCAAGGGACGATGGGGTTGCGGGAGACAAATTTTGCCTCTACTGAGCTAGAGCCGAATGCGATGAGCCTATCCTTGCCGTTTCACAAAAAAGGCCGCGGCCTGCGCACGTCGCGTGATACGAAGTTTCTGAAAGACGTTCGCCAGATAGTTCTTCACTGTTTTGTCGCTGAGTCCGAGGGCCACGGCAATTTCCTTATTGGTCTTGCCTTCGGCGACCAGCGCCACCACTCGTTCTTCTTGAGATGACAGTTGATCCGTACCCGGCGTGGCCGGGAGATCATGCAGCCCTCTCAGCCATCGTAGCGCCCGCTCGGTTACCGTCGAATCCAGGATTGATTGACCTCTTGCAACCGAACGGATGGCCTCAAGCAAGGCTCCTGAATCGATTTCCTTGAGCACATAGCCCTGGGCGCCAGCGAGGACGGCTGCCAGTACAGAATCATCGTCAGCGTACGAGGTCAGGAAAATGACTCTGGTGCTGGGAAGCATCCCAAGAATCTCGCGACAAGCATCGACACCGGACCCGTCGGGAAGGCGGACATCCATCAAAATGATGTCGGGCTTTAACTTCTGGGACTGCAGAATCGCGTCTCCCATGGTACCGGCTTCCCCGATGACGCTGACGCCTTGGTTCTGGCCCAGTACCGTCCGGAGCCCTACACGAATCACTTCGTGATCGTCGACGAGCAACACTCGGATGGTTTGTGTTTTAGTCATGAGCATAGGTCGTGTCCTTTGGCAAATCGAGAACAATCCTCGTACCTTCGTTTGGCTTCGAGTGAAGGGCAAACTGGCCGCGGACCTTCTTAGCCCGTGCAGCCATATTACCCAATCCATGACCGACTCCCTGTATCAAGCTGGCGTCAAATCCGACCCCATCATCCTGAATAGCAAGACGCACACAACGACGGAGCGAACGGAGCGACACTGTGATCCGCCTGGCGCCGCTGTGACGCAGCGCATTACTCAATCCTTCGCGGACGATGTTGATGATATGGAGCGCCTGTTCCGTGGACAGTTGTCGGGCAGCCATGCCCTCGATTCGAACCACACTCGTTGCCGCTGCTGAACTGCACATGGTTCGGATCATGTTTCGAAGCGCCGTCGGAAAATCTCCACCCTGGATGACGTGAGACTCCAATCCCGCAATGAAGTTTCTGACCTCTCCCATCACGTGGTTGAGCTGGCCGATCCCCTGGTTGAGCATCGCCGTGAGTTTGCCCACATTCTGATCAGGCTGTTGCCGAATCATCGGCTTGCACGCCTCTAACCCAAGCCCTACCGCATACAATGATTGGAGAATACCGTCGTGCAGATCCTGGCTGATCCGTTCGCGCTCTTGAAGCGCGGCGTGTAGATCTCGTTCTCGTTGGAGCAGCATCTCTTCCATCCGCTTGCGCTCCGTGATATCGGTTGCCGCTCCCAGCACCATATAAACTTGCCCCTCGTCATTGAAAAGCGGCCTCTTGACAGTCTGTAACCAGCGCGTGTTTCCCGCCGCATCCGTGACCTTTTCTTGCGGAATAAAACGCTCCTCCAGAGAATCCAATACCTCAAGATCCTTCTCACGAAAGAACTCCACCTCCTCCACGTTCCTATTGAAATCAGCATCCGATTTGCCGATCAGGTCCTCCACCGTGGTGCCGTAGCAGTCGGCGATAGACCTGTTGGCCATCACGTAACGTCCGTCACGACCCTTGGCAAAGATGAAGTTCGGATCGGTATCAATGACCTGTCGAAGAAACATATGAGAGCGACGAAGTTCAGCCTCCGCCCGCTTGCGCTCCCCAATATCCCGCAAGATCATGCAGGCGTATTCCTTGCCTTCGTACAGCAAATAATTGACGCTTACGTCCGTCTCCAAGACGGCTCCGCTTCGTGACCAAAACCTCGCTTCGAACGTCAAGGACCTCCGTTCCTTTAAGTAGTTCCAATGATTCGCCCAACGTTCCACGGGGAAATTGGGGTCAATGTCGTGAACCGTCATGCTCAGCAGTTCCTCTCGCGAATACTCCAGCATTCGGCACGCCGCATCATTCACATTGAACACTCGAGCCTTCGGGTCCAACCACATAATGGCCTCAACTGCCTGATCCACCGAGAACTGGGTCAACCGCAACGCCTTTTCCAAGCGTCGACTCTCTGTAATATCGTCACCAACAGTCACACTACATTGCTTACCGTTCAACTCGATCAGCTCCGACGATAAGAGACATTGACGGATATCGCCGCTCTTGCTCCGGAGTCGCACTTCCATATTTCGGATGAATCCCTGGCGCTTCAACAAGTCGAGATACCGAGCCCGTTCCTCGGCGGAAGGCCAGAGCCCTATCTGCAAGGTCGTCAGTCCCACAACTTCATCTTTCCGATATCCGAAGAGCTGCCACGCAGCTTCATTCGCATCTACAACCAGACCGGAATCCAGCTCGCTGATGACGACCGGATGAGGGCTGGCTTGGAACGCCTTGGCAAAACGTTCTTCGCTGATGCGCAGTGCTTCCTCAGCTAGCCTGCGGTCCGTGATGTCGTTCGCGATAGTCACCACGCAGAGCACTCCGTTCAGCTCCGCGAGATCGGCGGAGGCCAGAAAATAGCGCAACGCACCCGATTTGGTCTTTAACGCAAACTCCATGTTGCGCATCGGCTGTCCAGTTTTCAACCGCTCGATGACCCGCGCTCTATCCTCGAGCTTTGGCCAGATGCCTAGCAGGAATGTGGTGTTTCCGATCACCTCCTCCCGACGAAAACCGAACGCCTCCAGACAAGCATCATTCACCTCGACGCAACGACCCGTTACGACCTCCGTAATCCCTATTGGATGAGGGCTCGTACGGAAGGCTTTGGAAAATCGCTCTTCGCTTTCTCGCAATGCTTGTTCCGCTTGCTTCCGCTCCGTGACATCGAAGATCGCGCCATCGAGGCACCGCACCTCGCCATTCGAGCTGAACACCCCTTGCCCTTTTTCATACACCCACCGAACGGTGCCATTCGCATGGACGAGACGGTACTCGATGACATAGGGACGGTGCTCCTGCAAGCTCGCCCAGGTCACCTCCTCCACTAGCTGGCGATCATCCGGGTGAATCACACTGGCGTAGGAGCGGGTGTGGTTGGCGATGAACTCCGAGGCCGGATACCCAACGATGCTCTCAATCGCATCGCTGAGATAGGACATCGTCCACTCCCTGTCCACGGCGCAGCGATAGATTGCTCCTGGAATATTCGCAACCAGCGTGCGGAACCGTGTCTCGCTCTCGGACAATGTTTGTTCCGCATGCTTGCGCTCGGTAATATCGACGGTGGCCCCGATCAAGTGAGTCAAGCGTCCCTCCGGATCTCGGACGGCACGCGCTCGGACGTCACCCAGACGATCGAGCTATCTTTCCTGATGTGACGTAGCTCGTAATGGGAGGTCTCGGCAGCTCCGCTTTGGACTAATTCCCAGTTTCTCATCGCGATCGGCTGGTCGTCGGGGTGGACCAGTCGCAACCAGGCAAAGGGATCCGTGGAAAGTTCATTGGTGCCGTAACCAAACAGCGCCTTCAGATTGGCATCCCCATGGTATTGCCCGTTGAGGACATCCAATTCCCACACTCCCACTTTGCCGATCGCGGTGGCACGTGCATAGCGCTCTTGGCTGGCTTGCAATTCTGCGGTACGTTCGACGACTTTGCGTTCTAGGTCATCATGTGCTTGCCGAAGCGCTTCCTCCGCCACTTTGTCCTCTGTGATGTCTTGAAACGTGCCGTAGGCTCTAACTGCCCGTCCTTCCAGGACATCAACCTGACCGGTTGCCCGCACCGCAATCCGACGGCCTTGCACTGTGAGAAGCTCCAACTCGAGATCCCAAGGCTGCCCCAGTGTCACCCCATGCAGCCACGCTTCGGTTATGATCGGACGGCTTTCGGGCGTAAAAAAATTCAACGCCGTTTCCACCGTCGGGCTGAATACCTCCGGAGTCGTGTCGTGGAGGCGGTACGTCTCGTCGCTCCACCACAGCCGGTCTGTGAGAAAATCGAACTGCCATCCTCCGATTTTTCCGATCGATTCCGTCTGCGCCATCAGTGCCAATTGCTGCTTGTGATGGGTGATATCCTCGGCGATCCCCGCAATGCGATGCTCCCATCCGGCCATCCTGACTCGACGATCGGAAATCCAGCGGATGTGGCCGTCTCGCCCCACGATTCGATACTCACAATGGAACACCGCGCTCGCTCCTCCGCCAATAAACCGGTCATGGCTTACTTTTACCCGCAGACGGTCATCCGGGTGGATTGAATCGAGCCACAGCGACCAGTCTTGATAGAGTTCTTCGCGCTCAATGCCCCAGATAAAAGTAAACGCCGAATTGACGTACAGCACCTGCCGTTCCTCCGGTGCCACATCCGCGATCCAGAATGCCGAACTGACCGACTCCGCGAACTGCTGCCACCGAGCCTCACTCTCTCTCAACGCCTCTTGTGTACGATTGCGCTCGGTGACATCGGTAGCGATGATCCCTATGGCTGAGAGCTGACCAGCGGAATCGGTCACCGGGAACTTCACAACGATGCTAGTATGGGGTCCATCGTCCTGTTGCGTAATCTCCTCGAACTCCTGCCCCCGACAACTGGTCCACACTTGTTGATCATGCGATTGAAACTGCGCGGCCTGTTCCGGAGAGAATAATTCATCATCTGTCCGTCCCAAGGCGGTACCGGGAGCAAGCCTGAACACCTCATTGAACCGCCGATTGGTATACAGATAGCGGCCGTTGTGATCTTTCAAAGCCGTCACATTAGGCGCATGGTCAAAAAATTGCCTGAACCGTTCTTCGCTGCGGCGCAGCGCCTTTGTCCGATCGTTCACCTGGCGTTCTAAGGTTGCATTAAGATTAGCCAGTGCTTCTTCTGCTTGCTTCCGTTCCGTGATATCCTCGCACACGACCAGGTGCTAAGGCCTCACCACCTCGGCCTTGCAACACACGCACGTGCTCCCGCACCCACAACACCGTTCCATCGCTTCGCACCTTGCGAAATTCCCATTGCGCGACCCCTTCAGGCTGATGAAAGAACGCTTCTATCTCAACAGCTGCGCGCGCTCGGTCTGGGTCGAAGAAGATCGTGGATACGGACCTTCCAACAAGGTCCTCAACACGATAACCCAAGTACTGCGCGCCAATTTGGTTGACGGACCTGACGATTCCTGTTCCGTCGATGGTGAAATACATGGAGGGGTTTCATCATAGAGGGTCCTGTATCGTGCCTCGCTCTGACGCAGGGAGTCCAGAGCCGCCCGGCGATCCATTCTCACCACCCAGCCATCGCGCCATAAGCTGAATGAAATCCCTTTCAGAATCGGTAAAGGGTTTAGCGCGAGGTTTGTCGCTCGCAAAACAGAGGGTCCCGTAGGTACGCTCTACTCCATTAATCGCGGTCCCAAGGTAGGACTCCAACTTCAGCGCAGCACAGGCCGGGTGCCGTTGCCATTCAGGAGAAGCTCCGGCGTACTCGAAACATACGGACCCACTTTGGCGGAGAGTCTCATTGCAGTAGGTGTGGCTCAAAGGAACACACATGCCCGGATAGAATGCCATACCGGGCGCGCTCACGTGTCCAACCTCCAACTTGTCGCCCCGAACAAATGTCCTCATCCCGATCGGGAGGTCAAAAAGCGGCACCCGAGATGAAGCAGAGCCTCGACCTGCTCATTCAGCGACTGCCCCTGCACCGACGAAATATCGTGAAGCGCGCGGATGGCATGTCGGTGCTCTCAAGATGGCCTGTTCCGCCTGCTTACGCTCAGTGATATCGGAAAACATTCCAAGAATCGCCGGCTTGCCGTCCCACGTGATCCGTCCGGCCTCGACTTGAACCGGAATCGCCGTGCCATCCATCCGCACGTACACCCGTTCTGCACTATGGACAGATACACCGCCCCCGAGCAGTCGCATCACATTTTCACGAACTTCTTGGTGATAGTCAGGATGGATGAAGTCAAATGTCGGACGATCAAGAATCTCCTGCGGATCTTGTGCCCCCATCAGGAGAGTACCGGTTCGATTCACATAGACTGTTCGCCCTTCACAAAACACAAAGACGCCGGATGGAGAAAGCTCAACCAAGGCTCGATATCGTTCCTCACTCTCCCGTAGCGTTTCCTCCATTCGTTTGCGATCAGTCATGTCGGTATGGGATCCGAGAAGATGGATCCTCCGACCATCGGCCTCTGTCACAAAGGAGGCACGCGCCTCAATCCATCGATATGTGCCATCCTTGCGCCGAAGGCGAAACTCCTGTCGATAGTCTCCATCGGGTATGGCTCGATACTGCATGGCGTAGGCAACGGCACTCTCACGATCGTCAGGATGCAAAAGGCTCGTCCAGGTCTCAAATGCATCAGGAAGCTCCGTCCCGCTATAGCCCAACTGTCGTTTCCACTCCTCAGAAAAGACCACTTCATCCGTTTCAGTGTTCCAGTTCCATAACCCAATGCCTGATGCCCGAAGAGCTTGTTTGAGTCCCCGCTGAGAAAGCCGGAGTTCCTCCTCAACGCGCTGACGGTCCGTGATATCCAGCACACTGCTCGACAGGGAAACAGGACGACCGTCGACATCTCGACAGGCTTCCCCACGACAATGGATCGCACGAATCGTACGATCAGGACGGACGATGCGAGATTCGACATCGTAGGTTGTGCCGCCCTTCAGTGCGGTGTCGATTGCGCTCTGCACACGCGCCTGATCCAGCGGGTGTAGTGAGGTCACAAATGTGTCATAGCTGACGGCCATGCATCCGGGCTCGTAGCCGAAGATCCGAAATTGCTCGTCCGACCAGCGCACCGTTCCGCTGTCGAGGTCCCAGTCCCAGCTACCCAGGTGCGCACGTGCTTGAGCTTCCAAGAGTTGACGCTGCTGTTGCTGGACTTTTGTTTCGGTATACCGCCGTTGGAGCTCAGCGCCTGCCCGCGAGGCAAACACCGCCATCAGCGATCGCAGTCGATCGGTGTTGCGCAACGGCTTGGTATCCATCAGAACGAGGAGCCCCATGACCGCTCCGCCTTTTGCCCTGAGTGGGACTCCACAGTATCCCTCAACGCCAAACTGGGCCAAACGCCCAAAGAGTGGGAACACCGTCCTGACGTCCCGTTCAAAACAGGCAAAGGACTCACCAAGCGCTATCTCGCAGGGAGTATTCACCAGAGGATATTCGAAGTTGTCGACGAGATTGCCGTTGGCTGAGACCGCAAGGGTACGGATTTTCTTGACCGGACCGTGTTGGATCTCCCCAACAACGGCATACTGCACACCCAATACTGAACTCAGATGACAGACGAGGGTTGAGAAGAAGTCTTCTCCGGTCTCCGCAGCCGTTCCGGCAACGATCGCGCGCAGCGTGTCCCAGCGCTCGCGCACATCTTGTAATTCGTCGTCTCGCTGTCGTGTGAAATCCTGTAGGGCCTGATCCCGCTCCGTCAGCTCCCGTGAAAGGTCGGCAACCTGCCTGCGCAGCAAATCCAATTCAGCCAGGTGACTGGTCGAATTCATGATGGGACTCCTCCCTCATCACTCTTTCGCAAGTTCCGTTCGACTTGTTCCGGCAACTACTTCACGGCGAAATACCGGGGCACAATAGGCGCATGTGCCGGAAAAACCGACGGCTCTCAGCCCAAGGCTATTGGTTCCTAATCACCAGGAACCAAGCGGGAGCTAGTCTCCTACGACCACGGGTGAAAGTCTAGATCCAAATGGCCCGAAATTTTTGAAGGAACTCGGGCAGGAACCATGCGGATCGCATGGAACCAGATCTGGACTCCAACCCATGTAGCCATTGTGACATGATGCTCTAACCGATTGGATTATTTGGGATAGTCTAGGGAATCTTTTGGAAGATCAAGGAGAACCCTGGTTCCACGGCGAGGCTCCGATCGTACAGCAAACACCCCGCCGGCCTTGTGCGCTCGTGTCGCCATATTTTGTAAGCCATGACCACCAGCCTGAACCGACTTTGGATTGAATCCGATACCATTGTCCGTCACCGTCAGACGGACTGATCCCAGCAGCTGACGCAGTGACACGGTAATATGTGTAGCATGGCTATGACGGAGGGCATTACTCAACGCTTCCCGCACGATATTAATGAGGTCGAGTGCCAGTTCCGGTGAGAAATATTGCCCGACCCTGTCATCGATTCGCACCCTGCATTGAATGGACGATGCCTCGCACATCGCCTGGATCATGGTTCGTAAGTCCGCTATAAAATCACCACCTTGTATAGCGCAAGACTCAAGCCCTGAGATGAAATTTCGGATCTTCTCGATGACTTGGTTGAGTTGCCTAATGGCCTGTTCCAATGTCGCCATGAGATGATCTGCGGTCAACTCAGGCTGCCGCTTCATCATCGACTTACAGGCTTCTAACCCAAGCCCAGCCGCGTAGACTGACTGAAGAACATCGTCGTGCAAGTCCTGGCTGATCCGTTCCCGCTCTTGAAGCGCTGCATTCAGATCTTGTTCGTGTTGCAGCAGTATCTCTTCCATCCGCTTCCGCTCCGTGATGTCTGTCGCCGCTCCAAGCACCATATGAAAACGCCCCTGGTCATCAACGATCGGCCGCTTGATGGTCTGCAACCAACGCGTCTTTCCAGACCAATCCGTGAACTTTTCCTCAGCAACGAAGCATTCCTGAAGAGATGTCATGACTTGAAGATCCTTCTCGCGAGAAAACTCCACCTCATCCCAATGGGGATTAAAATCAGCGTCTGTCTGTCCGATCAGATCGTCTACCGTTGTGCCATAACAATCGGCGATCGCTTTATTGGCCATCGTAAAACGGCCTTCGCGATCCTTGGCAAAGATGAAATTCGGCGAGCCGTCGATGACCTGCCGCAACAAGGCATGGGATCGGCGCAACTCATCCTCGGCCCGCTTCCGATCTGTGACATCATCCGCGACCGTCACCCGGCACGGTCTCCCGTTCAACTCAATGAGTTCTGACGACAGGAGAAAGCGGCGTACATCGCCGTTCCTGGCCTGGAGGTTCACTTCCAGATTGCGGACCGGACCAACCTGTTTCAATCTCTCGCGAAACCGGACTTGCTCCTCAGCCGACCCCCAAACCTGGAGTTCTGAAAGAATCTGGCCTTCACTTTCTTCCGTGCGATGACCCAACAGCTGGCTGGCCGCATCATTGACCTCTACCAGCCGCCCGGTTTCGAGCTCACTGATGAGAATGGGATGGGGACTGGTCTTGAACGCTTTGGCAAACCGCTCCTCGCTCGCCCGTAACGCTTCTTCCGCCTGCTTGCGCTCAGTGACATCGGCGATCAGCACGATGATGGCGGGAGTGCCGTTCCACACGATCCTGGCGACCTCCATTTGAACAGGAATCGATGTTCCATCTTTCCTGAGATAACTCCGTTCCGCGCTATGGACCGACACGTTTCCAGCGAGCACCCGACGGGCATTTTCACGGACATTGTCGTGGTAGTCTGGGTGGAGAAAGTCGAACATCGATCGACCGAGAAGCTCCTGAGGATCTGTCGCCCCTAGGAGAAGAGCACCTCTGTGGTTGACGTACACGGCCCGCCCTTCACAAAAGACAAAGACTCCGGATGGTGACAGGTCGACCAACGTTCGGTACCGGTCTTCACTCTCTCGTACCGATTGCTCCATGCGTTTGCGATCCGTGATGTCCATGTGTGAACCGAGGAAGCGGATCTGGCGACCATCAGCTTCTGTCACCAACGCGGCCCGAGACTCAATCCATCGATACGTCCCATCCTTGTGCCTGAGCCGATATTCCTGCCGATATTCTCCATGACGTTTACACACCACATCCTGCAAGCACACCATGACACGATCATGATCCTCCGGATGCAACAGACCTTCCCACGTCTCGCATGAGTCAGAAAGCTCCGTCTTCTCGTACCCCAGCTGACGCTTCCATTCCTCAGACAGGGCCATCTCGTTGGTATGAGTGTTCCAGTCCCACAGTCCAATACCCGATGCTTGGAGCGCCTGCCTCAGTTTTTCCTGTGAGGAACGCAATGTTTCTGCTATGCGTGTCCGCTCGGTGACGTCCAGAACGGACCCGGACATGCGACAAGGCTTTCCCTTATCGTCACGCAGGACCTCCGCGCAGGAATGAATGGTCCGCACCTCACCGTTTGCACGCACGATCCGATATTCCACATCGTACGACGCCCGTCCACCCAAGGCATGATTGATGGAAGCCATGACCAGCTCACGATCTTCCGGGAATACTGCCGCGACAAACCCATCAAAGGTCAGCAGGTCTGCCCCAGATTCGCGGCCGAAGATCCGATACAACTCAGACGAACACCGAACAGCTCCGCCCTCGATTTCCCACTCCCAGCTACCCAGATGCGCGAGAGCTTGCGCCACACGCAGATGCCGAGTTCGCTCATGCAGCACACTGTCTCGCTCAGCCAACTCATGCACGAGATGAGCGACTTGTTGACGCAGGACATCGACAAGAGAAAGGGTGGTGTTCATCTGAAGCTCCTTAGCCTCGTGACGGGAATAGCCGAATAGTAGGTGAGGTGGTGAAAGAGGGAGGTTGACGGCACACCCTCGTGACAGACCGTACACACACCAAGGCTAGACCCAAATGGGCCATAGTGTCCTATGATATAGAGGCGAAAGTCTAGGTACTAACGGCCTCTTACCGCAAGAATGACTCCTCTGATGCAGTACCCTCAAGCAGTTCTGCTCATGTCTACCCCGGAAGGGGCCAGTCGCTCAGTGCACACGAGCATACCT
>JAMXAU010000049.1 GCA_024281365.1 Nitrospira sp.
TCGCAAGTAGCCGCTGCGGTAGCATTGCTCGATGAAGGAGCGACGGTTCCCTTTATTGCGCGGTATCGGAAGGAGGCGACAGGGAACCTAGACGATACGCAACTCAGGACGTTGGAAGAGCGGCTGCGCTATCTGCGTGAGCTGGAGGAGCGGCGCGCGGCTGTGTTGGCTTCCATTGAGGAACAGGGGAAGCTCACCGACGCCTTGCGCACGAGTCTTGAGGCGGCCATGACCAAGCAGGCCGTCGAAGATCTGTATCTTCCTTTCAAACCGAAACGACGCACGCGCGCGCAAATCGCTCGTGAAGCGGGGCTCGAGCCGTTGGCGGATGCCCTGTTAACCGATCCTCTGTTGATTCCTGAGCAGGAGGCACTCAAGTATATTCGCGTGGTACCGGCTTCGGAAGGAGTGGAGGCCGTCAATGTGCCGGATGTGAAAGCCGCACTCGAAGGGGCTCGGGACATCTTGATGGAACGGTTTGCAGAAACCGCTGATCTCCTGGCCGCAATACGAACACGCCTGTGGAACGAGGGCGTCCTGACCTCCACGGTGATGAAGGACAAAGAAACGGCTGAAGAGGAAAAGTTTCGCGACTACTATGCCTATTCGGAACCGATCAAGAATATTCCGTCGCATCGGGCTCTCGCGCTGTTCCGGGGGCGCACGCTCGGGGTCTTAAAGCTGGAGTTAGGATTGGGAGAGGGGATCGAGGCCATGGTCCCACATCCCTGTGTCGCCATGATTGCCGCTCATGCCGGCATTGCCGATCGAGGGCGACCGGCCGATAAGTGGCTGGCCGGTGTGTGTGAATGGACCTGGCGTGTCAAAATGCATCTGACCATCAGTGCGGAGCTGCTCGTACAATTGCGGGAAGCTGCCGAGACGGAGGCGATCAGAATTTTTGCAAAGAATCTCCATGAGCTGTTGTTGGCGGCCCCGGCCGGGCCCAAGGCCATTCTTGGTCTCGATCCGGGGATTCGCACCGGGTGCAAAGTGGCTGTCGTTGATGCAACGGGAAAGTTGTTGGACACAGAGACGATCTATCCTCACCAACCGCGTAACGATTGGCAAGGGGCATTGGAGACCCTGATTCGGCTGATTGTTCAGCATGGCGTGGACTTGTTGGCGATCGGCAACGGCACCGCGAGCCGGGAGACGGACAAGTTGGCGGGCGAGGTGATCAAACTCGTCGCCGGGCAAAGGCCTGAACACCGGTTGGCAAAGATTGTGGTGAGCGAAGCAGGGGCATCGGTCTATTCTGCGTCGGCCTTTGCCGCAGCGGAGTTTCCTGATCTGGATGTCAGTTTACGAGGGGCCGTGTCGATCGCGCGACGGCTCCAGGATCCACTTGCGGAGCTGGTGAAGATCGAGCCGAAGGCCATCGGAGTCGGGCAGTATCAGCATGACGTGGATCAGAAGGCCTTGGCGAGATCGCTTGATGCCGCGGTCGAAGACTGCGTCAACGCCGTGGGCGTCAATGTGAATACGGCCTCGGTTCCCTTACTCGAACGGGTCTCGGGGCTCAACAAAGCCTTGGCTCGAAACATCGTGGACTATCGCAATACAAACGGACCGTTCCCCAATCGAACGGCGATCCGCAAAGTCCCTCGTCTTGGTGACAAGACGTTCGAGCAAGCGGCAGGCTTCCTGCGCATTCCGGACGGTGACAATCCGTTGGACTGTTCTGCCGTCCACCCGGAGGCCTATCCGGTCGTTGAACGGATTCTGACCAAGTTAGGAACGGGGATAGCCGAGGTGATGGGAAAGCCCGCCGTTTTGAGGGGGGTATCGGCAGAGGACTTTACCGATGAGAAGTTTGGCCTGCCGACGGTGCGAGATATTTTGAGCGAACTGGAAAAGCCTGGTCGCGATCCCAGGCCTGAATTCAAGACGGCGACGTTCCGTGACGGGATTGAATCGGTGAGTGACTTACAGCCGGGTATGGTGCTTGAGGGGGTGGTCACGAATGTCGCGGCATTCGGAGCCTTCGTTGACATCGGGGTGCATCAGGACGGACTGGTACATGTGTCTGCATTGGCTAATCGCTTCATCAAGGATCCTCATGAGGTGGTGAAGCCGGGGCAGGTAGTCAAGGTAAAGGTGATCGATGTCGATCTGAAGCGCCAGCGCATCGCGCTGACGATGCGCCTTGATGATACCGCAAGTCGTCCGACTTCCTCGACACAGTCGAGCAACAATACCGCCGGTGCTCAACGTGGACGAGGAGCATCAGGATCGGCCCAGACCGCACAACCGTCTCAGCCGCTCAGCGCCATGGCCATGGCGCTAGCCAAGGCAAGACAGAAGTCGTAGCGCAGGTCTGTTCTCCCGCTGGATCTAACTGACTCGATAAGATGATTTACGACTAGCAGCCGTGTGGTTGTTTCATACTGTTAGCAATTTCTGTGGCGCTTTCGTGCTCAAGCTGCGGGGGGGAACTTTCCCACTATCCGTACCTGATTTTCAGTGCAATGATTCCACACTGGAGCAGGAGCGTGACGGCGTTCGCGAGAATGACGGGCAGCGAATCGATCCAGATGCCGTAGATGAGCCACAGCAGCACACCCGTACTGAATATCGTCACCATTCCCCAGGACAGATCGCCGGTTGATTTAGACTGCCGCGCCTTCACGATCTGGGGAATGAAGGCGATCGTGGTCAATGTTCCGGCTGTCAGTCCCAGCGTTGTAACTCCGTCCATTTCTTCCTTATGTTCGATCTCGGATGTGAATCAGGGTTGGAAAGTTTTCGATTTGTAATCAAAGCATCGTTGGGTAACCGTTCTTACTGAGCGGGCGGTTCCCAAGGTAGCTTCTGTATTCTCTCTTCATACCCCAGACGGTCGGCAAGCAGCTGGTGCTTGTCCTCCCTCCCATCTACGCTTACCAAGGGGGATCCGATAGGTCTCCGACTGCGCGCATGCGGCGAGCACCGCCCACTCTGATGATTGGTCGATGACTCTCGCGCGCGCGTCGCGCGAGCACTGAAGATCGACGGGTCATCCCGTCTCGTCTACACCGGCCACTTTTCTTCACGCCAGGCCATGTCCCAGAACATCCATTCATAGCGTGAACTGATAATGAAGGAGTCTTCCATCCTTCGTAACTCGTCTTTGCCGGCTGTCTTGGCCCACTGATCCACTTTCTTCCGCATCCAGAGCTGGACTTCCGCAAACTCAGGCGACGCATAGAGCATGAGCCAATCACGGTAGGGATGGTTCTTGGCCGGCGGACCCTTGCGCAATAAGTGTTGGCCCACGACACAATAGACCCAGGCGCAGGGGAGGGCCACGACCGTGATTTCCGTCGCAGTTCCCGTGGCGGCTACCGCCAACATGTGTCTGGTGTACGCATAATTGGTCGGTGCCATGGGAACGGATGTCATCTGTTTGGCGGTCATGTTCCAACGTTTTCCGTAATTTTCATGCAGACTGCGCTCGACGACGATTGTCTCCTCTGCCAGCTTGTTGAAGCGGAGGCCGCTTTCCGAGTCAGGCGCTTTCACGGCTGCAGCAGAGAATACACGAGCGAGATCACCGAGAAACCGTGCGTCTTGCAGGATGTAGTATTTGAACTTCTGCTCAAGCAACGTTCCATCGCCAAGTGCAACAACGAAGGGATGAGCTAGTTGGGAGTCCCAGATCGAGCTGGCGAGTTTGCGGAGGTGGTTGGAAAATGACATGCGTGCTCCGGTTTGAGAAGTTGTTTGATTTGTGTGGTTCGTGTTGAGTCGACAGGTGAAATTCTAAACACGTCACTCCACATGTACCGTGATGTGCTTCCATATTAGAGATACGGAATCCAGGGTCTGGGGAGTCGGTTCATCCCGTCCAACGCCGCTACTTTATAGCATTCGGCCAAGGTCGGATAGTTGAAGACCGTATCGATGAAGTAGTCGATCTTGCCATGAAAGGCCATGACGGCCTGACCGATGTGAATCAATTCCGTCGCTCCCTCACCGATGGCATGAACTCCGAGCAGGTGTCTGGTATACCGATGAAACAAAAGCTTGAGCATGCCGGTTTCGTCGCCCATCAGCAGCCCACGGGCGATTTCTTTGTAGCGGGCGATACCGACTCCATAGGGGACGTCTGCCTGCTTGAGCTCCTCCTCGTTCTGTCCCACGAAGGAGATTTGCGGAATGGAATAGACGCCATATGGCAATAGCGAATTGTCGATGCGATCCGGCTGGCCGAAGGCATGGCAGGAGGCGTGGCGGCCTTGCTGCATCGAGGTCGAGGCAAGAGCCGGAAAGCCGACGACATCGCCTGCCGCATAAATGTGCGGAACCGCGGTCTGGAAATGTTCGTTCACACTCAGGCGACCTCGATGATCCGATTTCAATCCCGCCGCTTCAAGGTTGAGTCCCTTTGTCGCGCCCACCCGGCCGATGGCATACATGAGTGTGGAAGCCTGAATCGGCGGGTTGTGGCGCAAGGTGGCATGGATGGAATTGCCTCGTTCTCTCTCGATCGCGATGACCTCTTCGTTGTGATACACAGTGACGCCGATTTCTTTCATCTGTCGCTGGAGTAAGTCGATGATCTCGGTATCGGCAAACTCTAACAGGCGAGGACGCTTGTCAATGAGGATGGTGGGAATTTCCAGTGCGGCGAGGATAGAGGCGTACTCTGTGCCGATGACTCCGCCTCCGACGATGACGATAGAGTCGGGAATGCGCTTCAGACTCAGAAGTCCATCCGTATCAATGATGCTTTGGTCATCGAAAGGAATGTTTGATGGTCTGGCTGGTTCTGTTCCGACTGCAATGATGATGAAGTCCGCCGTCAGTTCGAGCGCACCGCGGTTCGTTTGTATGCGCAGGCGATACGGATCGACGAAGCTGGCTGAACCGAAAAACAGGATCAACCTGATTTCTGGCCATCTGGCTTTGCACGATCTGAATTCCGTTCTTCATGACGTAGTTGGTATGGGCGGTGAGGTCCTCGATAGCAATCGTTTTCTTGAGTCGGTACGGGGTGCCATAGACGCTGCGCTGTGGAATTCCGGAACAAAAGATCGCGGCTTCGCGCAGGGCTTTGCTCGGAATTGTGCCGGTGTTGATGCAGACCCCTCCGACGACTTCCTTCCGCTCAATGACGCCGACTTTTTTGCCGAGCTTCGCCGCCTGCACCGCAGCTTTTTGACCGGCCGGTCCTGTGCCGATGACGAGTAAATTGTAATGAGGCATGGATTCCCGGAAAGGTTGAGGCTGAGGGGAGCAGACATGCTTGCCCCTCGAACCTCAACCTGCCTTCCTCTCAGCTCTCAGTGACCAAGCGACGGGCGAACTGGAAGGCTTCTTCCATGTCCGGTAGTTGAGCAACCTCTGGGGTGATTTGAAGATAGCGAATAGTATTGGTCTTATCGACGACTATGATCGCTCTCGTCAAGATGTGCGGGCCTTCCAAAAAAAGGCCATGGGTTTTCCCAAATTCAGCTCCACGATAGTCGGAGAGGAAGGTCACGTTGGCGATCTTGGCTTCTCCGGCGAATCGCTTTTGAGCGAAGGGCGTGTCGATGCTGACCGTAATGAGTTCTACCATCTTATCAAGGCCTTTATTCCGCTCGCTCAGAATGTGAGTCTGTTGTTCACAGACCGGGGTATCGAGCGACGGCACCACGCTGATGATACGCACCTTGCCCGAGCCCTTGGTCTCTGCAATGTTCACAAGGGACAAGTCATTTTGTGTCACCTTCACATCACGAAGGGCATCGCCGATTTTTACCCCGCTCCCGGTGAGTGCCAGTGGGTTGCCCTTGAAGAGGATCTTATTGCCTTCGCCGGCGACGGCCGTTCCATCTGCCACCGGCATACTCTTATAGGTGAAGTTGTTGCCCGCAGTCGTCTGACAGCCGACGAGGCCAAGCAGAAGGCACAGCATCGTGCCCATGATCCCAGAATATGATCTTCGCATTGTATGCTCCTTTCTCAACACAGGATGGGTCGAGGTTCTCACACAGATTTTGCCTCAGGGTGACGAGTGAATATACTCGATCAGCGAGCGGTTCACCAGCTCCGGCCGTTCCCATTGCGGCATATGTCCGGCATGGGGGACTTTGACGAAGGTTGAGCCATGAATCCTCTGGTGCAGTTCTTCACCGACGGCGAGGGGGAACACTCGGTCGTATTCTCCCCAGATGATCATCGTCGGGTGCGTGATGCTACTCAGCCGTGGGGCGAAATCGGATTCCCATGGTGGGAGCGCGTTTCGCACGGCCATGAGGGGTTTGATGATGCCTGGGCGTTGACGATTCTGGTTAGACCGTTCAGAGACAGGCCGGAGTCAGGAGCCGGTGGTCGTGAATGATTTCCTTCAAGACGGGCGCGGTGATCAGCCCACCAAAGAGCCAGTTGCCGAAGGAAACCAGCCAGGAAGGAGCACGGGATTCCAGGGCCTGTTTGAACGACCGGCTGGTGAGTTTGTCCTTTACGTATGACGGTAACCCACTGATGAGCACGAGTTTGTCGACACGGCTTGGATGAGTCAGCGCCATGCCGATCGCCAAACCGGCTCCCATCGAATTGCCCACCAACGTAGCTCTTTCGATATGAAGGGCATCCATAAACCCGACACAGAAGTCCAACATCTGATTCGGCAGGTAGTCGATGTCCGGCTTGTCGGATAAGCCGGAACCAGGGAGATCAAGCGTCAGCGTACGGAAATGTTGAGACAAGTCGTGCTGTTGATGTTCCCATTGCCACATGGATCCGCCAAAGCCGTGGATCAGAATGACGGGTGGTCCTGTACCGACATCAAGATAGGCGATCCGTTGATCCTGGACGAGCACGGTGCTGATCGGGATGCGCTTGCTTGGGGATCGCTCTAGTGTTTCAAAGTAGGGTGGGATTGGTGGCGGAGTGGTGCATGCGCTCATGAGGGAAGAGACGAAGCCGAGGATGAGCAGTGCCGACCGACAGCGTCTGGACGGGCCGAGGATTGGACTAGTGATGGAATCACTCCAGTTGAATGACCGTCTCATCCGTTTTGACGTTGTCGCCGTCGTTAACCAAGATCGCAGAGACCTTTCCGTCAATCGGTGCCGGTACCCGGCTTTCCATCTTCATCGCTTCGATGATCAATAGTGGGTCACCGGCCTTCACGCAGTCATTCACGGCAACAAGAACCTTTACGACGCGACCGGGCATGGGAGGAGCCACATCACCTGGTTTCGCAGGTCTGGGACGTTTGGGTTTTCCTGCCGTCCCGATCTCCGGAGATTCCGGAACACCGGCGAGCACTTCCTGAATCGGTTCAAGCGAGACTTCTTCCAGCTTATCGTTGACACGGATGTAGTAGGGCTTGCGGCCATCGACCTTGCGACCGGAACCTGAGACCTTCACATGATAGGTCTCACCATGAACTGTGACATTGAATTCTACCGGAGCCAAATGTAACTCATGTGCAGTCGAAGGGCCTTTTGCTGATCCGACGTCCAGGGGTTCAGGAGTCAGGTCACCCTTCTCACGCGCCTCAAAAAAGTCAGACGCGATAGCGGGGAACAGCACAAACGAGAGCTGGTCCTCGGCGCTCTGAGCCGAAGCCGGCAGTTCTTTCTTGGCCTCATCCAGTTCCGGCTCCAGCCGATCAGCCGGCCTGGTCTTGATCGGAGTTTCGTCACCGGTGGCGCGTGCCATGATATCGAGATCGACCTGCCCCGGTGCACGGCCGTACAGTCCCAAGAAATAGTTCTTGGTCTCAGTGGTGATGACTTTGTAACGCTCACCGGTCAGCACATTGAGAGTCGCCTGTGTGCCCACGATTTGGCTGGTCGGGGTGACCAACGGAGGGTAGCCCATTTCTTTTCGCACGCGTGGAACCTCGTCGAGCACTTCTTTCATCCGGTCGAGCGCGTTTTGCTCCGTTAACTGGGCCGCCAAATTTGACAGCATGCCACCGGGAATCTGCGACGTGAGAATTTCTGCGTCGACACCGGTAAAATCGCTCTCGAACTGGCGATATTTGCGGCGAACCGTTCGGAAATGTTCGGTGATCGGTTGAAAACTCGTGAGATCCAGTCCCGTGTCGTAGGGCGTGTTTTGGAGTGAGGCCACCAACGTTTCCGTCGCCGGGTGGGATGTTCCACCTGCCAAGGGGGAGATGGAGGTATCAAGCATGTCGAGGCCTCCCAGGATCGCCATAAGCGAGGCCATGGACGCCATGCCGGATGTGTAATGCGAATGGAGATGAAGCGGAACCTTCACGGCGGATTTTAGTCGACGCACCAGGTGATAGGCATCAAGCGGAGCCAGCAATCCGGCCATATCTTTGATACAAATCGTGTCCGTTCCGAGATCCTCCAATTTCTTGGCCAAATCCACAAACCGATCGATGCTATGGACCGGGCTGACCGTATAGCAGATCGTGGCTTCCGCATGTTTCCCGCAGGCCTTTACTTCACTCACGGCTCGATCAAGATTCCGTACGTCATTCAGCGCATCGAAGATGCGGAAGACGTCAATGCCGTTCGTCGCCGATCGCTCGATAAACCGCTCCACTACATCGTCGGCGTAATGGCGATAGCCGACCAGATTCTGGCCCCGTAACAACATCTGGAGCTTGGTATTGGGCATGGCCGCCCGCAACGCTCGGAGTCGCTCCCAGGGATCTTCCTTTAGAAATCGGAGACAGGTATCGAAGGTTGCTCCGCCCCACACTTCCAGGGACCAATAGCCGACCGCATCCAGTTTTTGGGCGATGGGCAACATATCCTCGGTCCGCATCCGCGTGGCCAGCAAGGATTGGTGTCCGTCTCGCAGGGCGACGTCGGTGATCAAGACTGGTTTGCCGACGGCCGGCGTGATGGTGAATTCGCTGGGATGCGAGCGGAGCGCCTTTACCGTCTTACTCGTCGGAGCCGATTGTGTGGTCTTTTTTTGCGGTTTCTTTGTTGGTGGTCGTCTTTTTGCCATGATGGTTCATCCATCCTGTTGGGAAGCGATTTCGGTCGTGAAATTAGAGTCCTTCGTAGGCGGCAATCGCTGCCGAGAGCGCCAGGACCAGATCTTCCGGCGGCTCAAACTCGGGGTACGCATACAAGTCCTGGTGCGTATCCAGGTAGGACGTGTCGAACCGCCCTGCAATAAAGTCTGGTTCCTGCATGATCGCTTCCATAAATGGAATCGTGGTCTTGAGTCCTCGAATGACATATTCTTCGAGGGAGCGCCTCATGCGGCTGACGGTTTCTTCCCACGTGCGGCCTCGAACCGTCAGTTTGGCCAGCAGGGCGTCATAGTAGGGCGGGACGGTGTAATCCTTATAGACCGCTCCGTCGATGCGCACGCCGATTCCGCCGGGAGACAAATACGCTGTCACGGTTCCTGTACAAGGCAGGAAATTGTTTTTGGGGTCTTCCGCATTGATCCGACATTGAATGGCATGGCCTTGCAAGATGACATCTTTCTGCTGGATGCTGAGTGGAAGGCCCGCCGCGATCTTAATTTGATTCCGTACGATGTCTATCGCCGTGATCTGCTCGGTGACGGTATGTTCGACTTGGAGTCGTGGATTCATTTCGATAAAGTAGAACTTACCTTCTTGGTCGAGGAGAAATTCCACAGTTCCCGCGTTGTCATAGTTCACCGCGCGGGCGATGGCGATGGCGGCGTTGCCCATCTCTTCACGGAGTTCCTGGGTCAAGATCAACGAGGGAGCGATCTCGATCAACTTCTGATGGCGTCGCTGGATCGAGCAGTCCCGCTCTCCAAGATGGATGATATTGCCGTGCCGGTCTCCCAGGATTTGAAACTCAATATGGTGCGGCCGCTCGATATATTTTTCGATAAACACGCTGCCGTCGCCAAAAGATGCTTGGGCCTCGCGTGCCGCGACTTCCATGTTTTCGCGAAGCTCCTCATCGGACCGGACCACACGTAATCCGCGCCCCCCTCCGCCGGCGCTCGCCTTGATCATCACCGGATAGCCCGCTTTGTGGGCAAAGGCCAGCGCTTCTTTGACGTTGGTAATGGCGCCGTCCGTACCAGGCACGATCGGCACGCCTGCTGATTCGGCAAGTTCGCGAGCCTTGACCTTGCTGCCCATCAGGGTAATGGCACGGGTAGACGGGCCGATGAACGTAATATTGGATGCTTGGCAGAGTTCGGCAAACTCTGCGTTCTCCGAGAGAAATCCGTAGCCTGGATGGATTGCATCCGCACCGATGCGCGTGGCGAGGTCCACGATCTGTTTGCTATCGAGGAAGCCTTTCACCGGCCCCGGTCCGACCAGATACGACTCGTCGGCCTTCTTGACGTAGATGCCGGTTGAATCCGCTTCGGAATAAATGGCGGCGGTGGCAATGTTCAATTCCCGGCAGGCGCGTATGATTCGCATGGCGATTTCACCGCGATTGGCGACTAAGATCTTCTTGAACATGTCTGCGCCTGTGGGCTCTCGTGTCGAAAGAAATGAGTATAGAAAAACAAGCGCGTAAGCTAGCATAGGATCGAGAGGCCTGTCGAGAGATGCGGGGACAAATCGGTCAGCATGCGCCGCACAAGAGGAAGGATTGGTCGGTATCGGTTATCAATATATTTAGTCAAATTTAGTCGCGACCGCTGGGCGAGTCAGCTAGAAGTCGCTACTTTATGATAGCTCAACATCCTGAGTATGTTCGTGCTTAGCCTGGTGGTAGTAAGGTCAGATGTTCGTATGAAAGGGTATCGGTACAGATGAAGAGGAAGTTGTCTTTAGGAGATGCTGTATGGTTGGGGCGACGAAACGCAACAGTGATCGGTGGCGTGCTTCTGCTCGTCGGAGGCCTCTCCGCTCCTGCCTGGAGTGAAAACCCTGCCCCGTCTGTGCATTGGGGGAGCACGGCATTCCCGGATCAATATTCGACCGTCACCTCGGGACTGACGCTCAATCGGTTTACCCCGGTTGATGGCATAGGGAATAAATATGACTCTACGGTAGGCAATACGCTCGGTTTCAACCTCATCACACTCAGCTGGACGAAACATTGGGACTATTCGGGAACGAGTTGCTTGTGGAAAAACTGGAGCACCAATCTCACTGCTGGGATCAGTCCCACCAGTGATGAACCTTCACAATACCTCCAGAACAAAGTGGTCCATCAACTGCGCCAACTGCCGTCGGTGCCCACGGTGGACCCTCGGAAGGAAACCGATGTCATGATCGATGGGTCCATCACTCGGTGGATTACTCTGTGGGATCGCAAGGTCATGTTTGCGGGTGGAGGCTTTTCCGTTGGAACCATTTACCAACAAGGGTTTCTGCGGGGCGGCATCCGTCGACTGCAAATCACCCCGTCGGTGTGGCATTCGGAGAAGTGGGGCGATATCAACGTTCGGGTGTCCGCGATGGGGCGGATCAGCTATCAGAGCAACGGCGCGGTGCTCCACTCCGTCAGAAGCACGGCGGGGTTGGTTCAGCCGGCAATTGCCATCGGACAGTATCGGACAACGGCCACCGGGGAAACGATTCCAACCTGGGAAATCGAATTGGCACTGATGTGGGATTCAGGGATCTTCGTGAATACCATGGGGCAGAGCCAAAAACAGTTCGCGTGGTCGCTCGCAGCCTCAGCAGGGCCTGTGCGCTTCGAAACGTGGAATGACAGCATGGGCCACCTCTCAGAGCGAGATTATGGCCCCTCCTATGGCGCAGCGCTGACCGTCGATGTCCTGCGAGTGTGGAACTTCGTTCAAGAGTTTCGAACGATGCCGACTACGGACCCATCGGCGCAGAGATAAAGGGTTGTTCCGGGCTTACGCGACCGGCCGCAACAGTCTCACAACCCCCTTCCGGAATGTAGAGCCGCGAAGCAGCTTGCTGCGGCCTTATTTGGATGGTCACTATTCGTGTTCGTGTGGGGCGGCTGAGGCCGTCGGCATGGTAGCCGAAATGCAGCCCTCAATGAATTCAACCTTGCACTGCCAGGAGGATGCGGCCTCGTTGACGCGATTGATCACATCCGCGGACTTCACAGTGCCGGGAGTGATATCCACAAGCACATGATTCCACGGTTGAAAGCACTGACCTTGTGATTGGGGACACGGTTGAAATCGACACTGATGACGCCGGGAATGGCCTGCAAGACCTTGTTGATCTCGGCTTCTTCTCGCTGCAACCGGCTCCACTCATCGTCAGGGGAAGACGCTCCTTGACTAGTGGCGCGGCCGAAGCCGGGAAATGAATACACTCATAGCAAGGAATGCGGCAGAGAGCGCTTGTTGAGACCAAGAAAATGACATCGGGCGAACTCTCTTTCGTGACGTGCTTGCTAGCAGGCTGTTGACAAAGGCCACCAGCGGCGTTCTCACGTCGCTCAGGGGCTCAACGTACGGGACAGAGTACGATTCGCCTCTTCGCTCGCTGCGGCCTTGCTGGACGGCCTTTCTGAACAGCCTGCAGTGAATCCAGACCCTGTCGGTCACCCCGCACACCTATCCGCTTGGGAAACGGCGCAGGGTTTGTCAACACACTGCTAGAGAAAAAGCATCCATCAGCATAACTCTAGGTTACACGATCCTGCCTTCTCTTGTCGAGAGATCCGGAAACGGATAGGTCCTGGCCCCACCAGGATGGTTTCTCACAGCTGTGTGCCCCACGTATTGCCTGACATGAGAAATGACATCTTTCCGTACTGACTCAACATCTCCTGGACTCATCACGTGAATCCGGCGATAATGCCGCTGTCATGACTGCTCCTCTTGCTGATCCGCAGCCTCGCTCCTGGCCGGAAGTCGTCGGGCTCATTCCCGCTGCTGGACAGGCCAAGCGTCTTCAACCGTTTCCTTGCAGCAAGGAGCTGTTTCCGGTCGGGTTCACGAACGATCCGAGGACGGGGATGCCACGGCCCAAAGTGGCGTCGCAGTATCTGCTGGAAAAATTTAAAACGGCTGGGCTGTCCAAGACGTTCATCGTGATCCGTGAAGGAAAATGGGACATTCCGAACTATTTTCAGGAGGGCGTGGGGGTAGGGATGTCGCTCGCCTATCTCGTAATTCCCGGCTCGCTTGGGCCTCCTGATACGCTTGATCGCGCGTATTCCTTTGTGTCCCAGTACCGGATTGCATTCGGCTTCCCCGATATTCTGTTCGGTCCACCGGATGCCTATCGGCGACTCATTGAACAACAGGAACAAACTGGTGCGGATGTGGTGCTTGGTCTGCATCGCATTGAAGATCCTCGAATCTGGGACATGGTGGATTGTGATAACGAGGGATGGATTCGTGAGATTGTGATGAAGCCCGCTTCGACGACGCTCACGTTCGGCTGGTGTTTTGCCGTCTGGACCCCGGTCTTTTCCGAGTTTCTCCATCGGTTTCTGCGTGCGGATGAGACCACAAGAAAGATGGAGCAATTGGCAAACACCGCCAATGATCCTGGAGGGGACTTGGCCGTCGGGGTGGTGTTTCAGCAGGCTCTCAAGGCTGGCCTTCGGATACAGAGTGTAACGTTTCCGCACGACCGCTATTTAGATATCGGGACACCCGACAATCTTGCCAAAGCCGTCCGCCAACAGGCCGCTGAGTGATCGGTTACCCGGATAGGGTCTCGGACCCTCTTCGATCGGCGGGGAGGCAGCGTATTATTTGGGTTGCACCAAAAACGCCTTCGAACGGGCATTGCCGCCGCCGGCCACGACATCGATGAATGACATGCCGGGTTGGATGTCAGGCACGGTGACTTCTAATATCGTATCGTTCACAAACTTGTAATCGATCTTGGTGGGTCCTGCCGCACTGAACGCCACGCCTCGGAAACAGTCTCTTGTTCCGAAGTTCTCACCCTTCAGCGTAATGGTTTGCCCGGGCTTGGCCTCGTCCGGATCCACGCGCAGGATTCTTGGCTTTCGGCTGCTATCGCAAACGGGGTCCTTTTCCAGTTGTTGTTCGTCATGTCCTTTGATCGATTCTGCGTCATGCAGTGTATACCCGGCACCTTCGACGACCACTCCCTCTTCGGCAAGTGAGCGAAGCGGGAAGCCAATCAGCACGAGTAACGAGAGCATCAGGAACGAAGATCGGTTAGGGGGAGTCATAAGGACCTCCTTGAGTGTGGACCTATTTAGTCGGCATGGCCACATAGAGTTCTCCAACAATGGCTTGACCAGGAGGAGATAGCGCAAATGCGATAAAGGTTTCAACAAGAGGATTCGCTTCTTTTTTCGAGAGAAGGAGCAGCGGGCGTCGTAGACTGTAGCGCCCGTCCCGGACCGTTGGCACCTCCGGTTCGATCTTATCAACCGGCAGCAGACGGACGGCCACACCGTTAGAGACGGCGGAGAGGCCGGTACTCAGTGACACATACGCGACGGCAGAGAGTGGTGGAAGGGTGCCGACGACGGTCTTGACGACCGTGTCGTCCGGTCCAATGACCTTTGCAGTACCAGGAATCTTTCCGGTGATCCCGAGGAGGGACTCAAACGTCTCACGGATATTCTGGGTGCGGGAGCGGTCAATCAGCAAGATTCTCGTTTCGGGGCCACCCAATTCAGACCATTCTCGGACCTTTCCAGCGAACACATCGGCGACCTGTTGCGTCGTGACTTCCTTGGTGAAGTTCGAGAGATGCACGAGAATCCCGAGGCCATCCCATCCGATTTGGGAGGCCGTCAGTGTTGCGTCCTTCATGCCGGTGACGGCAATCTGTGCCTGGCCGGTCTGGACTAACCGCACCGGCGTGGAGTCCTCGTCCCAGAGGATATCGATATAGGCACGGGGATTGGCTTTTTCGAAGGCCCGTGCCAGCGCTTCGATGGTCGCTTGTTCAGGCCCATTGCCGGCGATGACCAACGTTCCTGCAACCTGGGCTGAGGCCGGAAGAGGGGAGATGATGAGCATCAGGCCCACGCACAGCTGAGTGATCAATGATCGTCCTGTCACGGACGCTCTCCACCACGACCGGGGGCTTGATGACTCCTGCGGTGTAACCAGACAAAAAGATGACGGTTTACCATGTTTACGACTCGGACGTGGTTCGGTCTGCCGAAGAGGGCTCGGATTCGGAAGACATGTTTGGTGGTGGGACATTGCGTTTTGCGTTCAACGGCGGCAATTTGACGAATCGCTCCATCCGTTCCTGGTTCATGGCCTTGGCTTTGCTCTCGGTAAATCCGGGTTTTCGAGCGCCGACCACGTTGGATGAAAAGGCCGAGAGAAGGCGCGTCGCCTCCTTTGCATGGCAATGGGGACACTCAGTGTCTTCTACTCTGGCATAGACGGACTGGGTGGCTTCAAACTGCTTCTCACACTGTCCACAACGGTATTCATAGAGTGGCACAGGATCGCATCCTTTCTCTTGGCTTGCCTGCGTTCCCTTCTGCAGCCGGGTTGTCAGAGACCTGTACCCGGACGAAGCATTCGCGGGATCGTGGTGTTACCGAATCAGTCGAGTCCGCTCACGCAAGATCATGATGGCAGTTCGCCGAGTCTTCACTCCAACCAATGGAGCCGTTCAGATCTTGACAAACAGCCCTTGTGCAAGCGATGCTGATCAGCTTACGATATTCTGCTCATTCTAACAACTTATGTGGCTCAACTGCCAGCTCCAGAGGAGGGTTTCGATGCCAGTGCTGATTCGACGGTACAAGGGGAACAACGGTGTGATGCAGGAAGAACGAATCGATGAGGATGATCGAATCGAGCGCTATATGCGGCTCTTCGAGAAGGACGATGTCAAAAAGCTACAGACCGGCGTGAAGTGCTTCATCGAGAAGGATGAATGGCAGCTCCTCCCGTGAACCGGTCAAGGGCAGGAGTAAGGCGCGATAGTGAACGCTCCTTGCCACTCACCCTTTACCCTCACCGGCTAGCATGATCTACTGGTTGCATATTGCCCGTGCCATCGACCGTGTGACGCTCCACCGAGACCGGTGTTCGGAGGTGCCATCGACCGCCACCTCCAGCGACTTTTGGGAAGGCGGATGGTTTGATTATCCTGATAAGGAACGGGCGACCCGGGCGATGGAACAGGCTGGAGTGAACCGGCAACGGCTGTGTCCACTCTGCAAACCCTAGAACGAAGTGCTGGGTCCTGAGTGCTCAGTGCTGAGTCTGTCAATCTGGGCCTGTCTACTCAGAACTCACGACTCAGGACTCAGCACTTTACGAATTCATGCCGCGACTGGCCCTCCTACTGACCACCCTCATCTGGGGTGCCACCTTTCCTGCCACGAAAGCGGTATTAGAGCAGATCCCCCCGCTCTCGTTCTTGTTACTTCGATTTTTCATCGGTACCCTGCTCATCCTCTTGTGGTTTGTCGTCAGTCGCCGTCGGTTGCATCATGACCGTGCAGTGTTAGAGGCTGCTGCACTCTCGACTGTATTTCTGTTTCTTGGATATCTGCTCCAAACCGTTGGGCTCTCGTACACGACTGCGTCCAATTCAGCCTTTCTCACTGCGCTGTATGTGATCTTTGTGCCGTTGATCCTTCTGCGGGTCGACCGGCGTGCGGTCTTGGCAACGGTGGTCGCGGTGGTTGGGTTGTGGCTCCTCGTCAAACCCAGCGCCTCCATGAATCGAGGCGATCTCTTGACGCTGGGGTGTGCCGTGGCGTTTGCGGGACATATCATTTGTCTTGAACGATTTACCCGCCAGGTCGATGCCCCGTCGCTCCTTGTGTGGCAGATGGTGGCAATGACGCTCTTGTTTCTCCTTGCCCCGTGGTGGGAAGATGCTCCGGGGAGCGCGTTTTCGCCCACACCCGTTCTGCTGACGGGGCTTGTCGTGACGGGGGTGCTGGCCACACTCGCATTTGCCGTGCAGATGTGGGCTCAGCAACTGGTTCCGGCCCAACAGGTGGCGCTTCTGTTTGCATCCGAGCCGGCCTATGCAGCCTGGCTTTCATGGTACTTTCTTGGAGAGACGTTGGATGTACAAGGCTGGATCGGCAGCGCGCTGATCTTATTGGCGGTTATCATCGGAGCGTTCGGCGGCTGATCGTTCCCTAAGGATCAGGGAGACATATGGCACAAAAGTTCGGCAATGGACGGTGGGTGCGCGAAGGATTTCTTGATAACCGTGTTGATGGGACGGTTGTTGGACAGGTCGTATTTGCGGTCGTTGGGCCAGTGGATTTCTATTTGCGCGGTAATTTTAAGCCTGATATCGCCGGCGAGGTGATTCGATTCCGAAACAGCCGTTTTGAAGATGATGAGGTGGCGGGGCAAGTCATCGGTGATATGGCCAATCCTCAGATCGGCACCGTGAACCTTATTTCACTCGATCCGCATCCAAACCTGGAACCACATCCGTATGTCGAGTGGTTTACGCTCTACGAAGACCACTATCGGTTTCAATTGAGTGCCGGTGATGCGTGGGTGATGTCCGATGAGGAACGAAAGGAAATCGAGTCGGAGAGCCGTCGGATTCGGGAGACCTTGGCCGATCAGTTTGAGGATCGACCAAGGTCGAAGGCTGAATCTGATTGGGTTTAAGGAGGTGTGAGTTCCAATTGTGGTTGTGGTGCTGGAAGTTCCGCCGATTTGACGGCGGCTTCGATTTTCTTCTTGAGTACGCTGCGGTCTGAATCTTGTCTGGTTTTTCCCTCACGGACATACTCTGGAACGTCACGGATGTCCCAGATCAATCCCAGCCACTCAAGTCCTTTCAGACAGTAGTAGGTCATGTCAATTTCCCACCAGTAGAATCCTTGCCTGGTCGAGGCCGGATAATAGTGGTGGTTGTTATGCCAGCCTTCGCCCATGGTGATTAAGGCCAGAAAGAAGTTGTTTCGGCTGTCGTCGCCGGTCTCGTACCGCTGTGAGCCGTAGACGTGGGACAATGAATTGATTGTGCAGGTCCCATGAAACAGTGCGACGGTCGAGATGAAATATCCCCAGATCAGCATCTGGATGCCGTTGGTGCCGAGTTCAGGCGCATAGGCTTCCAACAGCTTGCCGAACCCGAACATACCGACGCCGGTTAAGAAAGGCACGAGGACATCATAGCGGTCGAGAAACCGCAACTCCGGAAACTTGGCAAAATCAGCAATGCTCTTCAAGCGCGGCGCATAAAACGTTTGCGACATAATCCAGCCCATGTGGGACCAGAGAAACCCTCCATGCCGAGGAGAGTGCACATCCTCCGGTGTATCGGAGGCAATATGGTGATGGCGATGATGGCCGGCCCACCACAGGGGACCACGTTGCGTGCAGGTGCTGCCTAAGAGGGCAAAGAGAAACTGGACGGTACGAGACGTTTTAAATGTACGATGCGAGAAGTAGCGATGGTACCACCCGGTAATCGCAAACATGCGAATATAATAGAATGCGATGGCCACTGCGACTGCAGTGAAGCTCACCCCGACTAAGATGGCGCAGAAACACATTAAGTGCATGAAAATAAATGGAACGCTACGAATCCAGTCGACCTTCGGTGGTCCGTCTGATTTCGTCAGTTCAAGGCCAGCCCAGGAGTCAAACCAGCGCAGAAAAGAATACCAGATCTGCTGAGCCTTGGTTGGTGGATACGCTTGCACGTCGGACATACAGTTCTCCTCATAGATTCGGGGGATCGGTAAGCCACTGGTGGCAACAGGGGGCCGTGGTCCCAATTAAGCTAATTGAGCGTCCCGGTTAGGTTGGTAGTTCATTATACAGAGAATCTAAGGAAAGTAAAACCTGATTTTTTCCTAAGCCATGCAGGTTATCGTGTTCCTCACGAGCGTTGGCCGGCTGTCCCAATGACAGAAGTTGCCGAAAGAAGGAGTGGCGAGGCTTCTCCGGCTGTTTGACAGGACTCCTCCTGCGTCACTAAAATGCCGCCACCATGAATGATCGATTTCTAAAAGCATGTCGTCGAGAGCCAGTTGATTGTACCCCTGTGTGGTTCATGCGCCAGGCCAACGGTATATGTCCGAGTATCGGACCCTGCGCGCGAAACATTCAATCTTGGAGATGTGTAAGACGCCTGAATTGGCGGCTCAGGTCACACTTCAGCCCATTGATCGATTCCCGCTGGATGCGGCCATTATTTTTGCTGATATCTTGCTGCCGTTGGAGCCGATGGGCCTCAATCTTGAGTTCGCGGCAGGCGAGGGTCGGTCATCCACAATCCGGTACGCGATCGGGCGGCTGTGGATCAACTGAAAGTCATCGACGGCGACGAGCTGAACTATGTGGCGGAGGCCATCAGGCAAACACGGCGTGCCCTGGACGGGCGGGTGCCGCTTATTGGATTTGCCGGCGCGCCGTTCACGTTGGCGAGTTATGCCATCGAAGGCGGCGGCTCGCGTAATTATCTGAATACCAAACAGATGATGTATAGCGATCCGACGGCCTGGCATCGGCTGATGGATAAGTTCGCTCGTGTGCTCACCGGGTATCTCCGTCGCCAGATCAAGGCGGGGGCGCAGGCCATTCAGCTGTTCCACAGTTGGGTTGGTGTCTGTCTGCCGGCGACTATGTCGAATATGTGATGCCGCATGTCCAACGGATCTTCGAGGGACTCAAGCATGAAGGGGTACCGATGATTCATTTCGGTACCGGGACGACGGCGATCCTACGTCAGATGCGTGAGGCGGGAGGGGATGTCATCGGGGTCGACTGGCGGGTGCATCTCGATGAGGCCTGGACCACAATTGGACATGACCGTGCGGTGCAAGGCAATCTCGACCCGCTTGCGCTGTTTGCTCCGCTTCACGAAATCGAACGTCGCGTCGAAGACATCTTGCGACGTGCGGGCGGACGTCTTGGTCATATCTTCAATCTTGGTCACGGTATCCTGCCGACGACACCGGTCGATCATGTGGCTGCCACGATCGATATGGTCCATAAGCTCAGCCAGCGATAGAATGAAGGGCATATGGCAAATGGCGTATGGCTGACGGTAGGCGCTACATCCGAATCCGTGGCGCTCATTGTTTCACCATCTGCTATAAGCCATCAGCTATTGGCGATGATCAATGTCTGAATCACGACGACATACAGCTGTGCTTCTGATGGCCATGGGTGGGCCTGACTGTCTGGAAAACGTGGAGCCATTTTTGCTCGATGTGCGTGGAGGGCGACCGACTCCTCCCGAACTGGTCGAAGAAATTCGCGAACGGTACCGTGCCACCGTGGAAAAGTCGCCGGCTGTCGGGATCACACAAGAGGTTGCGAAAAAACTGGAACGGCAACTGAATGAGTGTGGTGACGACCGATACCGAGTGTATGTTGGGTTGCGGCATTGGCATCCCTTTATTAAAGAGACCTATGCTGAGCTGCTGAAGGAGTCACCGGAACAGATCATCGGGGTCTGCATGGCGCCGCAACAATCGTCGCTGAGTACCGGAGCCTATCGAAAGAAAGTGGAGGAGGCTCGTACCGGATTAGAGGACCACACACCTGTGACCTACGTCGGGAGTTGGAACCGGCATCCCCGGCTGATCACTGCGATTGTGGAGAATATTCGGCTTGGGCTTCAGACATTTCCTGCCGATGTGCGTGCAACGGTGCCGGTGTTGTTCACCGCGCATAGTTTGCCTGAACGAATTGTGGCGATGAAGGATCCGTATCCGGATGAGGTGAAGGGAACGGTCGAGGCGGTCACCAACGCCTTAGGTAACCAACCGACGTATTTCGCCTATCAAAGTCAGGGACGCTCCAATGAGCCATGGCTTGGGCCGACGGTCGAAGCCATGTTGGAGGCCATCCAGCAGGCCGGACATCGCCACGTGCTGGTGGCACCCATCGGTTTTATCTGTGACCACGTGGAAACGCTGTTTGACATCGACATTGAGCTCAAGCAATTGGCTGTGAGCAAGGGGCTCCATCTGGAGCGCATGGCGATGTTGAACGATTCTGCCGCGATACTTGAGACGTTACGAGACGTCTTGGCTGCACACGAATCCACTCCCTGTCTTCCGTCGTGACTCGATCGCGTACAGTCGTGATTGTCGGTGGTGGGATTTCCGGTCTCGCTACCGCATTTCGTTGCAAGAACAAGCTGCCCAAGCAGGCCTCTCCATCCGCTGCACCATTCTGGAATCCGACCCATCCTGGGGAGGGAAAATCGTCACGCATCGAATTGGTGACATCGTGACTGAAGCCGGACCGGATTCGTTTCTTTCTCAAAAACAGGCGGGTCTCGATCTTTGCATGAAACTGGGGCTTGCCGACCAGCTGATCAATACCAACGAAACAGGAAAGAAGGCCTGTGTTCTCCACCGCGGACAGCTGCAGGATTTACCCGAGGGACTCCTCTCGTTTGTTCCGAAGCAATTGGGGGCGTTCCTCCATAGCGGATTACTCAGCTGGTCGGGGCTGGCGAGGATGGGACTTGAATTCGCAGTTCCTCCGGGTTCTCCAAGAGATGATGAGTCCTTGGCTGCGTTCCTCCGTCGTCGATTTGGAGTTCAGGCGTATGAGCGGGTATTAGAGCCGTTGATGGCGGGGATTTATGCGGGTGATGCCGAGCAGATGAGTCTACGGGCGACGTTTCCACGGTTCTTTGAGCTCGAGCAGCGGTATGGCAGCATTATTCGCGGCATGATGGCGGCCAAGAAATCACCCTTATCCAGTGTGTCTTCCCAACCACGACGGACGATGTTTGTCAGCCTCAAGAATGGTCTCAGTGAGCTGGTGAGTGCGCTCACAGTGCGGTTAATGC
>JAMXAU010000050.1 GCA_024281365.1 Nitrospira sp.
GATGGTTCTGCATCTTGGACGTGCCGACGATTCCTCTTCCTACCTTCTCGTATCCGATGGCGAGACGACAAACCGGGTTTCTGATTCCGACTCCGAAGTACAACAGTCGGTTTGGGTTTGGTGCGCAGGCTCACTTTTTCTGGGCGATCAGTCCGAGCCAGGATGTGACGATCTCACCGTCCTACTACAATCGGTTGGGATACGGGTCTGATTTTGAATATCGCTACATATTGGACCGTCGATCGCGCGGCAAATGGTTCGTGAGTTATTTACAGCAGACCCAGCTCCCGGATGGGGCCGGTGCAACCGACGGAGAGAAGAATGGCGAACAAGCCCGTGCAACAGTGACCGGGACCCATACGCAATATCTCACGAATACCTTGTTGCTGCGGGCCAATGCCAATTTGGTCACCGACCCGAACTTTTATCAGCAGTTGAGCAACTCGGGCGTACTTCGAGCCCTGCCGAGTGCTGAATCGAATTTGTTACTCTCCCAACGGCTTCCCTACGGCAGCCTCTATCTCTTGGGTTTATATTTGCAGCCGTTACAGGCCGGCGGCAAAGATACCTTCCAGCGCCTTCCTGAAGCCGGATACAACTTGCCCTATGTCTCCCTGTTCAATTCACCGGCTCAGTACGGCATGGAAGGGAACTACGTCAATTTTTACCGAGAGGATGGGTTTGCCCTCAACCGATTCAATCTCGTTCCCGGCATCGCGACAGAGCCGATTCAACTGGGACATCTCCTGGCTATTCGCCCGCAGGCGAAGTTCCGGGAGGTCTATTACACGAGGGGCGCTCAGTCGGAGGACGCCCAACATCGAGAAACTTTTTGGCTGGGGGTCGATGCCACCTCGAAGCTCACACGCCGCTTTGCATTGGCTGATGGCGGCAGTCTGTTGCATACGATGGAACCGACGGTGACGTATGAATATGTGCCCGGCACCAGACAATCGGCATTGGCCCAAATCGATCAAGCCGACGATCTTCCCAAGAAGAATCTCGTGACCTATATGCTCCGGAGTCGTGTGCTGGAATCGGGTACCAGGACGGCGTTCAACTGGCTGGATCTCACCGTCGCCCAGAGCTACCATGTCGGAGCCGTGCAGACGTTGGCGCGTGAGTTTACGCCGGGCGTTGCCCCTTTTCTCGGCTCGTTCACCCAGCCAATCCAGCCGGCGACGGTACCTATCCAAGGCAGGAAGTTCTCCGACATCTGGATGCGAGCCGTGATCGGGAACAATCTCCCTCCGCTGAGCAGTCTGTCGCAGTTGGATACTCCGATTTTTGGTCAGGGCGCTCAAGCCTGGGCGCTGCGGCCTCCCATCAATCGGTACGTGACTATGGACGCGTTTTTTGATCCGTATCAGCTGACTGTCAGCCAATTCAACACGGATCTCCGCTTTCAGGAGGGGACCAACTGGTATTTTGAAGTCGGGCAACGCTATACGAAGGACGGCAATCGAGTGAGACGTGGGGACATTTGGAATCCCATCTCCTTCAACGAAGTGTTTGCGCCGACAAAAGAGATTCAATTTGTGACGATGGGTGGTGGAGTCCGCACCCCCTGGGGGTGGACGTTCGGGGCCAAGGCCTATTATGACGTCAAGCAGGGCAGAAGCCCGGAACTGGACGTCGTCGCTTTGTATCAGAATCCATGTAAGTGCTGGTCATTGGGGCTCCATTACATCAAATTTCCCGATCGTGAGCAGTACGGGTTTATGTTGAATTTTACCGGTGTCGGCGGTGTGGGCAACGCGGAAGCTGTCCTCATGCGGACGTTGTTGAACCCGCTGGTATACGGAGAACGTGGACTGCCTTGGCCGGCTCCGGGGGGACCCTATGGATTGCCGCCACAGGTCTCCGAGACCATGGGTACTCGACCCGCTGTGCCAGCCGGGCGGTGATCCGTATTTGACTCTAAAAACACTGGTAGGGTACGATGATCGGACTGTGATATGTGCGTGATGTTAACTCTGTAAGGAGGGGAAGACGTGGCTGGTGATGCCTTGAAGGTAGAAGATTCCACATGGGATGCAGAAGTCATGAAGGCTTCGGAGCTTGTGATGGTTGATTTTTGGGCCGTATGGTGCGGGCCCTGTCAGATGGTGGCTCCAATCGTCGATGAATTAGCAAAAGAATACGCCGGGAAACTAAAAGTTCGCAAGTTGAACACCGATGAGAATCCTGAGGTCGCTGGTCGGTACCAGGTGATGAGTATTCCGACCATTCTGTTTTTTAAGAATGGTCAGCCGGTTGAGAAGCTGGTCGGGGCCAGGCCAAAGCGTCAATTCAAGGAAATGATTGATTCACTTCTTGCTCAACATGCTGGGACTGCCTAGGGCGTCTCGTCGCAGCCATGCTCACTGAGCTGCGCATTACGAATTTTGCCGTCATTGAGCGACTGAGTCTTGAAATCGACTCGGGGTTTACCGTACTGACCGGAGAGACTGGGACAGGGAAGTCCCTGCTGATCGACGCGGTTGCGCTGCTCGTGGGCGGGCGTGTGTCAAGTGAGCAAGTCCGTTTTGGTGAGGATGAAGCACAGCTCGAAGCGGTTTTCGAGATACCACCCACTCATCCCATCCTTCCTCGGCTTCGGGCTCAAGCACTTCTTGGTCCGAACGATTGCCAACTCATCATCCGACGCACGATCGCCCGGTCTGGGAGAAACCGAGTCTATCTGAACGGAGTTCTCAGCCCGGCGCACACGTTGGAAGAGTTTGCCGGTACGCTCATCGATATCCATGGCCAACATGATCAGCAGTCGTTGCTCTCCGGCTCAGCTCAGCTGGAGGTGTTGGACGCATTTGGCCGTCTGCAAGATCTGCGGAGCCAATATCAATCGAGTCATCAAGCGTGGACCAGGGCCCGTCGCACGCGTGCTGAGTTGGCTGCTGCGAACGACCAGCGGATGCAGCAGCACGACGTGTTGAGCTTTCAGCAACAAGAATTGGATCAAGCGGCCTGTCGTCTTGGAGAGGAAGAAGGGCTCCAAGCCGAGCGGAAACGGTTAGCATCGTCTCGTCGTCTGGAGGAGCTGGGATCGGAGGCTCAAGCACAACTTCAGGGGGATGGGCAGGGGATTTTGGCTGGTTTGGCGTTGGTCGAGCGAGCGGTAGGAGAATTGGCTCAGCTCGATCCGGAGATGAAAGCTACGGCGGGGCTTGTCTCAGAATCCAGAGTGCTCTTGAAGGAAGTCGCGGATGGCCTTCGTGGGTATGTCGAAGGGTTGGATGCCGATCCATCACGATTAACGACGATCGAGGATCGTTTGGCGGTCATCCACAGAATGAAGAAGAAATATGGGGGGACGATCGAGGCCGTGCTTGCTACGCAGAGCCGGGTGAAGGAGGAGCTGGAGCGACTCAGCCGCTCAGGCAGTGAGCTCGACCAGCACGATCGTCTGATCCACGAACAACAACAAGTTGTTGCTGGATTGGCGCGCCAGCTTTCGGAAAAGCGAACCGAGGCTGCCACCTCGTTGACGAGACTGGTCGGAAAAGACCTCGAGGCGTTAAAGATGGGACCCGTGAGATTTCTTGTTCAGGTGGAGCCGGCGGAATCAGGCGTCGAGTACGGTCCGGACGGGGTCGATCGGGTTGAGTTTCTGTTATCGACGAATAGCGGTGAGCCCCTCAAACCAATGGCCCGTGTGGCCTCAGGTGGGGAGCTCTCTCGGGTTATGTTGGCGCTGAAAACGGTGCTTGCAGATGTGGATCGGGTGCCGGTACTCATTTTTGATGAGATTGATACGGGAGTTGGGGGAGCCGTGGCAGCCACGATCGGTAAGCGTTTGCGCGCCTTGGGGCACTATCATCAAGTGCTGTGCATCACCCATCTCCCGCAAGTTGCCTCTCAGGCCGACCACCATTTCTGCGTTGAAAAGTCCGAGGTCAAGGGACGGACGGTAGCCAAGGTGCGTGCCTTAGTCGGCGCCAGTCGAGAGAGCGAAATCGCCCGCATGCTTGGCGGTGAGCGGGTGACTCAGAAGACGAGGGCGACAGCTGCGGAGTTGATCGCCGGAGCACAAGAGTAGCGTAGCAGGTTGTTCAGAAAGGCCACTGGCGGCATACTCGTGGCGTTCAGAAGCTCCACATATGGAGAGAGGAAGACGCATCGCTCCTTCGCAAGCGGCGGCCTTTCTGAACAGCCTGGGGGATTTTCTGGCTCGTAGACGAAATTCTAGATCCGGGTCGGTCTATCGTTTGAGAAGAACCTGTTAGGCAGCTGGAACGGCGGTCATGGTTGGGATGGAAGCGGTCGATTCTTTGACGACGTCGATGAACAGTTCCAGCAGCTGTGGGTCGAACTGCATCAGCGACGGGTCTGCAATCCGTTGAATGGCTTGTTCCATGGAAAGGGGAGAGCGTCCTGGAGCATCTGCCGTCAAATGGTCGAACAACTGAGCCATACCGACAATGCGAGCCAAACGCGGAATCTCTGCACCCTGAAGTCCCAGGGGATATCCTTGTCCATCCCACCGCTCGTGATGAGCAGCGATAATCTGTCCAACCTCAGCTGGGAGCCCCAAGGACTCAATCATTCGAGCCCCGTTGCCAGGATGTTCTCGGCACAAGACAGGTTCTCGTGATGGAAGAACTTGATCGTCAGAAAAACGATAGTGAGGGAGGCTTGTTTTGCCAATGTCGTGGAGAAAGGCTCCCAGAGCCAAGGCCTTTTGGTCAGCGAGAGAAAGATTGAGCCGAGCCGCCATCAATGTGGCATAGAAACTCACACGACTCGAATGATTCAACAACTGACGGTCAGTCGCCTCAAGGATGTCGGAAAACATCGGAAGCAGTCTCATCTCGTCCTGCGAGGAGATCGCTGCAACAGGCTCATGGTTTGGAGACAGAGAAAAGTAGTCAGCTTGGAGGGTTTGCCAGGCATGGGTGTCTTGCTCCGGAGATCCCCAAAGTTCCGGTGAGTTGCGGAGGTACCGCCGAAGAAAATCTAGTCGCCGTTTCTTCTCGATTGTCTGCTGAATGAGCGTGGTCAGTTCATGGGTATTAAACGGTTTCAGTAGGTAACCTGCCGCACCGTGGCGAATGCCTTCCATGGCTGATTTCAGACTTCCGTATCCCGTGACAATCACAACTTCTATGTCGGGATAATCGAGCTTGATTTCTTGGAGGAGCTGGAGGCCCGGGCGATCCGGCAGTTTTTGATCGAGGGTAATCAGGTCAATCGACTGCTGTCTGAGCAGCTCAAGCGCCGTCCTGGCATTCTCAGCACAGTGAATAGTACAAAACGAACCAAGAACAACTTTCAATGCGTCTCGCGGGCCTACCTCATCCTCAATAATGAGAATAGTTGGTCCTGTGGAAGGTTGTGCAGAAGTCGTCATGCGATCAATACTAGGAGCGTCATGACAAGAATTAAGCAAAATTTGTTCCTTATCAACTTGTTATGAGCAGAACTCATATGTTGTATGCAGTATTATTAGTAATTCTATATATATGCATGTGAGCTAAGTTTATGAATATTCTTCACATATCAACGATGTACAACTGTGGCATTCTTGTTGGTGAGTGTGTCATTATTGTATGGGAGGTTCTGAATCCTGAGTAGTTGAATTATCTGGCCGCCCGATACCGAGTGTATCCATCCGATACTTCAGCATTCGGCGGCTGATCCCCAGTAGATTCGCAGCATGGGTCTGGACATAATTGGTTCGCTTCAAGGCATCGAGAATGATTTCTCGCTCAAATTCCATCACAGCTTTCTCGAGCGACATTCGACCAGCCAGGGTGTCGTCGCGGAGCGATGGCGAACGCGAAGTACTCTTCATCGAGGTCGGTAAATGCTCCGGAGTAATTTCTGTCGCATGTTGAGACCAGATGAATGCCTGCTCGATAAAGTTTTCAAGCTCACGCACATTACCAGGCCAGGGGTAACGGGTTAGAAGTTCCAGTGCCTCTTTCCCAAATTCAATAGGAGGACGCTGTGCTTCTTCCAACCGTTTCTCCAAAAAATGGTTGGCGATGAGGGGAATGTCTTCGGGCCGTTCGCGAAGAGGAGGCAGATAGAGTGAGATCACATTGATGCGATAGTACAGATCTTCTCGGAACAGCCCCTTTCGGACGAGGTCATCGAGGTTTTTGTTCGTGGCCGCGACGATGCGGACATCGACCTTAATCGGTTGCACTCCGCCGATTCTCGTAAACTCTCGTTCTTGAATGACGCGCAGGAGCTTGGCTTGTGTAATCGGGCTGAGATCGCCGATTTCATCGAGGAACAAGGTTCCTGTATTTGCAAGTTCGAACTGCCCGAC
This sequence comes from Nitrospira sp., assembly GCA_024281365.1. GTDB lineage: Bacteria > Nitrospirota > Nitrospiria > Nitrospirales > Nitrospiraceae > Nitrospira_D. The sequence continues at coordinate 6,278 of JAMXAU010000050.1, forward strand.
ACGTCGGGCTGTGGCGTCCGTAAAGGAACCTTTTTCGTGGCCAAAGAGTTCGCTTTCAATCAGAGTCTCGGGCAGTGCGGCGCAGTTGAGTGCGACAAACGGACGCTCTCGGCGGGAACTGTTGTAATGGAGCGCCTTGGCGACCAACTCTTTGCCGGTCCCACTTTCTCCGGTGATCAGCACCGTGGTTCGGCTGTCGGCAACCTGCTCAATTTTTGCGTAGATCTCCTGCATTCCCTGGCTTTTTCCGATCAGATTGTGAAACGCGTATCGTTTGACGACTTGGGCCCGTAGTTGGGTGACTTCTTGTTCCAACTCCGAGGAGTTCAGTGCACGGTCGATCACGATTCGAAGTTCGTCGACGTCGAAGGGTTTCGAGAGGTAGTCGGCTGCCCCCAACTTCATCGCGTCCACGGCCGTTTTTACGGATTTGGTGCCGGTGAGCATGACCACCGGGGTGGATTTGCGCTCCGTTCTGAGCATCTGCAACACGGCGAGACCGTCGGTGCCAGGCAGTACGATGTCGAGCAGGACCAGGTCAGGGCCTTCCTTGCGGAAGATGTCGAGACCTTCGGGACCGTCACTCGCTTGGGCGATATCATACAGTGGCTCCAGCACCATTTTCAGCGAGGCGCGGACCCTGGGCTCATCATCGATCAATAGCAATCGTTTTTTTGGAATGACGCTTTCCACAAGGGCTCCTTGAGTACTACTGATGAAGCGCGGGAAGAGTAATGCGGAAGGTCGTTCCTTGACCTACCGTGCTGGCTACTTGAATGTCGCCGTGATGCTCTTGAATGATCTGGTGTGCGATGGTCAGACCCAGCCCGGTTCCTGCGTTCATCGTGCTTGTGTGTCTGGTCGTAAAGAATGGATCGAAGATGTGCTCCAGGTTTTCGGGTGCGATTCCATGTCCGGTATCTTCGATGTCGATCTGCATGAAGAGGGTACCCTCTGGTTTCTGGAATTGATGCGTCCGTACCCGTAGGCTCCCCGGTCCCTCGCCAACGGCATCGAGGGCATTCAAGAGGAGATTCAAAAGCACCTGCTTGATTTGCTGCCGATCCAGCATGCCACGAGGAAGCTCAGGCGCCAACTGTTTTTCAATCTTGATCCCCCGGCTGTCTGCCGTGACTTGGATGAAGTACAGACAGGACGTGACGATGTCATTGAGGTCCTCGTCGGTCAGCTGGGGTTCCATGTAACGGGCATAGTCAAGGATCTCTTGAATCAATCGCTCAATCCGATTGACATCCTCTAGGACAATGCGACTGAACTCCCCGATAAATTGGCTGTCGTCTTTCCTCTCGGGAGCCAGCTGAATAAAGGTCTTAATGGACGTTAACGGGTTGCGGATTTCGTGGGCAAACCCGCCAGCGATGATTTCCAGGGAGCGCAACCGGTCGGTTCGGCGCATGAGGGCCTGAGATTGTCGGAGATCTTCGTAAATCAGGAGCGAATCAAGAGCATTTGCGGCACCCTGAGCCATCGCTGTCAGGAGTTCCATGGTTTCGGGTGAGAGTGCTCCATGTGCGGTCGGAGAATGGAGTACTGTAAACGCGATCAGGGTCCCATGTGTGATGAGCGGAACGGCCAGGGTATGGGACTTTGACAGGGTATCCGGGATGTCATGTGAGAGTTCGGGCTGTGGGGTAAGAGTTGATTCCAGCCCGTCGAAAATGTGTTGGCCTACGATGAGAGCTTGGACCAGCGGATGGTCAATGGCCATGACCGAAGGAACCGTAAACATCTTGATGTGTCCGAACGTATGCATCTGACGGTAGTGGTGATGCTCTCGTTCGAACAGGAACAGTGACCCGTGTGGACAGCGAGAGATTTCAGAGAAGTTCGAAAGAATGTAGTCAGCTAAGCGCGTCAGACTTGTCGGGTGTCCGATCGCTCGCAGAAACCGTGTCACGGTCTGAATCGACTCATGACAGGCTGAAGAAGAATTGGTTTGGGAAGATGTGGCGACTATCATCACTGAGCAACGTTGAGATAAATGGCCGTCTATTGTGTTTGGTGAAATGTAGTACGTATGAATCCTAGGTTCCACCAGTATACAAGCTAGGTGCTGGTTCTACCAAAGGATTTGGACTTTTTGACGGAGGTTCAGTTGAGGGCGTGCCGGATGGGGGTATCTGGAATCAAAGAGGGAATCGAGACGAATCTAGTGGGAGTGGAACTGGAGAGCGGAAGCCCGGACCAGCCTGCTGGTCCGGGTTAATTATCGTGCTACTGGATGAGAGCGGCACTCTTTGCCGGGCAAGAGCCGGGCGTCATGTAGAGCAAGTAGTTGCCCATTCCATGTTGAGGTTCTTTGTTTTGAAGAGAGTGGTGATAGACCATAACCATCTCATATTCATCATCTTTTGAGATGGGGAACCCTTGGGCATCTTTATATACCTGATGGGGTAAGAACTCGCGGAGTGTTCCGTCCCGTTCGGCATCGGGGATGGTCCGGAGGAGCGTCTGTTTCTTGGTCTTATTTTCCAAAGCGATCAGGAGCAACTCGTCATGGCCGTGGGGATACGCGTATTTGACGCAACCGTCCATGCTAAACTTCAACGGCGCCGTACGGACTTGGACACCCGGTCCGATTTCGATCCCTTCGTCTGTTTGATCCGCAGGGCGATCTCCGAATTTTGTAAAGCAGACGATGTTCACGCCGACCTGATAAATCTCCATTTCCTTCGCCGGTTTAGTTTTCGGTGCAAAATACATGGTGAAGGTGGCGATGACATTTTTCGTGGGAGGAGCGCCGTGATAAAACGCGACGACCGTCATCAGCTTATCGTCCTTCGCGAGTTTCACGCCGTATCCCTCAGGGAAGTGGGTTTCAGCCATTTCGAGCCCGGCTCCTCCAAAGAAGAGTGGCTCACCAGGACACGACACGCTGGGCTTGGTGTTGTTGATCATTAAAATGTGGTGCAGATAGTTTCTGGGCAATTCCTTGCCTTCGACCGTAGAGAGGGCCGACTTGAAACCGATGAGATATTTGTCCTCAGGCAGTTGAAAGTTGAACCGAGGCATGGAGTCGCCCATATCACCTTCACCGTGGCCGGTCGGAAGATCGATGGGGCCGAAGGTCAAGGTCGCCGTGTTCTCGCCATAGGTAATCTTTGACCCGACTTGTTTTTTCAGTGTGGGAACGGCATGGTGATCATGACCCCCGTCCGCATAGGCCGATGAGATCATGAAAAACGTTGCAAGAAACAGAACGAGGGATCTGTACATAAGACCTCCCAGAGGCAGTAAAGCGATGATGTTGAACCGGACTCCGATTTGTCGATATATGTTTGAAGCAGCGGGTTGACTCATTGGCTACTGGCCGGTGATGATGGCACTTTCTTCCAGTGATAGGTGCCGCCGTGTTCCTTCGGCGGGATATTCTTTCTTGTATCGACTCGTGTGTACCACCAGATTCCCTTGGCTTCTTTCCCGTCGTCCGAGAGGAGCACCTCAAAGCCACCCTCTCGATCGTTGCCGGGCTGATACCAGGTGCCCTGCCAGAGGCGGTTTTCAATTTTGGTGGTGACGAACCGGCCGCCTTGTTGCGTGTAGGGGCCGTTTCCACTCTTGTCGAGGGTGGCCTTGTAACGTTTCTCATCCTCGACTTCGAGAATATCCCAGTCTCCGCTGACATCAGGCATGGACGCGGGGGCGGTAGTGACGAGTTTTTGTGCACCAGCTGCTGCTGACGGGGACGCAAGCGGGCCACCAAGTTGAGCGGATCGAAAAGACTCATGCCACGACAGCAGTTGCCAGCGTCCGGCACGACGCTCAAGGACACCGGTTTCTCGTAGCGGAAGCACTGTTCGTTTGACGGCTGATCCCTCGCCGACATAGCGGATATAATCGACCTCCATCGCGAACCAGGCCAGATCTCCCTTGGTCCAGACCTTCAGCTCGGTGATCGGGATTTCGATTTTCTGGGCGTTGACAAATTCCTCACGCATCTCCCGCTCAAAGTCCGGCCAGCCGACGTATTTGCGACCACCGACGGTATAACTGACGATGTCGGCATCGTGGGCCATGAGGCGTGACAGTGCAGGGAGGTCTTTCTCGGCATTCGCACGTATCATCAGGCGAATGGCCGTTTCGGGATCGGAGGGTTCTGCAGCCCAGGAATTCGTTGTGCCGAGGAGAACAAAGATGAGACTTGCAAAAACAAACGACGCCTGTTGGCGCATGTAAAAACTCCCTACAGTATGACGGATTTCACTAAGTGATGAGGGAACGTACACGCCCTGACGGGTGTTGTCAACCAAGAACTCGTCAGCGTCTTATCGATAGGCGACAACGACGACCGTGACATTGTCTTCACCGCCACGATCGAGTGCCGCGGCGATCAGACGATCACAGGCACCGGCCGGGCTGGGATCGCCATCGCAAAGAACACGTTGGATATCCTCATCCTCCAGCATCTTTGTCAGGCCGTCCGAGCAGAGGATCACGAGATCATCTTCTTGCATGGCACAGCCGGCGATCGTGGGGGTTGCTGTTGCCGTGACGCCAAGGGCGCGAGTCAGGACATGTCGCTCGGGATGGGTTTTGGCTGTTTCCGGAGTGAGGATGCCACGCTCAAGGTATTTTTCGATCAAGGAGTGATCTCTGGTGAGTGGAGTCAGCGTCCCAGCCCGAAACCGGTAGGCACGGCTGTCACCGATGTGAGCCACGTAGGCCATGGAGGTTTGATCGGGGATGACTGTCAGTAGCACGAGGGTGGTCCCCATGCCCTTGAGTTTCGGTTGGGAGCGGGCCTGAGCCAGGATGGCTGCATGCGCGCGGCTGATCAGCGCGGTCAACACATCGATTGGTGAGGCTGATCCGCTACGGAGCTGCTCCCGTGAGGACGCAGCTTGAGCTTGCACCGTCGAGATGGCCGTCTGGGCTGCAACCGCGCCGCCCACGTGACCGCCCATCCCGTCGGCGACGGCCCACATGCCTGTGGAGTCGATCACGGCGAAGGCGTCCTGGTTTGACGACCGTACCAGACCGGTTTCACTTCGGCCGATGCCGATCCATGTACTCATCGGGTGTCGGTTAAGTGAAAGGTAGACAATGCGACCGACGACGGGCCTAATTGAGTCATCAAATCCTCCGCAAATCGATCTGCCAGAAGCACGAGATGTTCAGTATCTGCCCGGTTGTAGGCTAAGAGCTGGTCACGAGCGACCATGTCTCCGTGATTCCACTGAAACCAGAGGCGAACCGCATCCCATCCATCCAGCCCGCGAATGGATTCGCTCCGTTCGATACCCAGTGTCTGTTCAATGTGCTTGAGTCCGCCCTGTAATGCAAGTCGGCGCGCGGCAATATACAGATCGAAGTGCCAGGGAGGCAGACGAAGCCCGGGAAACTTAGCACAGAGATAGGGAATATCAAACCGGGACCCCAAAAACGTCACGAGGAGATCGCAGTGATCAAGCTCGGCCTGTAGTCGTTCTGCCGTGAGGGTTTCCCCTCGCACCAGGCTCAGCGTGCATCCATGGTGATGGAGTCCGACAACCGTGACGTCGCCGTCCTTTGGTGAGGCACCGGTGGTCTCAATGTCTAGATAGCCTGCGCGGGAACGGCAGATGCCATAAAGCCGCCAATGTTCGCGCCGCGGGAAGCGCGCAGCCAATTGATCCAACCGGCCCTGTTCCGCAAATGATTGTGCCGTGCGGAGTTCATCGTCGTACCAACGTTTCCGAGCCGTCGAGAGTCCGGGAATTGCAGGCTGAGCGAGGAATTGCGTCCAGTTCAGCATACCCTCCTGCCACCAGCGGCGTTCTGTGACAGGACCGACGCCGGGCAAGAAAATAAAGCTGGAGGTGAGCATCGCGGAGGATTGTAGCCTTGATTTCGCGTAGGAGACAAGCTAGAGTTCGCGGGATCTATTACAACTGCAACGTACAGCCAGGAACTGTTTGCCGATGGATCCCATGACTGTGCCGGCAAAACGAATTCGCATTACCGTCGGCGGCGTTCAGCTTGAAGCAGAACTCCGAAAGACCAAGACGGCGGATGAAGTGTATGCGGCGCTTCCCGTGACGGTACCGGTCCATACATGGGGAGAGGAGTTCTATTTTCCCCTTTCCGGAGTCCGCGACCATCGAGAAACGGCAACGACGCAAGTCAAAGTGGGTGATGTCGCATTCTGGGGTGCCGGGCAAGTCCTCGCCATCTTTTTTGGACGGACGCCGATGAGTACGGGAGTGGACCCGGTGCCGGCCGATCGGGTGAATATCGTCGGGAAGATTCTCGGCGATGCCGCACAGCTCCGGCAGGTCATGCACGCGCGTTCCATTGTGCTCGAGCAGGGGTAACCGCGATGCGACTGTCGAAGGAGCGGGTGCGTCATCTCGCGGAAAGTCTGACGGGGCATCTGCAACGACACGACGACCTTGAACTGGTTGGAGACCGCAAGGTCCTGGTCGAGGCGCTGGATCAGGCCATCACACAGGAGTTGTCGGCTGAAGATCGTCTGAATGCCGAGGTGCGCCAACTCCTGAAGGCCTATGAGCAGCAGATCGAGCAGGGGCAAGTGGATTACCAAAAGATGTTTCAGATGGTGAAGCAAAAGTTGGTGCGCGAGCGGGGAATCATTTTATAAAGTGAAAGGTGAGAGTTGAGAAGTGAGAGGTTCGCGATTATAAGCCCGTTCACTTTTCACCTTTTACGTTTTACCTAAATTGACTATGTTGACGGAAGACAAAGTCAGCCATTTATCGCATGTCATTCTTACGACCATGAAGAAGGCTCCCGGTGTCCGGCTCAAGCGCAGTGACGAGCTGGTATTGAAGGAAATTAAGAAGGTGTTGGCGGATGAACTCACGCAGGAGCAGCACATTGATCGGACGGTGAGGACGAAGCTCGCCTCGTATTCGCGAGGTCTGGTTGAGGGGAGTGCCGAATGGGATGTGTTGTATCGCAAGACGTTCGAAGAAGAGACTCGCAAACAGGTGAAGAGCTGAACAACGAGGTTCTGTGACCATGACAAGTATGATCTCACGCGCGGTGGTTCTTGGTCTCATAGTCCTGCTGCTCGTAGGCACAGGCTGTTTCCAGAAGCGAAAGCCGCTGGTGCCGCTGGCTCTGGATGGGGAAGCCCGGCCGCAGGCCATGACCTTGACCGAACAGGGGACACAGGCGTATCAGGCACAGCAGTTTGAAGAAGCCAAACAGTATTTCGAACAAGCCGTGACCGAAGCGCCGACATCCGGCCAGGCCCACTACAACTATGCGCTGGCGCTGAACGCGCTCGGCGATTCAGCAGTCGCGAGAAAGCATTTTCTGGAAGCCGCTGATCTCGCCCCTGGAGACAAAGTCATTTGGGACTCACCGGCACTCTCCCCATACGGGAACCCTGAAGACAAGAACAAGAAGAAGCCGGGGCTCTATACGCCTCGTCGATCATCGTTCGGAAGTGGCATGCCAGGCGGCTATTAATTCACGTCAATCATGACGAAGGGTGGACTATGAGCAAAGAACTAGCGGTTGGGGACAAGGCACCGGAGCTTGGCATTCCAGATCAGCATGGAAAAGCTGTGATGCTCAAGAGTTTTAAGGGAAAACAGATCGTCCTCTACTTCTATCCCAAAGACGATACGCCTGGATGTACGAAAGAGTCCTGTGATTTTCGCGATGTGGAGTCTCAGATCCTTCGGGCGGGTGGCGCCATTGTGGGGGTCAGCATGGATGGGAGAGAATCCCACCAGAAATTCATTAAGAAATTTGGGTTGCCGTTTCCACTGCTCAGTGATGAAGATGCCGCCATCTCCAAGGCCTATGGTGTCTACAAAGAGAAGAATATGTACGGTAAGAAGTACTGGGGTATCGAGCGCAGCACGTTTGTCATTGATCTTGAAGGAAACGTGAAGGCGGTCTTTCGAAAAGTGAAAGTCGATGGCCATGCGGATGAAGTACTCAAAGCGCTGAAGGCGTAGCAGGATGTTGAAAAATTCCGCCAGCTTTATTCCCGCGTCGTTCAGAGGCTCAACATACGGATCAGAGTCTGTCTCGCCTCTTCATTTTCCGCAGACTCGCCTGTGGAACGGCGCGTCTTGGCGCGCCGGGGTCGGGAGGGTGAGACGTCTGGTCTTTCTGAGCATCCTGCAGCTTCCTCTTGTCCTTCGCCAGATCGTTCTGCAGAATTCGTGATCTGTTCTCTCCTTTTCAGAAGGCGATGCGGCCAATGATCACCACAATCCGCGGAGCCTGTTTCATCCTTGTTCTTCTCACCATGGCCTCTCCGAGCCTCTCGTTCGCGGCGGAGAAGAGCTCTGCCGCCATTTTTGTGAAAGATACGCTGACCACGCCTGGCCAGCCGGCGACCGTTGAAGCCAAGCTCGTCTCGAAACATCTGGTGCTCATTGCTGCACTCGGGGGAGAACCACTTGAACTCCTGGCGGATGGAACCGTCGCCGCCAGAGCCATGACTGGTGGAGACGGGAGGGCGTTTTTTACCTATACCCCAAAGACGAAAGGTCTCGCACCAGTCCAAGTCCGCGTCGGGAAGAGTCCGCGAGTC
>JAMXAU010000051.1 GCA_024281365.1 Nitrospira sp.
CAGAGTAGAAGGCTGTCTTGTAGAGCCTAAACCAAGGAGCTACGACGACCATGAAGATATATCTCGCCAATCCCCGTGGGTTTTGCGCCGGTGTCGATCGGGCGATCGATATCGTGGATCTGTCGCTCAAGAAATACGGCGCGCCGATTTATGTTCGGCATGAGATTGTTCATAGCCGCCATGTCGTGAATACCCTTCGCCGGAAGGGCGCCGTCTTCGTGGAAGAGCTGAACGAAGTCCCTGAAGGGTCGGTGGTGATTTTCAGCGCCCATGGGGTTGCGAAGTCGGTTTGGGAAGAAGCGAATCAGCGGCGTCTGCATGTCATTGATGCGACCTGCCCGCTCGTGATCAAGGTGCATAATGAAGTGAACCGCGACTATACCCAGGGCTATGAATTGATCCTCATCGGGCATGCCGGACATCCGGAAGTCATCGGGACACTCGGACAGGTTCCCGACAAGTTTCACTTGGTGTCGTCGGTCGAAGACGTGGAAAAGCTGAAGGTGGACAATACGGTCAACCTCTCGTATGTCACGCAAACCACGTTGAGCGTCGATGAATGTCGGGACATTGTGGGGGCGCTGCATCAGCGGTTTCCAAACATCAAAGGGCCCCATCAAGAAGATATCTGTTACGCCACGCAGAACCGGCAGAATGCGGTCAAAGAGTTGTCACGCCTCGTGGATGTCATTTTGGTCATCGGGTCTCCGAACAGTTCCAATTCGAACCGGTTGCGAGAATTGGGAGAGCAGTGCGGTATTCCCTCCTACCTTATCGATTCGGCTGCCGATATTGATCCTGTCTGGCTCGAAGGAGCAAAGGCCGTCGGTATTGCTGCTGGCGCGTCAGCGCCGGAGATTCTGGTCACGGAAGTGGTCGCATTCTTGAGAGCGGCAGAGCCGTTCGAAGTCGAAGAGTTAACGGTGATCGAGGAAGATGTCGAGTTCCTTCTGCCGAAGGAACTGGTTCAAATTGAGTCCTCGAAGAAGCCGATGGCCAGCGTTCCCAGATAGTGTAGAACGTGAAAACAGCCATCGCTTGCCTGGTTCCTCCGCATGAAGGAGGTACTGGTGCGGGCAGCTGATTTGCGAACACTGATATTTAATTCCTATCCCTAACAAAATCTATAAATTGTAGGGGGCGCGATGGGCGCCCCCTACCTGCTGTGCTTTGATTTTGATTTCCTCAGATCTCTATGGTACAAGGTGCCGGAGTTTTTGGTTCCCGAGGTCTGCTCGTGGAGTGTGGGTGTGTCACGTAACGACAAGGTGAGCTGATGCATTTAAAGACCATGAACATGACGGGCTTCAAGTCGTTTGCTGAGGCGAAGATTGAATTTCCCGAGGGTGTGACCGCGATCGTCGGTCCGAATGGAAGCGGGAAAAGCAACGTTGTGGATGCCATCCTCTGGGTATTGGGTGAACAGAGTACCAAGACGCTCAGAAGTGAAAAGATGGAGGATGTCATTTTCAACGGGACCGAGCTCCGAAAGCCGCTGGGAATGGCCGAAGTCTCTCTGGTCATCGGCGGGCTTGATCCCACAATGATGAAGCTCGACGGAAGCTCGAGTCTTCCCAACGAGTTGACCGAAATGCAAGAGATGATGATTACTCGCCGATTGTACCGTAACGGCGAAAGCGAGTATCTCCTCAATAAGGTCCACTGCCGGCTCAAGGATATTCGCAGCTTGCTGCTCGATACGCGCGCGGGAAGCAAAGGGCACACGGTGATCGCCCAGGGGCAGATCGATCAGATCTTGAACGCGTCTCCTCAAGACCGGCGTGAGTTGATCGAGGAGACAGCCGGTATCGTGCGTTACAAAAAGCAAAAGGCCGAAGCGTTGCGTAAGCTGGAAGCGACGCAACAGAATCTGCTCCGTGTCCGAGACATCGTGGCCGAGGTCAAGAAGCAGTTGAATTCTCTTGAGCGGCAAGCGCGCCAGGCGCGAACCTATCAGACCTTGCAAGGGGAAGTCCGTGTGATCGAAGTGTCGTTGCTGACCAAAGAGTTTCGGGCCTTGCGGCAGGCGTTGCAGGACGTCGAGGGTGAGGTGCTCACTCTTGATCAGCAGGAAACAGAAAAGGCGGCTGAGCAGGCCCGGCTCACGACGGATCTTGAACAGGCTCGGCTCGATGCGATCGGCATGTCCGATACCATCGGCAAAATTCGTGAAGAATTGGCAGGTGTCGAGCAGCAACAAGCCCAAGCATTGACCGCTGCGGAGGTCGAACGGAGTCGAGGGCAATTGTTTGGACAACAGCAGGTGCAGGAGTCGGCTGAGCTCGAGGAACTGGTTCGTTCACAGGGCCAGGTGTCCGAAACACTGCAGACGATTGAGACGTCCTTACGGTCGGTAGAAGAGGAAATGACGCTTCGGGTTCAGGCGCTCGAGGAGTTGGATCAGGAACTGATGCGGTTGGTCAGTCAGCGGGCGGCGGCTGTCGCGGAGGAAGAGCGAGGCCGCAAAGATGTGTTGCAGTTGGCCGTACTGGTCGCGAATACCGAACAGGCCATCTCGCAATTAGCGAGACGCATGGAAGATCTCGTGGGGCGTGGTGCGCGGTTGACTGCCGAGCGGGAGGAGCTTGGAGGCCAGCGTGCCACGGCGATCGATCGGCATGAGTCATTGCGGAAAGAGTATGGCGAGGCCGATCGGCGAGTGTCGGAACTGCGCACGGAGCTGCGGGCGGTGGAGGAAGAGGCGGCCCAAGCTGGGGGGAGCCTGCAATCGTTGGATCAGGTGATTCTGCGCCGGTCAGAGGAATTGGCGGGAGTCGATTCACGTCTTGAGGCGCTCCAGGGTGTGGTGCGTGAAGAAATGGGCTATGGTCGGCAGGGCGCGCAACAGGGTCCGGCCTTGAAGTCGTGTGAAGGCGTGCGGGATGCGGTGGCCGAGTGGCTGGTCATTCCATCCGGGATGGAACGTGCGGTCGAGGCGGTATTGGGGGAGCGTGTTCGGGGGTGGTTCGTGGATGAGCCGTCAGTCGGCAAACGGCTGATTCGGTTTCTCCAGCAAGAAGCGCTTGGGCGAGGCAGCTTTATCCCACAGCGTCCGCGATGGGATGGAGCCTCGACCGCCTCGTGGTGGCCGGCGATCGCGGCGGAACCCGGTGTGGTCGGGCGAGCGGTTGATCTGGTCCAAACTGATGCAGCTCGCACCGCGGCTCGCGATGCCCTGTTCGATCGCGTGGTGATCATTCGGTCCTTGGACCAGGCACTGCAGCTGTGGGAAGGACAGGCATGGGGCGCTCCTCACGGACCGATCCTCGTGACGTTGGATGGAGAAGTCGTGGATGCTTCGGGTATCGTGACGGGTGGTCAGGTGCAAAGCACACCTGGTTTGCTCGAGCGTCGTCGAGAGGTGATGGACCTCGAAGCGAAACGACTTTCGTTCGTGGCGGAACTTGAGCAGAGTAAGCAACAGCGGGACATGGTCTTTGCACAGATTCAGGTGCTCACCCAGCGTGGCCGCCAACTCGGAGATGATCTGCGTGAAGCGGAGATGCAGAATCTGTCGTTGCGCAAAGATGAGGAAACGCTGCAACATGTGCTGGCCGATCTCGAGCAGCGCGTACAAGCCGTGGACGCAGAAATTCAGGAAGGCCTCAGTGAGCGAGGACGGGTGGAGGATGAGTCCCAATCGGTGCAAGCTCAATTGGGGCAATGGATTGCAGAGAAAAACGGTCAGGATGCCTTGGTGGCGAGAGTACGAGAACGTTTGGGGTTGCTTGACCAGACGATGAATCAGCACCAGGAGCACGTGACGCAGGCCAAGCTCACTGTGGAAGGGTTACGTGCCAAACGGGAACATGAACAGCTGAATCGTGCTCGTGTCATGCAGCAGATCCAGGAGGCTGAAGAGCGGCGCCGCGCCTTGGGTGAACATCTGAACAGCCTGAAGGATTTGATTGAACAGAGCCGAGAGCAACAGGTTTTGCAGGAGACGCGTTGCCAAGATCTCGGTGTGACCGCCGGACAGGTGAAGGGCGAATTGGTTGCGGCCCAGGAACGACAGGCGCAGCACATGGCCACGAGTCACACGCTTGAAGCCGGTTTGGAGGAGGTGCGGCGAGGGATGTCGGCTGTTCGAGATGCTCGAATGACAGTGGAGGTTCGCCGTGCCGAGGTTCGTATGCACTTAGGGACCGTGGAGGGTACGTTGGCCGGCACCTATCAGATCGATCCCCTGACACTCGTCGCTCTCCCGCCTCAATCAGATGAGTCGGCAGGAGAGACGGATGTCGCCGTACAGCAGGAGACGGACGAGCGTTCGGATGTCGAGCTGAAAGAACAGTTACAGAAACTTCGAGATCGGCTGGATCGCATGGGCCCCATCAATTTGGCTGCAATCAGCGAGCATCAGGAATTGGAGGAACGTCACACCTTCCTGTCGGTGCAAGAACAAGACCTCTCGAACTCGATCGCCTCCTTGAAGGAGATCATCCAGCGTATCAACCGGACCACGAAGGAGATGTTTGCCGCCACGTATGATGAATTGCAGCAGAAGTTCACCGAAGTGTTCGGACAGTTTTTCCCGGGAGGACGAGCTGAATTGCAGTTGATCGAGGAACCGCCCTTGGAAAACGGAGAACCGTCCGGCAATCAAGAGCCCGGCATTGAGATCGTCGCGCAACCGCCGGGCAAGCGGCTCAAAAGCATTACCATGCTGTCGGGTGGGGAAAAAACTTTGACGGCGATGGCGCTCTTATTTGCAAGCTTTCTTATCCGGCCGACTCCCTTCTGTCTATTGGACGAAATCGACGCGCCGCTGGATGAAGAAAACATCGGGCGGTTTACGGCAGTCTTGAAAGACCTGGCGCAGAATGCCCAATTCCTGGTCATTACCCACAATAAACGCACGATGAGCATCGCTGATTCGCTCTTCGGTGTGACGATGGAAGAACCCGGTGTGTCGAAGCTCGTGTCTGTACGGCTTGGGGATCTGCAACCTGCTTAATGTGTTGGCTGCGTAGGAGAGGCTCTCGCCTGGATGCCTCTCTTGTCAGGACATGAGACCGTGGATGTCCGCTCTCTGGCCTGAATCAGTAGTCGTGTGATCGGCGTTCATTTCTTTCCAGTTGAATCGTTTCTGCGTGAACTCGGGCGATACCGTGTTCGGCGAACCCAAGTTGTTCGGCGGTTCCCTCACTTACATCGATGATTCGGTTGCCGGAGTCGGAGTTATGCTGGCTGGACTCAGGGGGTGTCCAAGGGAGCACGGACGACCTCGAAGGTAAACGTGCCGATGTGATGCACGAGGTTCGTCAGCGAGGTCCGTTAAGTCTCTGGCTGGAAAGATGGTTTTTGTATAGGAGGAGGATAGGCTCGGGTATTCTGTAGATGCAGCAACAGGGAGATGTTGCCACTATCGAGGAGGTAAGCATGACACCTGTCCAAGGACCAGCCAGACACCCGTATCTGCGATCGGTCGGTGATCTTGCCCGTACGCAGGTGATTTTGGAGACACTCTGTCCTTCCGGCGCAACGATTGATGGAAAATGTGTCAGCCGTGAGGATGAGGAGAGGCTGGAGGAGCTAGGTGATCATCCGTTGGATCCCGCCATGGGGATTATCAATGGACTGCGGTTATCGGTTGTCCTATGGGGCGTTATTCTCCTGGGTGTTGTGTTGATATGGTAATCCGCTTCTCCCGCAGCGGCTCGACATCACGTGTTAAGAGATTTTCTTGTCGGACTCCTTGTCGTTTCTCAATCGCCTTATTTCCCTATCGCGATGGCTGTACTTGCTGGCTCCCTCCAACTATCAATCAGTATGCGGTGGGACTCGCGTGAGTTCCACTACACGATCTGGGATGGTCCCACGTCGTACCTCAACATAGGTTTCCAACAACCTGTGTGTCATCACTGCAGTAGTCATACTGCTGACCAGATCTGAATCTGGTAGGTACATCAGGCACTTCTGCGTCGCTCACGCTTGACTCGATTTTGGGTGTCTGTTATAACGCAGGAATGCTTGTGTAGGTTTTTTCGAACACATACGGGGAGACCTGTTGTAGATGACGGTTTCTTACCTGCCGCTCGTTATTGTTTTGAGTCCTAACCATTCATGAACCTCATTAAGGCGCTTTTCAATCGCCTCTCTGACAGTTTACTCTCCGGGACACCGGGAAGGCTTGACCATGCAACGGAGTTCAACCCCGTCGCATCGCTTCGTCTGGTGTCGGAGAAGCCGGTCGTACTTCCTGCGTTAGATGCGGCCACAGGCCGTCGTCCAATGGGACATGCTGCGGGGCAGCCGGATTCGGTTGATGATGCGATCAAGCGGAGCCAATCATGGTTCTTCACCCGCCAACATGCCGAGGGGTACTGGGTTGCAGAATTGGAAGCCGATACCACTCTTACATCCGAATATCTGATGCTTCGCCGATTCCTCGATCGGGTGGATCCCGAACGGGAGGTGATGGCGGTTCGATATCTCAAGTCGATGCAGCTTCCTGATGGCGGATGGCCCATTTATTATGGGGGGCCGTCGGAGATTAGCGCTTCAGTGAAGGCCTATTTCGCGTTGAAGCTGAGCGGGGTGTCTGCGGATGAACTGTTTATGGTTCGAGCAAAGGAACGCATCTTGGCCATGGGCGGGGTTCTCCAGGCCAATGTGTTCACGAAAATCACGCTGGCCTTGTTCGATCAGTATGATTGGGAAGGGGTCCCCCACATGCCTGTGGAGATCATGCTGCTTCCCAAGAAATTCTATTTCAGTATCTATGCGATTTCCTATTGGTCAAGGGCGGTTTTGATTCCATTGCTGATTGTCTTCGCTCACCGGCCGGTCTGTCGGATTCCACGTAATCAGGGGATCGACGAGTTGTACCCAATTCCACGCGAGGAGGTGCGGTACTGGAAGTATCCTCCGTTCAACAAGGATCAGGCCTGGTTTACTCCGCATAACTTCTTTGTCGCCTTGGATTTTATGTTGAAGTTGTATGACCGGATGCCGATGCGGGCGTTGCGAGAGAAGGCACTGCATAAGGCCGCATCCTGGATGGTGGATCATATCAAAGGATCCGGGGGGCTCGGCGCGATTTATCCGGCGATGGCCAACTCCATCATGGCTCTCCAATGTTTGGGGTATAAGACCGATGATCCGCTTGTCGTCAAGGCGTTGCGTGAGATTGAAGAGCTGGAAGTCTACGATTCGGTGATGATGGACGGCCAGTCCTTGCCCACTTTGCATTTGCAGCCCTGTTTTTCGCCTATTTGGGATACGGCGTTGTTGACGAATGCGTTGGTTGAGGCCGGTGTGCCACAGGATCACCCATCGCTCCAAAAGGCGGGCCGCTACCTGATGGCCCGCCAAACCAAGGCGGTAGGGGACTGGATCATCTCCTCACCGAGTGCACAACCAGGTGGGTGGTATTTTCAGTTTGAGAATGAGCTCTACCCGGATGTCGACGATTCCGCTGTCGTCATCATGGCACTCTCTAAAGTAAAGATCCCCGATCAAGAAGGTGAGCTGGACGACTCCATGCGCCGCGGCATGCAATGGGTTTTGGCCATGCAAGGTTCCGACGGCGGTTGGGGCGCCTATGATAAAGACAATAATCGAGTTGTCTTCAACTACATTCCGTTTGCCGACCACAAAGCTTTGTTGGATCCCAGTACGGCTGATCTTGCTGGACGGTGTTTGGAAATGCTTGGTGCATTGGGGTATGACCAGACACACCCCTCTGCCGGACCGGCGCTGGCCTTCTTGAAGAAACAGCAGGAGCAGGACGGGAGCTGGTATGGGCGGTGGGGTGTAAACTACATCTATGGGACATGGTCAGTATTGGCTGGCCTGCGTGCCATCGGCGAAGATCTTTCGGCTCCCTATATCCGTCGTGCCGTGTCCTGGCTGGAATCAAAACAGAATCCTGACGGCGGGTGGGGCGAGTCCTGTCTCTCCTATCGAGACGATGGTGATTATCATGGAATAGGAGAGAGTACGCCATCTCAAACGGCATGGGCACTCATGGGCCTGATGTCGGCTGGAGCGATCGATTCCTTCAGTGTCGCGCGGGGAGTGCAGTTTCTCCTTCGGCAGCAAACGAAGGATGGATCATGGCAGGAGATTGCCCACACCGGTACGGGATTCCCTCGTGTCTTTTACCTTCGATACCATTGGTATTGCCAGTACTTCCCCTTGTGGGCGCTGGCGATGTATCGTAACTTGCGTTCTCGCGGGAAAACGCGGGCTGACGAACTTCGCCATCATCTCAAAGGAACTGATCTCCCTCGGGCCGAGCATTGACCCCCCCCGGTCTGCTTCCTCCACCATCCTTGAACGGGCAACCGGGTACACGTATCGCCATCTGTGCTGCGACACCATGGGAAATGAGGGCGATACGGTCCGCCTTCCATCCTGTGGTTGAACGAACTGCCGGTGGAGTTCCTACGCTGGTGCATGTTGCCGGGGAGCAAGAATATTGGTTGGTTCAGACCGGTGTCGGTCCGGAAAAAGCGCGACGATGTGCTGCCCGGCTGCTTGATCACCAATCCTTCTCTCTCATGATCTCCACAGGGTTTGCCTGCGCACTGATCGCAGTGGGTATTGGCGCGCTTTTAGTCGGTCATGAGGTGGTGTATAGCGGTAGGGAAGGCCCGGCGTCCGTATCACCTATCGATGTCCCGGGCGAAGCACGGGATCGTCTAGTCAGGTGCATTCAGGCCATAGTGCCTGCGGTGCACATGGGTCGCTTTGTCTCGACCGATCATGTGATCGGGAGTGCCTCAGAAAAACGAGCGTTTGCAGACAAGACACAGGCGATCGGCCTCGATATGGAAAGCGCAGCCTTGGCTACGGAGGCCAATCGAACCCGTACTCCGTTTGTCATTATTCGAACGGTCTCGGATCTTCTCGATGAAGATCTTCCGCTTGACTTCAATCTCTTTCTCAGGCCCACTGGGTGGCTCAAAGGGATCGGGAGTGTTCTGGCTGCTCCGTCGTGCCTCTTAGGGATTAACCGGCTTCGTCGACAGAGTATGATCGCTGCAGAAGCCTTGACGGTCTTTTTCCGGCGATATGCTGCTGCGATGGCTCACCAAGACCAGAAGCGTATAGCGGCGTTGATGTGACCATGAAGTTTCTTGAAACGCTAGGGCGCTGGGCTCTCACATTCGTGGCTGAAATGGGGCGCATGCTGATCTTTGTCGTATCGGCCTTTGGCTGGTTGGCACGTCCCCCGTTTCGAGCCATTCAAACCGTCAAGCAACTCCATTTTATCGGCTATAAATCGACGTTTGTCGTCGTGCTGACGGCAACCTTCACGGGTATGGTGCTGGCGTTACAGGGGTATCATACGTTGCGGAAGTTTGGATCGGAGGGGTTGCTTGGAGCAGCCGTGGCGGTCAGTATGATTCGTGAGCTGGGGCCGGTGTTGGCAGCGCTGATGGTGACGGCGAGAGCAGGGTCTGCCATGACGGCGGAGATCGGAATCATGCGGATCACGGAACAGATCGATGCGCTCGATACCATGGCCGTCAATCCGCTCCAATACCTGATTGCGCCGAAATTGGTCGCAGGATTGATCGGCGTGCCACTCTTAGTCGCGATTTTTGACGTCGTGGGAATTTATGGTGGTCACGTTGTGGGAGTTGAGCTGCTAGGGGTGAATGCCGGGACGTATTGGAATTCCATAGAGTCTGCGGTTGAGTGGAAAGATGTCTACGGCGGTATCCTGAAATCCATCAGTTTTGGGCTGATTATCAGCTGGGTTTGTTGTTATAAGGGATTCTTTACCAAAATGAGCGCCGAGGGTCTGGGCAATGCCACGACCGAGGCGGTCGTGTTGTCGTCGGTCCTGATTCTCGTGTGGGACTACTTTTTGACCGCCCTCCTCTTTAATCTCTAACGTATGTTGAAGCTCGTCGGGGTGACAAAGACATTGGGACGACAGCAGGTCTTGAGAGGCGTCGATCTCGCGGTGCCGGAAGGGAAACTTACGACGATCATCGGGCGTAGCGGAGAAGGCAAGAGTGTCTTACTGAAGCACATGATCGGCTTGCTCCAGCCTGATTCCGGAGAGGTGTGGGTCGACAACGTGGAGATTTCGCGGCTTCGTGGGCATGCGCTGAATGAGGTGCGCAAGCGATTTGCGATGTTGTTCCAGGGAGCGGCGCTGTTCGATTCGCTGACGGTGTTTGAAAACGTCGCCTTTCCCCTCCGGGAGAGGCTCCGATTAAAAGGACCGGAGGTGACCAGCCGGGTCGAGGAAAAACTCGATCAAGTCGGCTTGACCGGGATGGGACATAAATTTCCGGCGGAATTGAGCGGAGGGATGCGCAAGCGCGCAGGGCTGGCCCGCGCGCTGGTCATGCAGCCCGAGATCATGCTGTTCGATGAGCCGACTACAGGGCTTGATCCCCTCATGGCCAAGTCGATTCATGATCTGATTACGAGTATGCAGCGAAGGTTTCGGTTTACCGCCGTGATGGTGAGTCATGAAATCCCTGAAATCTTCGGGATTTCGGATTACGTGGCGATCTTGAAGCAGGGGAAGATCGCGGCGATGGCCGAGCCGATAGAGTTTCAACGCACCACTGATCCGGAAATCAGGGAGTTCATTTCGGTGGGAGGGACGGTGCTGATGGGAAACTCCGGTTCCGCAAGCTAAAGGAGTGTCGTGATGGAGAAGGCCAAACTGGAGATGATCGTCGGTGTATTCGTGCTGATCGGAGTCGTCTCGTTGGGGTATCTCTCGATCAAGCTTGGGAAATTGGAACTGATCGGCGGGGATCTCTACGAGGTCGATGCATT
Organism: Nitrospira sp.; assembly: GCA_024281365.1. Classification (GTDB taxonomy): domain Bacteria; phylum Nitrospirota; class Nitrospiria; order Nitrospirales; family Nitrospiraceae; genus Nitrospira_D. The sequence continues at coordinate 10,756 of JAMXAU010000051.1, forward strand.
GTTCAACTCCGCGACAGGATTAAAATCCGGGGCAGCCGTGGAAATTGCCGGTGTCGAGGTCGGGCGAGTCAAGGCGATCAGCCTGAAGGAGGATCGGGCTATGGTAAGGTTGGCCGTGCAGAACGGAACCAAGCTCTACTCCGATACCATTGCGTCGATCAAGACGAGAGGGATCATCGGCGAAAAATACCTCACGCTCTCGCCGGGTGGAGGGGGCGATCCGTTGAAACCGGGTGAAACCATTCGAGATACCGAGTCCGGTCTCGATTTGGAGGAACTGGTGAGTCAATATGTGCACGGGAAAGTCAATTAGTTTGAACGCATGGATTCCCGCACGAAGGGTGAGCCGCCGTATTAAGGGAGCAGGTGAGGATATGACAATGAGGAAGTGGTGGAACAGTGGAGTCATGTTCCGTTGGTCCGTCGTGGTGTTCATGCTCGTGGCGATGGTGATTGTGGCTCTGCCGCTTCCAAGTACTGCGGGGGAACCCACGGCAGCCATGAAGACGACCATTGATGAAGTGCTCCGGATCGTGAGGGATAAAGAACTCAAGCAGCCGGCGAAAACCGAAGCGCGTCGGCACATGCTTGAAACAGTAGTGGCTGCGCGATTCGATTATGCGGAAATGTCTCGGCGGGCCCTTGGCGCTCCATGGAATCAGCTGACGGATCAGCAGAAGCAAGAGTTTGTCGATCTGTTTCGAACCTTATTGACGAATTCTTATGCGGATAAGATCGAGACCTATTCCGGCGAAGGCGTGGAGTATCTCAATGAACGTACTGAGAAAGAGTATGCCGAAGTCAGGACAAAAGTGCTTTCCGGGAAAACCGAAATTCCTCTAGATTATCGACTGATCAATAAATCGGATGAGTGGCGGGTCTATGACGTCGTCGTAGACAATGTCAGTCTGGTGAATAACTACCGTGGACAGTTTACGAAAATTCTTCGTGCCTCTTCTTATACGGACCTCATCGACCAGCTCCGAAAGAAATCCGACAAGCTCAAGGCTCCATAGCGCCGGTTCTGAACTCATGACGCCGTGTATGCGCAGCCTTGTGATCAGCGTTGTTCTTGTATTGTTCCTGGCCATTTGTCTGGTGCCTCCCAACCAGGCGAAGGCGGAAGTGAAACTGTTCCCGATCCCTGCCATCAGCAGCAGCAAAAACGACGGCAACGACATCGGACTGATTGTGCCGGCCCTCTTTACGGGGCCGGATGGCGATCTGAAGTATTTGGTCGCGCCGATGGTGGTCTACAACTCAATCGTGGGGACGCGAGGCACCGTCAATTTGTTCCGGTATGAGCCGGGTGGAAAGGAACTGCGAGGCATCGCGTCATGGACAGAGCGGATCGAGAGGAAGTTTCTGTTGAGCTATGTGGACCCAGGATTCAGCAATGGCCGATACAGCATTGGATTCAGTGCGATGCATTTCAAGAATGCGACGGTACGGTTTTTCGGGCTTGGACCAACGACGCGGCAGGATGATGAAACAAACTATACGGCGGCCGAAACCAGACTGAATTGGAAGTTCGGCGTCTACGCCAACGAAGTGACGCAGATTGCGGTGAGTCAACGACTCCGCCATATGCAAGCCATTCAGGAAGGCGCGACAGACCTTCCGTTTTCAGGTGCGAATTTCCCCGAATGCTCCCGGTGTCGGAGGAGCAACCGTACTCGGTCAGCGGATCAGCTTCCACTATGATACTCGGAATAATCTTGTGACGCCGACCGATGGAATGGCGGTGACGGCCTATGCCGAGCTGAACTACAACTTCAAGAACGGCGACCATCCCCTCTATTCACGGTACGGGCTTGATGTGAAAAAAATGTTCGCCAGTGAGTCCAAGCGGGCCATTTTGGTGGTGCACGGAGAACTGCAAGCAAACAATCGGCACGGACGTGCCGTTTTTTGAGCAGAGCTGGCCGGTGGACAAAATACGTTGCGCGGTTTTGGCGTGGATCGATACATCGACAAACAGATGATTGCCCTCAGTGTCGAAGAACGGATTCATATCCTGCGGGCACGTCTTGCAGGAGTCATGGCCGATTTTGAAATTGCGCCGTTTATCGACACAGGCCAAGTGTTCAACTCGTTCAAAAATGTCAGCTTCAAAGACTATCGCATTACGCCAGGCATCGGATTTCGAGGGATCATTCGCCCCAACGTCGTGGGACGGATCGACTATGGTTTGGTTTGGACTGGATCTTCCCATATCAGTAAGGGGGATCGGACTCTTCCTGCTCCCATGACGGTTGAGAGCTGGAGTGCCTGGATTTCCCAGGATGACTCGCCTCCGGGCAAGGTTCTATGCTCAATATCCAGTCCCAGGCAAGGTTCTTTTCGGTAGGAGATGCAGCGCAATCACTAGCAGTAATTTGATGGAGCCTCCTGAACCTCTGGACACGAGGGGGCTGAAGGATCTTTTGGCTTCCTGCTCGCTGCGAGCCGGGCGAGGTCGACGACTACGGCAGAGTTCGTGCCACGGACAGCGTGAGTGGTTTCGGAGGTCTGTGTGCCTTCCGTAAGTACTTGACTTCATGTGATTCCTGTGTGAAACTTCACGAAAATTTGCTCCTGGATCAGATAAGAGGTAGCGTATTCCTGCCAAAGGCGGTGAGCGTCTAATGGTAGACAAACGAAGGAGAGCATCCATGTCCATCTTGAAAAAGATCCATAGCCCCGCTGATCTGAAACGGCTACCTCCAGACCGGTTTCCGGTGTTGTGCCAAGAGATTCGCGAGCAGATCATCGGCGCGGTCTCCAGTGTCGGTGGACACTTGGCCTCAAATTTGGGGGTGGTTGAGCTCACAGTTGCTCTGCAATATCTCCTCGATACGCCGACCGACAAAATTATCTGGGACACCAGTAACCAGTCTTATACGCATAAACTACTGACAGGTCGCCGAGAACAGTTCCATACGCTTCGCCAGTATGGAGGGCTGAGCGGGTTCTGTAAGCGGGAGGAGAGTGAATACGACACATTCAATGCCGGACATGCCGGGACCGGGGTGTCGGCTGCGTTCGGTATGGTCGAAGCTCGTGAACAGCTGAAGCAAAAACATAAAGTCGTGTGTGTCGTCGGTGACGGGGCGATGACGGCCGGTATGACGCTCGAAGGCCTGCACCATGCCGGAGGACTCGGAAAAGATTTCCTCGTGATCCTGAACGACAATCAGATGTCGATCTCGAAAAATGTCGGGGCGATCTCTGCCTACTTGAGCCGTACAATTACTGGGGAGTTTTATGGGAAGATGCGTGAAGAAACGGGGCAGTTGCTGGGAAAGATCCCCCATATCGGCAGTGATATGCAAAAGCTTGCCCGTCGTGCCGAAGAGCTTGCCAAAGGCGTGATTCTTCCCGGATTGCTGTTCGAGGAGCTTGGGTTTCAATACAGCGGTCCTATCGATGGGCACAACTTCGAACATCTCCTCCCAACACTCGAGAACGTGCTGAAAATGAGGGGACCGGTCCTTCTTCATATCATTACGAAGAAGGGACTGGGGTACGAGCCGGCCATGAAGAATCCAGTATGGTTTCATGCCTGCCCACCGTTCGTCCGCGAGACGGGTGCCCCCGCGAAAAAAGCCGTGCGCCCTTCATACACGGCGTTCGCAATGGATACGTTGGTCAAATTGGCCCGTGAAGATAAACGCATTGTCGCCATCACGGCAGCCATGTGTGAAGGCACAGGCTTGACGGCGTTCGAGAAAGAATTTCCCGATCGTCTCTACGATGTCGGAATTGCTGAACAGCATGCCGTGACATTTGCGGCAGGGCTTGCTGCGCAAGGGCTGAAGCCGGTCGTGGCGATGTATGCGACGTTCCTTCAGCGGGCCTATGATCAAGTCGTGCACGATGTGGCGACACAGAATCTTCCTGTGGCATTCTGTATCGATCGTGGTGGTCTCGTGGCTGAGGATGGAACCACTCACCATGGTGCGTTCGACTACGCCTTCTTGCGTCACGTTCCCAACATGGTCGTGATGGCGCCAAAAGATGAGAACGAGCTTCAGCATATGATGAAAACAGCCCTGGAATATAATGGTCCGATTTCGGTCCGGTATCCGCGAGGAGTGAGCCTGGGCGTCAAGATGGACACGGCTCCGCACACGCTCCCCATCGGGAAAGGCGAGTTGCTGAAGGATGGGACGGATGTGGCGATCATGGCGATCGGGGTCTCCGTATGGCAAGCGATGGAGGCCGCGAAGCGACTCAGCGAAGAAGGCGTCTCTACGGCGGTCGTGAATGGCCGGTTTGTGAAGCCGCTTGATCAAGAACTGGTCGTGGATGTGGCGAAACGGGTTCGGTATGTCGTGACGGTCGAAGAAGGCTGTAAGATGGGCGGGTTCGGCTCTGCGGTGCTCGAGACGCTGGCGGAGGCCGGTGTCTCCGGTGTGAGAACCAAGGTCCTTGGTTTGCCTGATTGGTACATTGAGCAGGGACCGCAAGATTTGCTCCGGGAACGCTATGGGTTGACCGCGGAAGGCATTTATCAAAGTGTCAAAGAGCTCCTCGGGAAGGCGCCGGTAGAAAAAGTGCAATTTGTCGGGACCACACATGCCGGTCATCTTCCGCATGGAGATGAGCAGGGAAGTTAATTCGAGAAGTGACAAAGTGAAAGATGAAACGTAACTAGTCAGGAGCGAAGCGGATTCGGACGATGCATATTACGAGACGAAAGACTCGGCAGATTCAAGTCGGCACGGTAAAGATCGGTGGCGATGCTCCGGTGTCTGTGCAATCGATGTGCTCGACCGATACGCGCAATGCCGACGCGACCATCGAGGAGATCCGCCGGCTCGAAGAAGTCGGCTGCGAGCTCATCCGTGTTGCCGTGCCGGACGAAGAAGCGGCTGCCGCCCTCCCAAAGATCAAGCGGTCAACGACAACGGCGTTCCGATCCGTGTCGGGGTAAACGGCGGATCGCTCGAGCGGCACTTGCTGGAGAAATACGGCTGGCCCTCCCCAGAAGCCTTGGCCGAGTCGGCGTTGAATGCCGTTCGTTCGCTCGAGGATGTCGGCTTCACCAATATGAAGGTGTCGCTCAAGGCATCCGATGTGCATCATGCGATCGATGCCTACTACCTCTTTGCTATGCAGTCAAACTATCCGTTGCATATCGGCATTACTGAAGCAGGCACGGCGATGACCGGCGCTGTGAAGTCGGCCATGGGTCTTGGATACCTTCTCTCGCAGGGCATCGGAGATACGTTGCGGGTGTCCCTTGCCGCCGATCCGGTCGAAGAAGTGAAGGTCGGCTACGAGATTCTGAAGTCGCTCGAGCTGCGCCATCGGGGAATCAATGTCATCGCCTGTCCGACTTGCGGAAGAGTTGAAATCGACGTCGTCCGTATGGCGAACGAGCTTGAGAAGAAGCTCGGCCATATTAAGACGCCGTTGAACGTATCCGTGCTCGGCTGTGTCGTGAATGGGATCGGAGAAGGGAAAGAAGCCGATATCGGGATTGCAGGTGGTGAGGGGAAAGGTATCTTGTTCAAGAAGGGGAAGCTTGTCAGAAAAGTTCCGATGGAAGAATTGATGGACACACTGATTATGGAAGTGGAGCAGCTTGCGAAGGAAAAAGAAGCGGAGGGGAGCGGCGAGCCGGTTGCTTCTGTTGCTGCCAACGGATGGGAACCTGTTATTCCTCAGGGCGATCAGCCCTCAACGCTCGGCAAAGAAATTCCAGTCTTACCTCACAGGTAGTTCAGCTCTCGCACTGCGGCGTTTCGCACCTGTTCAGTTTTCCTTTGGACATGGATCCTCAAAGAAACAATTGACGTGTCGTTCTGGCGCATGTCACTGTGCGTGGCAGAATGCAATTGCAATCGATCAGCCATTGGATTTGTAACCTCGCCAAGTCTCCGCTCTTTGTCCGACTAGCAAAACTCGGCCTTACCATTGCTGCGGTCGTACACGGCTACATTATTTCCTTCGGGCGGTCGTATCACTTCCGTGACATCGATATCCATCGCGAGATCGGACGGCGCTTTCTCACCGGCGAATATCTCTACGCCAATGACTACTGCTATATGTATTTGCCCACCACCGGGATTTATTTTGCTCCACTGCTCATGCTGGAGAGAAATCCAAGTCTGGCCCTGCGGTATGCCGTGGCTATCGGATGTTTAGTGATGACGGTGATATTCTTTCACCGGATGGTGTGTGGTTCATCCGTCATGCCACCGTGGAGTCGATTGCTGATAGGAGTCGGCGCAGGAGCATTAACACTCCAGTTCATCTTGAACGATCTTGATGACGGTGGTCCACATCTCATGCTGTTAGGGATTATCGCCGGGGGAATCTATGCGATATGGGTCGGGAGAGAATGGCTGGGAGCTGCCTTGCTGGGGTTCAGCATCGTCCTGAAGATTACGCCTGCGCTCTTCGTGCTGTTCTTTCTCTGGAAGCGGCAGTGGCGGCTTGCCTC
>JAMXAU010000052.1 GCA_024281365.1 Nitrospira sp.
AAACAGTACGATTGAGTTCCTGAATGGCAGCCGTGGACTCGTCCGGCGGTGGTTGCTTAAACACCTCACCGCTCCACAGGACGTTGTCGATTAAGATGACACCGTTTGGATCCAGCAGGTCGAGGGAACGTCGATAGTAATTCAGGTAATTGGTCTTATCGGCATCGATGAAGATGACATCAAACGGGCCCGTGAGTGTCCGCATCGTGTCGAGGGCCGGGCCCATACGGATGCTGATTTTCTTCCCACCTGGCACCTGCCCAAAATAACGCCGAGCCATGGCTGCTGACTTTTCGTTGATCTCACAGGTGAGAATTGTTCCATCATCCGGCAGGGCCTCGGCGAAACAGAGGGCGCTGTAACCGGTGAACATGCCGATTTCCAGCACCCGCTTCGCCCCGACCAGCCGCGTCATCATTTTCAGAAACGCCCCTTCCAAGGGACCGACTACCATCTGAGGATATTCCATAGCTCGAAAGGTTTCCTCGCGCAGTGCACGACAAATGGCCGACTCCGGCATGGAATGCCGCTCCGCATACGCTTCGATCTCCGTCGGAACGAACTTTTCCATAAGAATCCTTTTTAGCTATTTGAAAACGTGTCAGCCCTTGCGTACACTGCGCCCGGTCACTGAATGGCGAGCGCGCAATCTTAGCACAGGGAACAGGAGGCCGATTTGAAAACCCTCGCGACGTTAGAACCCCTCACGACAAGGCTCTTGGAAATTCAACGCATCAACAGTGCCGCTTCGGTCTTGTCATGGGATCAGGAAACCTATATGCCGGCCGGTGGCGGAGAGGCGAGGGCGGAGCAGATCGCCGTACTTCAAGGTATTGCCCATCAGAAATTGGTGTCATCGGAGGTACAGTCGCTCTTGTCGCAGTGGGTGGATCCGGCGAGCGGCCAGGCAACTGACCAACCGGGGGACTCGTGGGATGAGCCGTCTCGATCGCTGTTGCGGGAAGTGTGGCGGGACTTCAACCGAGCACAGAAACTTCCATCCGACTTTGTGATGAAGCTGAGTCGAGAATGTTCCCTCGCCCAACAGGTCTGGGCGGAGGCCAAACAACACAACAAGTTTTCGATGTTCCTGCCGAATCTTCGAACCGTGCTCCAGCTCAAACGTGAAGAAGCGGAATATCTTGGCTATGAAGGTTCTCCCTACAACGCGTTGTTGGATGTGTATGAACCAGGAGCAACCATCGCAACGCTCCAGCCAGTGTTTGCCGTACTGAAGGCTCGCCTGGTGCCGTTACTGAAACGAATCACCCAGAGCCGGGTCCGGATTGACGACAACATCCTCCGCCACCCCTATGACCACAGTCGTCAACTGGAGTTTGGGCGGTTGGTGTTAACCGCCATGGGATATGACTTCAAACGTGGCCGCCTGGACCTCTCGGCCCATCCCTTTACGACTTCGTTTCATCCGACCGATGTCCGCGTGACGACCCGCGTGCATGAACATGAACTCCAGTCATGCCTGTTCAGTTGTATCCATGAAGGCGGTCATGGGTTGTACGACCAGGGATTAGATCAGCGCTATTTCGGTACGCCGTTGGGCGACTCGGTGTCCCTCGGAATCCATGAGAGCCAATCCCGTCTCTGGGAGAACTGTGTCGGGCGGTCTCGGCCTTTCTGGCGTTTTTTTTACCCGATCTTACAACAGACCTTTCCTGACCAACTCCGAGGTGTGGATGTCGAGCAATTCTATGCCGCGATCAATCACGTCAAACCTTCGTTGATTCGCGTGGAAGCCGACGAGCTGACCTACAATCTCCACATCATGTTGCGGTTTGAGATTGAGCAAGGTCTGGTGGAAGGCAAGACTCAGCCGGAAGATTTACCCGCTATCTGGAACCAGAAAATGGAGGAATATCTCGGGATCAGACCACCGTCTGATGCCGAAGGTGTGTTGCAGGACGTACACTGGTCGTTCGGCGCCTTCGGGTATTTCCCGACCTATACGTTAGGCAACCTGTATTCCGTCCAATTCTTTGAACAGGCCAAGTTGGAGCTCCCGCAGCTGGAGGCAGATATCGCTGCCGGACACCTGCTCCCCCTGCGCCGGTGGCTGGAGCAGAAGATCCACCGCTGGGGCCGCATGTTTACTCCGGCTCACCTGGCCGAACGGATCACGGGCTCCTCACTCCATCCCGAGCCCTACCTCAATTATGTGGAACGGAAGTACGGCGAGCTCTACCAACTCTGAGTGTCCCACGCCGGTCGGGACTCATACCCCATCGCCGCATTGAGCTTTCCCGCGATAGCGGGCGGGATGGTGAATTCAGCCTGCACCTCGATCCGATGCGGCACGAGCAGGGTGGTGTGGAACACGATATCTCGAATGGGAATTTTGAGTTCAGGATCCTGGGGCGTACTGAGCTGCACCGCCTCAACCGAGTTCGTGATCGTCCCACTATCTTGTGGCGCGTAGGCCGCCACGACGGCCTCGATGATCTCTTTTGCCTGTTCGTTGGCCTCCACCCCCTCAATCGCCGTGAGCAGCAATGGGATCGCCTCCTTCTTGGCTTGATCTGAAACAGTGAAATTTTCTATCCGACCCTTCCGACGGAGGGATGTCAGATCATTATCCAGTTCTTTACTAAAGGCCCCGTACGCAAACCGGAAGAATTCGAAATGAAGCGCCTTGAGCCCCTTGGCAAAGGTTTGGAGCTCACACAAGAAACAGAGCTGCTGTAGCTTCACGTCGCTCAACAATCCATGGGGTTCAGCGAGCTGCAGAATGTGGAGCAGGAGCACACGGTCAACAAGAATTTGGCTGGGTGTTCTCACGAAATCCTCACTAGACGACCGCAGGCTTCACTATAGCCAGCCACACGAACGGCCGTCAAAGGCCACCTGCTTGTCCGGCCTTGGTCCAGAGAAAGACTCTTGACCCACTGCTTCATTTCGTCTTTAATCCCCCTCCAAGGGAGGAGCGATCTACTACGATGTCCAAACATGCCAAGGAAATGGGAATTCTGAAAGAGCATCTTGAGAACCACCAGCTCAAATTTACGCGCCAGCGTGAGTTGATTCTCGATGCCTTTTTGAAACAAGAACACATCACGGCTGAGGAAATGTACCATCAGTTGGCACGCAAAGATCCCCATCTTGGGCTCGCAACCATCTATCGGACCCTCAACCTGTTCTGCGAAGCAGGGCTGGCTCAAGCCCGGCACTTTGGGACACAAACCCAGTATGACAACGTGTCCCATAAGGGCCATCACGACCATCTTATCTGCACAGGCTGTGGCAAGATCGTGGAATTTGAAAACTGCGATATCGAACGCCTTCAAGAGGAAGTCGCGACCAAGAACGGCTTTACGATTACCACCCACCGGCTTGAACTCTACGGACTCTGCTCCCGCTGCCGTCATTGACCCGCAGAAATGTTTCTGGTATCTTTTTGAGATAGCTTATCAATTTCAAATCATATCGCCCCCTGTCGCAAAAAGGTCCGCCATGTCGAGATCCCTTCACAAGGCTCATCGCACCACTCCGTGCACCAATTACCATCCGCACATCGGCATCATCACGACATGTATTGTTCTGCTCTTCTCCATCATCCCAAACATCGCCGCTGCCGACCAACTGACCGTCTATTCCGGACGAGCTGAACGATTAATCAAGCCGGCTCTGGACGAATTCACCGCAAAGACCGGCATTCAGATCGCGTTATTGTCCTCCGGTACGACCGAACTGGTGAACCGGATGAAAGCGGAGGGCGACCGTAGTCCAGCCGATGTCTTTATCACGAATGACGCCGGGAGTTTGGAGCTCGCCCGCACGGCCGGACTGTTTCGACCGCTGAGTATGCGCGAAATTGAGCGGGCCATTCCTCCCCAATTTCGAGCCACGGATAACAGCTGGATCGGCTTGTCCGGGCGATTTTGGATCATTACCTACAACACCAGGATGGTGAAGCCCGACCAGATCAAGTCGTTGCTGGATTTGGCCGATCCGATCTGGAAAGGAAAACTCGCCATTCCGAACGCCGGCAGCGAATATCTGCACGCAGGCGTCTCCGTGATCCGGGCCAGTATCGGTGATGATCGCACCAAGAAGTTCCTTGAAGGACTTCGAGACAATGCCGGGACTCAGGTCTACCAGAAGAGTTCCCAGATCGTCGAGGCGGTGGCCAAAGGTCAGGTCGCGCTGGGAATCGTCAATCACTATTACGTCTATCGCCATCTTGCCACACAGCCGGCTTCTCCTATAGCGGTTGTCATGCCTGATCAACAAGAAGGCGGAATGGGGGCCATTATGAACGTGGCCGGCATCGGTGTGCTGAAACATACGCCTCGTGTGGAGCAGGCCAAACTGCTCGTCGAATTCCTCGTCGCACAGGCAGGTCAGAAGATCTTCGCCGATCTTGACAAGGAATACCCGCTCCATCCCGAGGTCCAAGCTGACCAAGCCCTCGTCGAGCGAAAGAGTTTTCGCGCCGCCATGGTGCCCTTGGCGAAACTGGCCGAGCTCCGTGCACCCACCCTTCGACTCATCGAAGAAGTGGGCATGCGGTAATACCGAGTGACCTGTGATTGCCGTACGCCCATCATCGCTCTCTTCCCTCCAATTGGTTGCCCTGGCCAGTGCGGCACTGGTGCTACTCCCGTTGATCTACATCACGACCTTGGCCCTCTCGGCCGATCCGGCGGTCTGGTCTCGACTGTGGACCACTCGTGTCCCAGAACTCCTCTGGAATACGATTTCCTTGGCCTGTGCGGTGGTACTCCTCGCGCTTGTATTGGGGGTCTCGACCGCATGGATCGTGACCCGTTGTGAATTTCCTGGACGTCGGCTCTGGGAAGTCGCCCTTGTGCTTCCTCTTGCCATGCCGACATTCGTGTTGGCCTATGTCTTCAACTATCTGTTGGGATTCGGCGGCCCGGTTGAAGCACTCTGGCAGATGCTGGCCGGCCCTCAGGCCAGAATCTTTTCCCCTCAAAGTTTTCTGGGTGTCACCGTAGTCATGGGGCTCGCGACATTCCCGTTCATTTATTTGCTCACGCGAAGCGCGCTCCTGAATTTCAACGTGTCGTTTGAAGAAATCGCCCGTACTTGTGGCGCCTCTCCCCTGAGAAGGATCATCTCCGTCACCCTGCCACTGTTGCGGCCGTCCATCGTTGCCGGTGTCGCGCTGGTCATCCTGTACGTGGTCTCCGATTTCGGAGCCGTGTCGCTCTTGCGCTATCAAACATTGACGTATGCCGTGTTTCAACAAATGACCGGCCAGTTGGACAACCAGGCCGCGAGTATTTTGAGCGTCTTGCTGGTCATCCTGGCACTCTTATTCTTGGTAACCGAGCGATGGTTTCGCCGCAAAAGTCGCTTCTACCAAACCGCCGGTCGCTACCGCGCTCCGCAGCGCATCCGATGCAACTGGCTCCAGACTGTCGGCCTGACGGCATCTCTCGCCATGATCCTGGGAGCAGCCTTCGGTGTCCCCGTGTGCCTCCTGATCCTGTGGAGCCTCTCTCCTGAGGCCCTTGTCATTCTCGATGCACGATTCTTCGGCTTTGTCTGGAATAGTGCCGTGCTCGCAACCCTGGCAGCCACAGCCGGCGTACTGATCGGACTACCGTTGGCCTATCTGGCAAGTCGCAAACCCACATGGCTCAATACCGGCTGCCTACAGGCCGCCTATGCCGGGTATGTGTTACCGGGACCGGTCGCAGCACTCGCCGTATTGGTTCTCTGTCTCAACCTGATACCGGTTGTTTATGGAACGGTACTCGTGTTGATCATCGCCTATGTTTTGCACTTTCTTCCGGCCGGCCTCCAATCGCTCGAACCGGCGATCCAGCAGATCACACCCAATCTCGAGGAAGTCGCCCGCACCCTTGGACTGAGCGCCCGCGAAACCGTGCGACAGGTCACGCTGCCGCTCATCCGTAACGGCATCATCGTGGCCTGGGTCCTGATCTTTCTTCAAACGATGAAAGAGCTGCCCGCCACACTCTTACTCCGCCCGGTGGGGTTTGACACCTTAGCCATCCGAGTCTGGCTTGAAGCGAGTGAAGAGTATTATCAGCTGGCGGCCCCCTCCGCTCTCTTGATCGTGCTGGTCGGTCTGCCCGCCCTTGGCTTATTACTCTCCCGCGATTGGCGTGCCGCGTAAGGACCGAACATGAATACACCGGCACAGACCAGACCGAGCACTACCGACCAATGCCATGCACGCACCCATCTCTTCTCTCCGGCGGCTCCGATCCTGGAACTTCGCTCTATCTCCTGTGCCTATGACTCAAGCCGACCTGCCGTTCGCGACATGTCATTCTCCGTCAGGGAAGGTGAGATCCTCTGCCTGCTTGGCCCATCCGGCTGTGGAAAAACCACCGTTCTACGTGCCATTGCGGGATTTGAGCCGGTACGTTCCGGAGAAGTTCTCCTGTCGGGACGGGTGGTCTCATCCCCCTCGGAAACGGTTCCAACGGAACATCGCCGCATCGGCATGGTCTTTCAGGAATACGCCCTCTTTCCGCACCTGCGTGTCACCGACAACATCGCCTTTGGACTCAACCATCTGCCGCAGGCAGAGCGAAGGCGTCGAGTTGATGAGATGCTGTGCCTGACCGGCTTGGAGGGGTTTGAGCGCCGATTCCCGCATGAATTATCGGGAGGGCAGCAGCAACGCGTGGCTCTTTCACGGGCGCTGGTACAAAATCCGGTCTTGCTCCTGATGGATGAACCGTTCAGCAACCTGGACCCCGACATGGCCAGTCGCATGCGCCAAGAGGTCCACGCCCTGTTACGTCAGATGAAAACTACAAGCATCATGGTCACGCATGACCATGATGAAGCCTTTGCCATGGCTGATCGCATCGCCGTGTTGAATCAAGGAGTACTCGAGCAGATGGACTCCCCTGAACTCATTTACCATCTCCCAGCCACCCGGTTCGTGGCCGACTTTGTCGGCCAAGCCGACTTCATTGCCGGCCAGATTCATCAGGGATTGGTTCACACCGAGATAGGAACGTTCCCCAATACAATCAATGCGTCGGAAGGAGACCATGTTGCGGTCATGATTCGTCCGGACGACGTGCACCTCCTGCCCAACAAATCCGCCGACCCGAGAATCGTGGCCAGGCAGTTCCGTGGATCTGAAAACTTGTACAGAGTTCAACTGCCTTCCGGTCAAATCGTCCATAGTAGTGAAAGTTCGACCAGCGTCTACCAAGAGGGCACCTCTGTCGAACTCCGCGTTTCGGCAACCCATACCGTGCTGTTTCAGGCCGAAACACCCCCTCGTCCCTAACAGCTTGTTGATAAATCCTATGCTATTTTCTAAATGGATTGGTGCGCATGGTGTCCAACCTGATCGGGATGCCTCGCAGGCTGTTCAGAAAGGCCGTCCAGCAAGGCCGCAGCGAGCGAAGAGGCGAATCGTACTCTGTCCCGTACGTTGAGCCCCTGAGCGACGCGACCTGCCTGCGCGAAGCCGCTCCGGCGAAGGCAGGGAACGCCGCTGGCGGCCTTTGTCAACAGCCTGCTAGCGATACAAGAATGGGCTGGTGGTAGGTGAAGATTGACAGCCTCCCCAGAAATCTGGCATGGATGAACAAGCGCTGAGGTCTCCAACCCCACCCGGCTTGAGCCCCCTTCCACAATCTAAGGAGTCGCGATGGACGCATTGAAAGACGTCATTGATTACGGGGTGATTGGTCTCTTACTGGTGCTCAGTGTGTGGTCCGTGGCGGTGGCCATCGAACGGTGGCTCTTCTACAAGCGTATCAACCTCTCTCAGTTTTCCAACGCGCAGCTGCTGGAAATCACGCTGACCAAGCGTCTCGTCGTGATCGGAACCGTAGCGGCCAACGCCCCCTACATTGGCCTCCTCGGAACCGTCCTCGGAATTATGTTAACCTTTCATACGATGGGGACGTCCGGCACCATGGCCGTGAATACCATCATGATCGGGTTAAGCCTGGCATTGAAGGCGACGGCCGTCGGCCTGCTGGTCGCGATTCCTTGTGTCGTCATGAATAACCTGCTGCGTCGACGCGTTACCGAACTCCTCACAGACTATAAGGCACGACATGGATCGGAACATTGATCAGATCAACGTCATTCCCCTCGTGGATGTGATGTTGGTCCTGCTGGTCATCGTGTTGACCACAGCCACCTTCATCAGCACGGGCCAGATTCCCGTCAACCTCGCCAAAGCGAAAGAGGTCAGCGATCGGCAAGACGTGCCGATCGTGATTGCCTTGACGGCGGAGGGGAACTTGTTTGTCAACGATACCCCGGTCCCCGAGGGAGGCCTTCCCACGGCCCTGAGCTCTCGGCCTCGCGAATCTGCGGTGGTCGTTCGTGCAGACAAGGTCACAGTGCTCGAAAAGTTTGTGGCACTCGTCGATGAAATTCGGGGTCTTGGATTTCAGCAGGTGAGCTTGGAGGTCATTCGGCTCTAAATGCAAAACTCGCCGCGACCTCTTCTTGATGATTCCGGCTCCACAGCCACTGGATGGCTTCTCTCTTGTCTCTTGCATGGCGGTTTAGCCTTCGCCACTATCCTGCTCGTTCACCGTATTCACCTGGCCCCACAAGGGGACCTGTTTCAATGGAACGTGGCGATGGTGGCAACTCTTTCGCCTTCAGCAAAAACGCCTGCTCCTGTTGTACCGACAACCCCGCCAACCAAGCACATTCCTTCCTCGACACGTCCGGTTCAACGCATCGAATCGACACCGGTTGCTTCAGCGCCACCAGCTGATCTCGCTCCACCGTCTCAAGAAGTGGACCCACTTCCCAACGAATCGCGTGCATCACAAGAGATGCCAGCGGTACCGGCTGGTCCGTCGTCTCAGCTCGTGCCATTGCCTGAACAGGAGTCGACTCCCTCTACCAACATCGATCAGGTACCCGCATCACCGTCGGATATGAACCCCGCTTCTGACCCTGTACTCGCCAGGAATACTCCAGCGGCATCAGCCAGTTCACAGCGATCGGTTAACGTCGACTA
Organism: Nitrospira sp.; assembly: GCA_024281365.1. GTDB lineage: Bacteria > Nitrospirota > Nitrospiria > Nitrospirales > Nitrospiraceae > Nitrospira_D. The sequence goes on from JAMXAU010000052.1 coordinate 8,969, forward strand.
TGGATGGCTCGCCACTCTCATGGCGCAGTGGATCGAGGGACTCGACAAGCGTTACCCCGCGGCATTGCGTGCCGAGGGAATTGAGGGAAAGATCACGCTGATTGCGCTCTTGCACGAAGATGGCTCGCTGAGCAACGTACGCATCGCCAAGAGTTCAGGGAACGCAGCATTGGACCAGGTTGCATTGGAAGACGTCAGAAACGGCCCGCCAGTGAAATTCGCTCATCCACTTGAACGTCCTTCGATCTCGGTGAAGTTCTCGATCAGCTACGACCTGAAAAGCGCTCGATAACCGGCGAAACTGATTCTCATGGCGCGCCCAACCGATCACGAAGCCCCGAGGACACCATCAGGGTACCGTTCGCATCGACGATGATTGCTTCAACATCCGGCAAGCGCTCTACCAGCGCCATTCCGTTTTCTGGCCCGAGCACAAAAATACCTGTGTCCAACCCGTCGGCAATCGTACCGTCCTTGGCGATGACCGTCACACTCTGACATCCACGTGCCGGCTGCAACGTGTGTGGGTCTAGGATATGGTGATACCGAACACCATCCCGTTCGAAGAACCGTTCGTAGTCCCCGGCCGTTGAAACCGCTTCATCATGTAAATCGATGATGCCGATCAGCGTTCCCTCCTCACGCGGGTGCCTGATCCCGACAGGAAACCCTTTTCCTTCAGAGAGCACACCGAAGGCTTTAATATCCCCGGATAAGGCGACAACTCCCCCTTTGGCACCTGCTCGTTTCATGACCTCGACCGCCCGATCGGCGGCATAGCCCTTTCCCACCCCACCGACATCAATGCGCATTCCCTTATGCGGCAGATAAATCGTCCGTAATTTCTTATCGATTTGAATGCTTGTCCAATCAACAAGCGGCTTCAATCGTTCCAAGACTTGCTCATCAGGAACCTGCTGCCGTTCGGTGACACTCCAAGCTTCGATCGCAGGTCCCAGAGCAATATTGAACCCGCCACGAGTAAGTTGCGCCATTTCCAGAGATCGAACGACCAGCTCAAACGTCTCTCGACTGACCGGGACAGATTGGCGACCAGCTTCGGCATTCACCTGGGAGAGCTCACTGTCAGATCGCCAGGTACTCAATAACCCCTCAAGTCGCTTAATCTCATCGAAAGCAGCCTGGACGGCTCGGTCACCTACCTGCGTCTCAAAAGCAACAGCGGTCACCGTCACAAGCGTCCCCATGTGCATCTGGGCACGTTTCGCGATAATGGGCTGAGAGGATGGCTGTAGTTCCGCACAACCTCCCAGCATAACCAGGGGAAGAACAACGATCGCCAGAGAACTGATCGAGGACCGAGAGGTCTTCATTGTGCGATCCCTTTACCACCAGTGCCGACGAAAGTATCTCGAATACCGAGGGTACGGCATAATCTCATAGAGCCGTGCTTCTATCTGTGTCGGCTGGGGAAGCGTTTCAGCCATTGAGCTACCCTTGAACATCGGATACCGGCCATCGAGAAAGTCCTGTGCCTGGACAGTCTCGGCTTGGTCGGCGACCACAGAGACCACGATCATCCGTCCATAACGCGGCGAATCGATTCCGAGTCTCCAAGTCCCCACATAGGTAATGACAGTGGCATCGACTGGAAAAGTCATCGCTACATCCGCCATGGACATGAAGGGTCCTTCAGCAATCTGCACCCGAGTCAACCGATACTGTCCGGACGGCAGATGAGCAGCAAAATGTCGATCGGGAGAGTTGATCTCAACTTGGAATCGTTTGTGCGAGGCTTGGTCCTCAACTTCGACAAACCGCACTGCGGGTGAAAACCGCCGAGATCGGTCCCCGGTCAAGACAGTGACAACTCTTCCGATAACTAGCCCCTCAGTCACATCCTGTGGATCAATCAACGCGGGCAACTGGGTCACACACCCCCACAAACCCGCAACGACGGTCACCAGGAACACGAATTGGACCATAGCGAGTCTCATGGTTACTGGGAAATTATACGAAATCTTGTGAGCCTCTAGCAGCCCTACTTGACTGAAATTATATCTTGACAGCAAAAGGCTGATCGGGATATTAATAATCGTTCTCAATTTCATCACAAGAGATACGCTGAACGCCATGGCAGTTGCAAAAACTTCTTCTCTGGAACCTTGCTCGACCCTCGAAACACGCTGTGCGTGCGGACAGTTGATTGCCAAGGTGTGCGGGCAAGGCCTGGAACTGAAGTGCAAGCGATGCAAGCGTATCGTGGTAATCCCCTTTTCTTCGATCGAAGGCTGGGGAACGGCAATCTAACCGATAATTCCGCTCCAAAAGGAGAAACGACCGTCATGTAGTTGTGCCTGTTTGTTGTTTACCCGAAGGCCAGAGACCATAGAGTCCCGAGTCGGTCTATCACCATACTTAATCTAGGGAGGATACCGATGAAGATGCGGTTACTCCTCGGGGCTCTTTCAATTCTTGCGCTGTCGGTCACTCCGGTATTCGCGGAAGAGAGCCTTGAGGAACGAGTGAAAAGACTCGAAGAAGCGTTACAAAAAGCACAGGACGGGAATCTCGCGAGATTCCAGGAGTGGGTTCATCTCCAAAACAATATCCTGTGGAGGCTGGGCCAATGACCGATATTCGGGTCGGTCGCCCAGGAGAAGAAAAAACTTCTCTCGGGTTTAGTTCCACGGGGTCAGGAAAGTTGATTTACGCGAAGCCGTTTTTGAGCGCCCCAAAGCCACGCTTGGCGGTTATGCGGACGTGATGTACAACATCCTGTCTCGCCAAAACTTGGACAATCCCAGCCGCAATAGCTTCGGCCAGCAGCGCCTCGTGCCCTTCATCTATGCCGATATTACGGATCGGTGAAGTTTGCAGCAGAGATCGAGATTGAACGTGGGGGAACCAATTCTCCCCAGGGTGATGGGTCGATTCAGATTGAGTTCGCCCAATTGGACTATCTGGTCGACGAGCGCATCAATCTCCGGGGCGGCATTCTCCTCATGCCGGTCGGCAAGTTTAACCTGCTCCATGATTCACCGTTAAACGATTTGGTTGATCGGCCGATGGTATCCAGACTCATTATTCCAAGCACCTGGTTCAGGCGGGCGCGGCATTTATGGAACGTTCTTACCCGTCGGCGCTGTCAAAGATCGATTATGAACTGTATGCGGTCAATGGTATGACTCAAACTGCTGGTGCGATCACCGATTTGGGTCTGCGAAGTGCGCGCGGAAGCGTATCCCGAGATCGTGACGACAGCAAGGCCATCGTTGGTCGTTTGGCCTTTAGTCCCATGTTGGGCATTGAAATCGCCGGCTCTGGATACCATGGACAATATAAGCCCTCGACGGCTACAGTCGGCTCAGGGAATATTGATATTTTCGCAGTGGATTGGACCTTACAGCGTGGTCCATTTGAGCTGATCGGTGAAGCGGCATGGACCAGAATCAGCAACAACAATGCCACCGGTGTGACTGGCAACGCAATCGGCCCTTCAGGCATGTTCGGTTACTATGTCCAGGGGAACTAGTCCGCTTTATCCTGAACTCCTGAAGAGACTCGCCCGCCCGCCTTGTTCAATGCATGTGTCCCCACCTTCACGGCGACGGTGCGCTGGAGACAAATCGACACCGATAACAAACAATGTCGCACGATGATCGGGGAAATGCCCTCGGTAATCGGCGAGAGCTGAATCATTAAGCGGTGATCTGATTTTCAGGCCAGTGGAGGGACATGGTCTTTAAAATCAACTGGCAGTATAACGCTAGGAATGGAGCGGTGGAGTTCGCTAGGCGGCAGAAGGGAGCCTCGGTAACCCGGCGGTCAATGGGATGGGATTGGATTCATGTTCAGGCAGCGACCTTGCTCTCATCTGTTCCAGCTCAGAGGAGGCTACGTATCAGCAAGGCTAACTGAGCATGACAAAGTTTCAGGAGAAATGAAACCAGCGTTGTTGCTCTCCCGCTACCTTTACTGAGTTGAAGTGGGATGCGCCTTGATGACAAGCAGCAGTGAAAGACAACGCAAGCTACCACCTGCTGCACTCTGCTGACCAAGCCTGGGATATAGCCATCGATACCGTAAAGGATCGTCTCCGACAACCGATTGAGGCTGGAGTGATAGTGCGCACGTCCGCTTGAAGGTTCAACATGCGGGCAAAGTACAGTGCGTTTCGACGCGAAGATGCCCTCGTAAAGGTGATATCTCGCCTAGCGCTACGGGTGAAGGACGGACGACAGAACAAGAATCTTTTTCATCGAAAAACGGCAGAGCTGGGTCATGTGAGAGAAGGATCACGTCTCTTCGGCTGGGCTGCAACAACCCATTGAGTCAAGTCATGCGGGACATCCGGGGGGATCGCCTGATGCCGGTCCCAGGAGCAGGGATGTTCAGCCACTGTAGAGGAACCTTTTCAGGGCTTAGCGATTGGAGGCAGCGCGCTATTGCCTCGCCACTCCTTTTATCGCTGGAGCTGAAAAAGGTATGGGATAACGATCTGAAACGCTATCTCACCGAGGCGGAGTTGGGATCGTGCTGAAGTTTCATGTCGGAAGATGAGGCTGTAAAGATCATCCTCCCAAAGTGCAACGTCTCGTATATTATTCGCAAGGAAGTCGTCCAGCTAACAGGACAAGAAAGATCTAATCGAACAACGCATATCGGATGGAAGTTACCGGAACAAGCGTCAGAAGTCTATATCGGGGAGAACGAAGAATATGGATCGACAGTTTATGCCATAGTCGCTGCACAACCATCGGCAAGCGCAAGCATATGACCTACATGGTTGGTGTCGATGCAGAAGGAGCCTGCTCCGACGTTGAGCTTATTTGGTATTTTCGTGAAGCTGGAGGAGAGTAAAAGTCGGGCGGAAGCGGTTAAACGTGATGTGAAGGCAAGATTGCCTGGATCCGATCGATCGATCAAGAGTGTCATATCAACATCACCGGCGCCACCATGTCATTCGTTAGATGATGCCACATTAAAAACGAGTGCTGGTCTTGGTCGACGTACCTGCGTAAAGCCCACTGGAATTGGTAGCGATACAGTGGCTTCCAGAAAAGATAAGGATTCCTCCCTTCGATATTGGCAATTAGCTACCCAGCACACAAACCACCATCCCAAACATGGAGAAAGTTATCCCGGGAAACTCAGCCTAAGTGACCCAGACCGACCGCCCAACCAAGATGTAGAAATCGGATGCAGCAAGTTCATCCTTGGAAGTTAAGAGAGCAGGAATAAGGAGACTCGCTCTCCGTGCGGACAAGACTGGAGCTAAAGTATAAGCGATGTAAGACGATCGTTGTGATCCGCTCGTTTGTCCATTAGAAGAAAATGGAGAACTGTTCGACCTTGAAGTACGCTACCTGAAAAGGAGGTCCCACTACCCGTTTCATGAATCTACCACATAACGACACAGCCAGAAAAGGGCCGTTTGGTCCCGAGTAGAACCACAACACTATATATACCACGGGAGGATACCGATGAAGATGCGGTCAATCCTCGGGGCTCTTCTCTTCTCTTCAGTTTACCGGCCATGCCGGTACTGGCAGAGAGCTTGACTCCGGAGGAAATTCAGAAATTGGTCGATGAGGCGGTGCGAAAAGCGCCTGCAAGAGCATGAACACCGTGAAGGCCGCCGCGCCTGCAGGCAGGAACGTCCGAATCGGCTCACTTGCGGAAGTCGGAAAAGGAACGCACGAACCGGCACAGCCGTTATCATTAGGCTCAAGTGGTTCAGGCCGATTGATATACGCCAAGCCGTTCGTGTCGTTTCGGAGAGCAATTACGTCGGTGGATATTTCGACATTCAATATCGTGCCCACCAGCGAAACTGGTGCTTGAATCAGGGCGAGATGTGGCGCAGAACTGCCGCCAATGATTGGAGCAGCAACGGTTCGTCCCATTTATTTACGCGGATATCACCGAACATCTTAAGTTTGCCTCAGAAATCGAGATTGAACATGGGATCAGGGCAACCAACGATGTAGAAATTAGCTTGGAATTTGCGCACGTTGACTACCTTCTTAATGAAAAGGTCAACCTGCGTGGTGGAATTGTCCTCATCCCCCTCGGAAAGTTTAACCTTCTGCACGATTCTCCTTTGAACGACCTGACTGATCGACCCATTGTCAGTCGACTGATCATTCCCTCGACCATGTCCGAGACAGGCGCCGGCTTGTACGGCACCTTTTACCCAGGACGAACTGGTAAACTCGACTACGAAGTGTACTTTACTACTGGTCCCTGCGGCTATGACAGTGGTGGAGAACCACGCGTCACGGAAATCGATGGCACGAAGGAATCTCGCCAACGCAAATGTGGCTCGGCTGATGGGCTGGACATCAATAATGGCAAAGCAGTGTCCGGCCGTCTGGCCTTCAGCCCCATGCTCGGTGTGGAAGTAGCAGGATCAGGCTACTTCGGCAACCAATCAACGACGAGCTACAATCCTCTCGGCATCTTCGCGATTGATTGGACAATTCAAAAAGGGCCGTTTGAACTTATCGGTGAAGCAGCTTGGGCCCATGCGCGCGGAAACTCTCGGGCTATACCCGGGAACACGATCGGATTTACTCCTGGTTCTTTGCTGACAGGGATAGGCACATTGAATCCTCTCGGCACGCCTCCTGAAAGGATGCAAGGATTTTATATCCAAGGTAACTACCACTTTATGCCGTCATTTTTAACAAAACTCTCCCCTAAACGATTCGGTGAGGGTTCAACATTTACCGCAGTCATTCGCTATGACCGCGTTAACCTAAACTTAGCCAACAAGGGAGAGAATGGGGGTGAGCTCGAGCAGATCTCCTTCGGGTTGAACTACCGCCCCGTTGAAGATGCTGTCATCAAGATGAGCTATCAGTACATGCCGAAATCTCTCAATCCGAACAACGAGCAACGCATTCATGACAGTGCGTTTGTCATTTCGGCGGCCACGTATTTTTAGGGGACAGCAGGAGGTCGGCTCATGCCGGCCTCCTGCACCATGACAGGATAGGAACCGATCCATGCGCGCAATTGTCCTCCTCTCATTTTTAACGTTAGCAGCCTGTGCCTCGTTGAGTGGTGGCCGTGACCACACCTTTGTCTGCCCGTATGACGTCGCGTGGGACGCGACATTGGACATCATGAAAGACTATGCCATCACGTCGGAAAATAAGTCCACGGGAACCATCGAGACCGCCTGGGTTGAGATGGAAGGAAAGAAGCAACCCTATGGAGTCTTTGGCCGTGAGGGATTTGGCAATCGTGAACGAGCTCGTTTTACTGTTGTCGTCAAGAACGAGAATGGCACCTCTTCCGTCAATGTACTCGAATCCAGGCAACGCTGGCATGCCAGGGGCGGTGTATCCCAGCAAGCAATCAGATGGTGGCCCGTCGAGCCTTCAGAAGAGGTCATGGAAGGGATCACGGACAAGCTCAATGCTCGAATCAAAGAGAAAGGGTGTGGGACCAACCCATGAGTATCTGTCTTCTCTGCGTGTTGGTCATTTTCTCCCTGCTTCCAACGCCCTCAATCGGTGCTGAACGTGTCTGGGACAATGACCTCAAGCGCTTTCTTACCGATCAAGAGATGAACATGGCCGAGGTCTATCTGAAAGAAGAAGAGAGCCTGAAGATCATGTTCCCGAAGTCCGAACGTGTCCATAAAGAGCTCATCAAGTTGACTCCTGAGAAAAAGTCTTCGATCGAGGAGCGGATCGGCTGGAAGTTTCCCGAAGAGTCGTTTGAGATCTATATCGGAGAGACCGGCTCGCAGATCGACGGCTACGCGCTCGTCCAAAATACGATCGGCAAGCACAAACCGATGACTTACATGGTCGGCATGGATAACAGGGGATTGGTGTCCGATGTCGAACTGCTTGTCTTTCGGGAGGCACGCGGCAGTGAGGTTCGGCAGAAGCGGTTTAATGCGCAATACGAGGGCAAGTCCGTCCTTGACCCTG
>JAMXAU010000219.1 GCA_024281365.1 Nitrospira sp.
GGAGAGGCTTTATGGACTTGTTTTGAGATTCCCTCGCACCTTTGCGTCTATGCCGGGGCCTCTGAAGTTTTGAGAGCTTCCTGCACTTTGTCATGTATCAACCCAGCGATGATTGTATTAGCCGTTTCGGCGTGTCTGCGTCATGCTCCGTACGATGGGCGCATAGGACGATTGAACGGGAAGCTCGTTCAGAGTTCCCAGTAACAGCCGCCCCAGAAGCATTGTCGCGGCAATAGAGATACTGCTCTGAAACCACCCCGCGAGTGACTGCACACCCACAAGTACGGCTGTTCCACTGAGGAGCCAGATTCCTATGCCCATTGCGATGAGGCAGGCGGGGCGCGTGGTGTCTGTCATGCGGAGTGCCACCGCGACACTGATCCCTCCCACCAGCAAAGCAAGCAGCGGGTACAACCCAGGATCAATCTTGGGCGTAATCCCAAGAGCAGCGAGCAGCAGGCCCGCCAGAAAGGTCAGACCAGAGACAATGGTGACTCCGCGTACAATGGCTCGCCACGGGAGGGGTTCGTGCTGAGGAATCATGCGGGCAGCATACGGCCTGCCCCGTCGACATCACCATCCTACAAAAGCCGGGGAATCAGGGTAGCCGAAATGTCACTTGAGGATTCTGTAACGAGATAAGACCATGGAGGGATAGTGACCGACCGCTTAGCCCGGATTCCGCAGTAGGTGATACACACTCATAGCCCTGTTTTAAAACACCTTGATGATCAATACTCCTAAATTGTCACGCTTGAACTGCGCCGCAGTTAGACACAGTGAAAGTTGTCTTTCAGTGGTTATATAGAAATTCCTTGAGAATTGACCGTAACTTGTGAACGCACCGTGAATTTCAACTGCGGAATCTGGGCTTAGTGTAAAGGGGCGTTGACCTGCGGTTTCAAACACTGCCTGATCCCCATTCGGAACAATTCTCCGTATGTGTAACGCGGACGCACTGGTGATCAGCCTGGCGTGGCTCTGAGTTTGCGCCCCCGGGCTTGACAGCCTACATGAACGTCCCAAGGGAAGAGGCTTGATGCCTGGCACTTCGGTTCAGCGGGTAACAATGTACGGGGGTGCGGACCTTTTCACATCAGCATAGCCACATGATGCGCAATCCAAGGTCCGATACCGCTCATTGGCTTGCTTCTTGAGAGGATAGCCACCGTCGCTGCGCTGCTCTCTCCTATCTGTACCGGGGTAGCATACGGCCATGATACGGAGCGCGAGATCCTTCCCGTCCTGTGTTCGCACCATCGTCGGCGGTGCCTCCATGTTGTTCCCTTCCACCACGCACGTTGACCCTGTCACCACCGTCGCGCGCAACGCTCCGACTTGACATCAGAACGATACAACGCCATAATCGTTCCACTGCTGTCCTCAAGTTGAAATTCAGCCCCGCGCAACGGTGCTTTCGTGCCCGAGTTCACTTCCGGCATGGACGACGACATTCTTCGCCACCCCTTCCAGCTTGACGACCTTTCGATGCACGGCGCTGGGGATTGACCAGGGAGAGAGCCGATTCCCGTCACCGGCTCAGCTGCCGTGCGAGTACAGCTCGCCCCATCAGGAGCATCCCGAACAACAGGATACCGACACTCAGCTTCATAACCAGCCGTCTTCTGCTCACAGCTCCCTCCTTGCCCGTTCGCTTCCCTGAGAACAGACCAACATTACCTCTCGCGGTCTCTTGCCTCGAACCTGATCATCAGTTCACTGCGGACCGAAGAAAGAGAAGAGGAGGAGTAGCAAACCCCAGGCTCCTCCGTCTACTTCTGCGCTTCTGCCTGCCTACTCAGGTCTAGGTCGGTCTTCACCGAACTGTTTCGGCGCTCAATGAAGCCGCTTACAGCGTGAACGAGTGGCGCGTTTCCAGTCCCTCACTTGTTCCTTCGCGGATTCGAGTACAGGGTCTACGAGATGCTCGATCAGGCGGCGCTGCCCCGTCTTGATCTCAACCGCCACCGTCATACCGGGAACAAGCTTGACCTCTGTGCTCCTGATTTGAATCGTCGGGACATCCAAACCGACCCTGATGGAAGACACAAGTCCGACCTGTGCGTTCAACATCTGCTTGTCAAGATTCCCCTCAACACATGACCGGAAATGGTACCGGGGTACACCAACTGAAACGTGGCGACCTTGATTGTCGCCGGCTGTCCCTTGTGGACGACACCCACATCCTTTTCCTCTCGACCTGCGCCTCGACTTCCACTGGGCGGCTTACCGGCACAACCATGAGCACCGGCTGTTCAGGTGTCACCGCCGTCCTTACCGCCTGAACCGCAAGCTGCTGCACCACTCCCATCAATCGGCGAGCGCACCTGATGCAAGCCGGCTTACTGTTCCGCTTTCCGTTGCTTGTGCCGGCCGCTGGAACTCTGAAACCAGAGTGTGAGATTTTTTGCGGCTCCATTTCCGAGAGTTTCCTGGTCGAATCCAGTTCAATAAGACGTTCCCCTGTCACCCGCTTGTTGCCCATCTTGCACGTGAATCGCAGTGACTACTGCCGCTTCGAGGACAGGTAAATAGGGGCATCACGTCTCCACGCGAGACCACCTTTCCATGAGCCGTCGTGACTAAGTCGATCCTCACCAGCATGGTGCATATCGCTCCAGTCGTGAATGCGATCGGAATCAGTCCACGACAGCGCTCGGCCGATCGGAGAGGGAGGCGTCTCCTGAATGTCCAAGGCCTCTGGAAGAAACTCTTACGGCAGGTCCCTCTGGACAGCCCAGTTGGGAGGCTGACCTGATTCAGCCTGCCAGACCGCTTTGCAGACGATCCACTGTCTTCCTAATGGACCAAAAACCATGACTGCTGCATGACGATTGACTCCAACCTGAAACGCAGCGGGTGGTGAAGAGGCACCCTCGCGCTAGCAGTTCTTCATCAACGCCCTGCTCCGCGCATCTTCCCTTTTGTCCATGATGTAGATACGATGGGCCTGACGGACCGCGCTCAACCCGAGTGGCCATGATGAATACCGTACGACCCTAGAGACGATCTGAGCCATATGCTGTTGAAGCACCGTTTCAGCTACGTCATCCAACGCGCTCATGGCTTCGTCGAATGTGCGGGCGTGCCGAGGATTCGCGGCGATGGCACGAGCAATCGCAATCTGTTGACGCTGCCCACTCGGAGAAGGCACAACCTTCTCGCCGATATCGTGTCATCGCCGTCCCTAAGCTCAGCAATAAACTCGTGCGCTCCGGCTAACACTGCGGCCTGAAGGATCTGCTCCATCAACAGACCGGGATCGGTCATTGCGATGTTGTGCCCGAACCGAAGACCAGTTGAACAAAAAGTTCTCGTGTAACACGACACCCAGCCGTCTTGGCAGCCAGGCAGGGTCGACGAGTGCCGCCGAGATCCAGCCGCCATCCACTGGAATTCGTCCCTGTTCAGGCCTATACAGACACTGGAGCAGTTGGCGATCGCGTGCTTTGCCTGAGCCCGACCGTCCAAGACGGTAAGGATCCAACTATCTGACCAGACTCCACCGAACAAGACAGCCTGCGGATGACTATCGGCCCATCCGTCCGATAGCGAAACGTGACGTCTTCGAACCGGACCTGCCCCTGGATTTGTGGAATCGTGATTCGATTGGGGTGATAGAGGGTTCAGACTGCCGGTTCAGCATATCCCCTAGTTGTTGAACCGAAATGCCCGCGTGCTGAAACCTCCTGCCAGAAATTGGTTCACCATATTCAGCGTGAGGCCTGTCACGTGTCCGACAACAGCGTGAAGGCGATCAACTGCCGATGTCAGCTGTCCTTCGATCACGCGAGAGGACCCGACCCAGAGGACCACCACCATGGTGACGTGGGACACCCCTGTCGCGACATGTCGAGCCATCGTGCTCAAGCTGGTGGCACGAACACTCGCCTACACACGTTAACCGGCCAGCTGGCTTCCATTTTCGCCAGAACGACGGCTCACTCGCCACGGCTTTCACTGTGTGGATGCCGCTGACGGCCTCAACCGCACATGCCTGGTACTCGTTCCTGCAACGATGAGTAGGTCGCGCAGAGCGGCCCGTATCGGAGCGGAGTCATGGAGCACAGCAGCGCGTGCAGGATGGGAATCGAGAGCGTGACCGCCAGCGTGACAGGGGGCTCACACCACATGCCCGCTAGGAAGATACCGGTAAAGGAGCCTCCAGCAGTACGAACATGGAATGGCTCGTGACGAATTGACGCAGATACTCCCACTCGTGCACCAAGGCCACCAGCATTTCCCACGCGCCTGTTGTCAAAATAGGCGAGAGGGACGCCAGAAGATGGCGAAGGCTCACCCCGAGGGTCAGCAGTCATCCGATTAGTCGTATGTGCAAACAGATAGGGTGCGGAGCCAGCCGAGTTGCTCAGAAGACAACCAGCGCGATCATGCCGCCCCAGCCAGCAGAGTGTCGTGAAGTTCTTCTGTGCACAAGTATTGTATCGATCACCATTGCGTTAGAGCGGCGTAAGGGAGGCAACGAATTGGAGGAACGCCGATGCGATCAAGACCTCGCCGAACAACTTGGAGATCTTGACGATTCCTGGGGATCACCCAGGTCAGATAGAAGTTGAGATCTTGAAGACGATGTCACCCGCTTCGTCACAAGCACCAGCTCTCCCAACCAGACTGGGGTGGACTGGTCACGTGAGAAGGAGGGGAATAGTCTGTGGGATTCTGAACCAGCACCTTCTCATCTTCGACTTTTGCCACCAGCCAGATAGCCCCCATCCACGAGCTTGGCCATGGCGGGAAGGGAAGCTGCTTGCAAGCTTGTTCCGTCACTGGTGACAAGACTTCGCCTTCAATCCAAGTTCTTTGGCAGCACGGAGGCGTTCGCAGGTCTCGGAAAGCTGTGCCAGGACTGGGCAAACTGATGCGGAGCTCTGGCCGTAGAGACAGGAAGATCATAATACTGCGCGATGATCAAGAGAGCAGAGCAACCCTGTATGGGACTCATGCAAGGCTGGAGCAGCGAGATGGGATCGGATCCGTTGCTGAGAAGGAGTTGTCCCCGAAGCAGCTGACATGCAGCCATCTAGGGAGCAGAGAAGGGATGGCCAAATATTTTCGAGGATTAGCACAGAGGTGTGACGCCTCCATCATCTTGCATTGACCGGTGATGCCGCACACTTCTCTCATATCATAGGCAGGCGCCCACGGTCAGAGGCGATCAACAGTCGCTTATCCGAGGTATCGCCCATATAGAAACGCCACAAACTGCTTGGCGCCCCGCATTGAGTTTGATGTTGTCATCACTCACGCCGGACTGTCGCAACTGCTGTGTTGAGAGAACCTGACTAAGGCATCCGCAGCTCTTTTCTCAACTCTCTCTCAATCACCTTGTCCAGCAGCTGGCCTGATCTTCCTCCTCATCAATTATCCACACACTCATTTCACCACAGTGCTCTCCAGGGACAACGGAATGCGGGACAGAACATCCGGATTCTACAGACTCACCTCAGGACAAGCAGGCGCTTTTTCCCGTGGAAGAGAACCAATCTATCCACCAACTCCGGAAACTCATTCTCTTTCAGAATTTACAACCGTCTGAGATGGAACGCAGGCTGAGTTCTGCTTTTTGACCCTGGCCTTGGGCAAGATCGTTTTGTGCATAGCAAACGTGGGCAGTGCGTCCACGGGATCGCTCAACAGACCTGCCAAGGCTCCGAGCTCAACACCGCCTGTACGCCGACGGGCCAACTCAATGTCGGCTCGCCTCCCGTCTCAGCCCTTGACTTGCACGTGCGAGGGTTGTCGCCATGGTCGTCAGCGAATCGAGAAAGCAAATGTGTCATAGGAGAGCCAGAGATACAGGAGATCAAACGGACCATGACGAGCAATCGAGTCCTCCACCACATCGGCGGCGCCCATGCGTATTCGTGGCAACCAGTCCCATCGATTGATTTCAGCACACTGAGTCCAAAGCTGCTGTGCCTGGCGCTGAGCATAAGCCATGTGGCGAACGCTCACCGTGTAGTCTCGTGGCCGGTCGAAGAGCACGCAGGTGGAAATGACTGCATCCCCGTTCACAATGAGCACTCGTTCCGCCGACGATCGTATCCGCCCGATCTCGCGATCCTGCTCCCCCAGATCGTCCAGATAATCGGCAACAAAGGGTTGTGCCGCGAGGTCGCTGATCTCCTCGGGTCCTTTCGGGTACAACAGCACCGCACCGAATGCTTCAGAAGGATGAACGTTTGGAGGCTCCGGCACAAACACCCCCCGCCAGTCGACGGGACTCAGCGGTTTCTCAGACAATGGCGATGTTCGAACGTGAAGACCGGTCGGTAATGGGACGATCGTTTCCTGCTCACGATCCTTAAGAATCAGCTGCTGACCGTCGATCCGCAGGCTGCGATCAAGCGGAAGCACGCGACGACCGAGCGGATTGACGTATGCCAAACCTACCGTATCAGCCGCAAGGATCGCCTTCTGCGCGACCCCATCTTTCACCGTGATACATATCCCCTGACGTTCATCAAAATAGCGTACCGGTGGATGATCGGCAGGCAGCCAGGTCACGACGTGCGATTTCGAGGGATTCATGAAGTCGACAAACGGATCCCCGGTCCCTGCTGATTGAGGCCTGAAAAATGCGCTGAACAACCGAAAGGCCGCCTCTGATGGATAGGGCGGGATCCCGCGATAGCGTAACGGTCTTGGCGCCGAACGCCCTCGTTGCTGATCATCATACAGGGCACGAATGAGTTCCAACACCGCGGAGCCTGTCCCGGGTAACAGCGACTTGAACAGCTCGACGACTGGGAGGAAATCAATTTCATCCCAGTGCATCGCACCCATGCAGGACATAAAGCG
>JAMXAU010000053.1 GCA_024281365.1 Nitrospira sp.
CGTGCCGTGATGTGGAAGACCGGCCATTCGTTGATCAAGGCGAAAATGAAAGAAGAGGCGGCAGTGTTGGCCGGGGAAATGTCCGGCCACATGTTTTTTGCGGATCGGTATTTCGGGTATGACGATGCCGTGTATGCGTCCTGTCGGCTCGTGGAAATCTTGGCGAAAGCTCAGCAGCCGCTTTCAGCGCTAGTGTCGGATCTGCCCCAGTCTGTCGTCACGCCTGAGATACGAGTGGATCTTCCAGATACCGCCAAGTTTGATGTGGTCGAGCGGGTTCGCAAGAGATTCACGGAATATCTGAAGACCAAACAGGGCCTTGGCCCGAAGAAGCTGGCACTGAGAAATCTGATCACGATCGACGGAGTCCGTGCGATATTCGATGATGGATGGGGCCTCATCAGGGCGTCCAATACTCAACCGGCTTTAGTGCTGAGATTTGAAGCGACCTCTTCCGACCAACTCAATGCGATTCGAGCGCTGATTGAGGAAGAGCTGAGGGAGGCCAAACGAGCGCTCGCGTGCTAGCATCCGTCGCCACGTGGATTGGTCCTGCTCGCCTCCGCGCCAGCATCGGTCGTCCTGCCGCCATAGGGGCTGTTGTATTGACTCTCCTGGTTCCCCTTGGAACAAACACTGCTGAAGGAGTGGGCGAAACAACCCGTCCCTTCACGGTCGGAGAACGGCTGACCTACGAAGTGTCCTGGCTCAATCTGACTGCTGCCATCGCCGTGCTGGAAGTGGTTCCTACGGAGGGGAGAGAGGGGCCCTCTTCCCTCGCCAAGCTGATCGGGACGGCGCAGTCTACACCGATCATCACGAAGTTCTTTCCGGTGGATAATCGAGTGGAGTCGGAACTGGATCTAGACACGCTCACACCGGAACATCTGACTTTCCGGCGGCGCGAAGGCAAAAAGAAAGAGGATATCGAATATACGTTCCACCAGAAGGAAGGGACGGTGACCGCCGTCAGAGGAGGAATGACCGAGTCAGTATCCATTCCAGCCGGGACCCACGACATCATGTCTTGCCTGTACTACACACGTGCTGTGTTGCCACCCAAGCCGGGAGCCTCACTCAAGATGAACGTGTATCATGATAAGAAAAACCGGCCGGTTGAGGTCCGGGTCGAGGGAATCGAGACTCTCGAAGGAGGCTGGGGAAGGGTGGAGACGGTCCGAGTGCGGGTGATCATGCCTTTTCATGGTCTCTTCATGAACAAAGGGGATATTCATGTCTGGGTCACCAATGATGAACGAAGGACTCCTGTTCGGATGAAAGCGAAAGTCGTACTCGGGGCCATAGTCGCCGACCTCGTCGATGGTTGGTCCGGCGTCGGCGGTGTGAAGCCTGGATCTTGAGCAGGAGGTTGTTGTTCACGCAGGATAAACCCGTTATACTGAGCCGCAGCATGAGACAATTTCCCACCACATTAAGCCAGTTTATCATTCGGAGTCAGGCGTCCTATCCAGGTGCGACTGGAGAGTTTTCCAGTCTGTTGACCCAAATTGGCCTGGTCGGCAAACTTATTTCTCAAGATCTTCGGCGCGCAGGGTTGATCAATATTCTTGGCACGACCGGTGAGACCAATGTTCAGGGAGAGACCGTCAAGAAGCTGGATGCCATCGCGAACGACGACTTCGTCAAGGTCTTTCAGGGCAGCGAACATGTCTGTGCTCTGGCCTCGGAAGAAATGGAAAATCCGCTATTGCTGCAGGATAATTGGCCGAATGGTGAGTATATGTTGCTCTTCGATCCGCTGGACGGCTCGTCCAATACGGACAACAACATGCCGCTTGGGGCCATTTTTTCCGTACTCAAATATGGACGGACTGATCGATCGCCCACCGAAGCGGATTTGATCCGCCCAGGGACCGAACAAGTTGCGGCCGGGTATCTCCTCTATGGATCGAGCACCATGTTGGTGTACACCGTCGGGCAAGGTGTTTATGGATTCACGCTCGATCCTGACATCGGAGAATATCTCTTGTCACATGAGCGGATGAGGATTCCTGAAAAGGGAAAGGTCTATGCCGCCAATGAAGGGAATTATAATAAGTGGCATGATGGAATAAGGAAGTACTTGGATTCCCTCAAAGTCACTGATAAGGCGACGGGGCGTCCCTATAGTGCGCGATATTCCGGCTGCTTGGTGGCGGATGTGCATCGATTGTTGCTTGGAGGAGGTATCTATCTCTATCCAGGGGAAGTCGACAAGCCGGAAGGAAAGCTGCGGCTGCTCTATGAGGCGAATCCGTTGGCGTTTGTGATTGAGCAAGCCGGAGGAAAGGCCTCAACAGGCACGACGAGAATTCTAGATGTGGAAGCCAAGAAGTTACATCAACGTGTACCGTTGATTATCGGGAGTCGTCTCGATGTCGAGCAGGCTGAGGCGTACATTCAAGGGAAAGCATAGTCACGCATCGTGTTGACGTGTGGGAGCAGTCTGGAGGGAATTATGGGAGATCGGGTACAAGAGATTCTCAGTTGGTATGGTAGCGACAATGCTGGGACGAAGACGAATATTGCCCGCATGCTGCGTTCCGGGAAATTGGCCGGGACCGGCAAGTTGGTCATTCTCCCGGTTGATCAGGGATTCGAGCATGGTCCGGCTCGGAGTTTTGCCCCGAATCCATCCGGGTACAACCCACATTATCACTTTCAACTCGCCATTGATGCCGGCTGCAATGCTTATGCAGCACCGCTTGGGTTTTTAGAAGCAGGAGCCAGTGAATTTGCGGGGCAGATTCCTCTCATTCTCAAGCTCAATAATCATGATGTGTTGCATGATGACAAGGATCCGCTGCCGTCAGTCACAGGCAGTGTGAACGATGCCCTGCGGCTAGGGTGTTCGGCTGTCGGGTTCACGATTTATCCTGGGTCCGCCCATTGCAATGCGATGTATGAACAACTGCAAGCCATTGCAGAAGAAGCGAAGGCCAGTGGCCTAGCCGTCGTGGTGTGGTCCTATCCCCGAGGATCTGCCCTGAGTAAGGAAGGTGAGACGGCGATGGATGTCGTGGCCTATGCGGCACAGATCGCGGCACAACTGGGCGCGCATATCATCAAGGTGAAGTTGCCGACTGCGCACTTGGAACAGGCTGCCGCAAAGAAAGTGTACGAGTCCACGCAAATTCCGATTAAGACGCTGGCGGAGCGGGTCAAACATGTGGTGCAGAGTTCATTCGACGGACGACGGATCGTCATCTTTTCCGGCGGAGCGAAGAGCGAAGATAAGAATGTGTTCGAAGAAGCTCGTGGGATTCGGGATGGAGGAGGATTTGGCAGCATTATCGGACGGAATTCCTTCCAGAGGCCGAAGGCGGAGGCGGTCAAGTTTCTCCAGACGATCATGGGGATTTACAGCGGCGCGATTCAGTGAGCGCTCCAACGGTCATGGATAAAAGCGAATGCATACTATGAATCAATTCGAGTCGAGTCCGAAGCCCCCACAAGGGAAGAAAAACTGGGTTGTCACAGCGGCTTTGCTGACGGCTGGAATAATCATCGGATTTGTCGTGGCCTCGGACCTTGGGTGGTTGTCGAATGGCCATGCTGTGCCAGATGCATCGTCTGTTCCACCACCGTCGCCTCCTCCTGTCGTCAGACCAGTCTCGACGGCTCCGCAGCCCATCCTGGGCGGGGGCAACCAAACATTCGTCGATATTGCCAAATCGGTGAAGCCGGCGGTGGTGAATATCTATGCGACCAAGAGCGGCCGTGGGGAAGGTTCAGGCGCGACCCCGTTCGACGATCCGCTGTTTCGAAAATTTTTCGGTGACGAGTTTTTTCGAAAATTTGAACATCCCAAGGAAAAGAAAGAACGAGGATTGGGGTCGGGCGTGATTGTCGACTCGAACGGATTGATCATTACCAACAATCATGTGGTCGGCAAGGCGGATGAGATCCGCGTGACCTTGTCGGACAAGCGTGAGTTCAAAGCGAAGTTGATCGGCACCGACCCCAAGACGGATGTGGCGGTCGTAAAAATCGAAGCCACAGGGCTTCCGAGCGTGCCATGGGCCGATTCGGATAAGCTGGAAGTGGGAGAGTTTGTCCTGGCTGTCGGTAATCCGTTCGGACTGACGCAGACTGTCACACTGGGGATAGTCAGTGCACTTGGGCGAGCTGCTGGTATTGCTGAGTATGAAGATTTTATCCAAACCGATGCTGCCATCAATCCAGGCAACTCCGGAGGAGCCTTGGTTAACGTCCGGGGTGAACTGGTAGGGATCAACACCGCCATATTCAGTCAGAGCGGCGGCAATATGGGGATCGGATTTGCCGTGCCGAGCAATATGGCGCAGTCGATTATGGGGCAACTCGTACAGACCGGAAAAGTCGTACGTGGGTGGTTGGGGGTCTCGATTCAGGAGTTGACGCCGGAATTGGCGTCGCAGTTTGGCATCACTGAAACAAAGGGTGTGCTCGTCAGCGATGTCATGGAGGATAGCCCGGCCAAGAAGGCCGGCTTCGAGCGAGCCGATGTGATCGTTGAGTATGACGGGAAACCGATGGATTCGCCGACGCATCTGCGTAATGCCGTCGCACAGACGCCGGTTGGAAAAAAGGTGGTCGTCAAGATTATCAGGGACAAGAAGGCTAAGACCATCGATCTCACCATTGTCGAGCAACCCAAGTCGATGACGCAAAGCGGTGAGGAAGACGGGGGAGACTCCGCGACGCCGATCGGGATCTTGTCCAGTCTCGACGTGCGTGACCTGAACGAAGAGTTGACAAGTCGCTATGGATTGAAGTCCAGCGAGCGCGGTGTCGTGATCGTGCGGGTCAAGGCCGGTAGTACTGCTGAGGAGATGGGGGTTCGTGAAGGTGATATCGTGCTCGAGGTCAATCGCCAAGCGGTCACCTCGGTGAAGATATTTGAACGGATTGCCAACAAGCTGCCGAAGGATCAGGCGGTGTTGCTTTTGCTCAAACGGCAGGGACGGACGATTTATCTTACGCTTCGCCCATGAGGCAGTTGGAAAGTGGAAAGGTTAGAAGGTTAAACAGTTCCCATCTGGACTTTCTAACTTGTGAACTTTCTAGCTGGTTGCCGATGGTGATCATCGAGTTGTCCGCAATGAAGAGAACCATCCGTTGAGCCTCGTTTTGTGAATACTCGTACTGTGGCCATCGTCCCTGCCGCCGGACGAGGTCTTCGCATGGGTGGCGCCGTTCCCAAGCAGTTTTTGGCATTGGGCGGTGAGCCGTTGGTCGTGCACTCGCTTCGAATTCTTCAGCGCTCTCCCGTCATCGACCAGATCATCTTGGCCGTGCCGCAGGCTGATCTCGATTATTGCCTCAATGATCTCGCTGTCCGATTTGGATTTTCAAAAATCAGGCGGGTAGTGGCAGGGGGAAAAGAACGCCAGGATTCAGTGCGGCATGCGCTCGAGCATGTGCCGGAGGAGGCACAGATTGTTGTCGTGCACGATGCGGTACGTCCGTTTCTGACGGAGCAGATGGTGACTGATGTGGTTGAGGCTGCAGGCCGAGCGGGAGGGGCGATCATCGCGCTGCCGATGCGCGATACCGTCAAGCAGGTTGGAACGGACCATCGGATCGAACGAACCGTTGATCGGCAACCGCTCTGGCTGGCTCAAACACCACAGGCATTTCGACGGGAGCCATTGCTGAACGTCCATCGCAAAGCTCATGTGGAAGGAGTGCATGCAACTGATGACGCATTTTTATTCGAGTGGGCTGGTCACTCGGTCGTGGTGGTGGAAGGGAGCGGAGAGAATATCAAGGTGACAAGGCCTGAAGACATGGTGATTGGCGAGGCGATTTTGGCGTCGAGGAGAGCAAACAAAAACGCGTGAAAGTTAACAGGTGGAAAGTTGGAAAGTGCTTTGGGAATGCATTTTTATGGATTCCAACTTTGAAACTTGTCACTTTCGAACTTTTTAACTGTTGATGACTGAGCTGTGACCACTGAAAAAAGGAAAAGTATGCGTATCGGGTATGGGTATGATGTCCATCCATTGGGGCCGGGGCGTAAACTGATTCTTGGCGGGGTCGAAATCCCGCACAGTAAGGGATTACTTGGCCACTCTGACTCTGATGTGCTGGTTCATGCTGTCTGTGACGCCTTATTGGGAGCAATGGGAGAGGGAGATCTGGGGCGGCATTACCCCAGTTCGGATCCCAGGTACAAAGGCATCTCGAGCCTCAAGTTATTGGAAGATGTCATGTCGAAGCTGAATGTGAAAGGCTATCGAGTAGGTAATATTGATACTGTGATTGTGGCTCAAGCGCCCAGGCTTGGCCCGCACCTCTCGACCATGCAGAAGACCATCGCAGCGACGGCCGGTATTGCTCCTGAATTAGTGAATGTCAAGGTTAAGAGCGGAGAAGGGTTAGACGCCGTGGGACATGAAGAGGGGATGATCGCCCACGCCGTCTGTTTGATCGAGCCAGTCTAACGTCTAGGGTATATCGCTGATGTTGGCGCACATCAAGCAAGACCTCCAAGCCGTTTTCGATCGAGATCCGGCTGCGACCAGCAAACTGGAGGTCATCCTCACATACGCAGGTTTTCATGCGTTGCTTGCGTATCGTATTTCTCATCGGCTGAAGTCGATGGGAGTGCCCTTCTTCCCGCGAGCGATTTCTCAGCTGGCCCGCTGGCTCACCGGTGTGGAGATTCATCCGTCGGCCAAGATCGGGACGGGATTTTTCATCGACCATGGTATGGGTGTGGTGATCGGTGAAACGGCGGAGATCGGTGACTATGTGACGCTGTTTCAAGGGGTCACTTTGGGAGGAACGGGGAAAGAGCGAGGCAAGCGACATCCGACGCTTGGAAATCACGTAGTGGTGGGAGCGGGGGCCAAGATTCTTGGGGGGATCACGATCGGCGACAATGTAAAAATCGGCGCCAATTCTGTCGTATTGAAGAATGTCGCGGCCAATTCAACGGTGATCGGTGTTCCCGGCCGCGTTATCAAATCCCAGGGTGAGCGTTTGCCCGATGCCACGATGGATCAAGTCGACTTGCCGGATCCCATCAGTGACCGCTTCATCGCATTGGAGCAGGAATTGATTGAGCTCCGGAAGAAGCTCGAAAATCGCGATGACTCACGCCACCAGTAGTTGTTGGCATTGTCGGTCAGTGTGCTGATAAAGTTATCCGGTGCGGCATAATGCCGCACCGACCTAACCAGATTAGTTCGAGAGACAGTCACTCATAAACTTCTTCCGCTCATCACCCTTCAGCAGCTTTTCACCCGCCTCTTTATTACACGCCTTCATTTTGTTCTGCTGAGTGTCCTTGCCGCCTCCACCTTTCCCCGATTTGGCGGAAAGGCATTCCTTCATAAACGCTTTCCGCTCATCGCCTTTCCCTTCACCAAACCCTTTCGCATTTGCCTGTTCATTGCAGGCTTTCATCTTATTCTGCTGCTCAGGTGCGGCCATGGCAAATGGAGTGCCGCCAAGACTGAGCGTGAAGCATGTGAAGATGAGGGTGCATAGAACTCTCCGCATGTGGAGTCTCCTTTAATAAGAGGTGAGGTGCACGACTGGGTTGCATCATAACAGATAAATACGTACGTGTCATAGGCTAGAACACTGTCGAGTGAGGCATGAAACTGTAGGTTGGTGGCTCACGAATAGTATATGGATCCTGGTCCCCTCGTGATGACAGAGATGAATTGGTGTTGTGGAGAAAGGAGTGAAGGATGATTTCTCCACGAGAAAAGGATATGCTGTGCGGCCAAAAGACTCACCACAGTTTTATCCACACAGTCTGGCTTTGGATTGCTTCAACGGGAAGGGGAAAGGTCGGCCATGAGTTCAATCCCAGGTATCACGCCAGCGCGTCAATTTCGGACGCTTCTCTTGTCGGACCAGTTGGAATTCATCTGTGAAGCGCATAACGGCCTCAGCGCAAAGATCGTTCAAGAAGCAGGTTTCAAAGGTATCTGGGCCAGTGGGCTCTCCATCTCGGCACAATTTGGTGTTCGTGATAACAACGAGGCCAGCTGGACCCAGGTGTTGGACAATCTGGAATTCATGTCCGATGCGACCACAATTCCTATCCTGCTTGATGGTGATACGGGATACGGTAACTTCAATAACATGCAGCGGCTGGTCAGAAAACTGGAGCAACGGCGTATTGCCGCCGTGTGCATTGAGGACAAGTTGTTCCCCAAGACAAACAGCTTTATCAAGGGGGATGCCCAGCCAATGGCGGACATGCAAGAGTTCTGCGGCAAGATCAAGGCGGGTAAGGACGCACAGACCGATCCGGACTTTAGCATTATCGCCCGAGTGGAAGCCTTCATCTGCGGGTGGGGATTGGCGGAAGCGCTGCGCCGGGCCGAGGCCTATCGCCAAGCGGGCGCAGATGGCATTCTCATTCATAGCGCGCTGTCGGTGCCGGATGAGATTCTTTCATTCAAGCAGGAGTGGGGAAATCGGTGCCCCGTCGTGATTGTGCCGACGAAGTATTATGCGACCCCGACTGAGGTGTTTCGGCAGCATGGCTTTTCAATCGTCATTTGGGCCAATCACCTGTTGCGTTCTGCCGTGGCTGCTATGCAGAAAACTGCGCGGACGTTGAAGGAGCAGCAACACCTGCTCTCCATCGAAGACAAGGTGGCTCCCGTTGCGGAGATCTTTCGCTTGCAAAATGCAGCTGAACTGCAGGAGGCCGAAGACCGGTATCTTCCGCGAGGGGTAGAAAATACCGGGGCCATCGTGCTGGCTGCCTCGCGTGGCGAGGAACTTCGGGAGCTGACCGAGCATCAGCCGAAGACGATGGTGAAGATTCAAGGGACGCCGATCCTTGCTCATATTGTGGATGCGTACAACGCGGTGGGGATCAAGGATATTACGGTTGTCCGTGGCTATAAGAAGGAGGCGGTGACGTTGCCCAACCTCACCTATCTGGACAATGATGAGTTTGCTGAGACTGGTGAACTCGATTCATTAGACAAAGCCTTACGTGGACAGAAGGGCCAGGCCAAGGAACTCATCATCTCCTACGGAGATGTGCTGTTCAATAAATATATCCCACAGGCCCTCTGTCAGGAGAACGAGGATTTTGTGATCTTCGTGGATAGCGATTGGCAGAACCAAAGCAGCTATGTGCGTCTCGGCGGATTTGTCGAGTGCTCCTTACCAAATTCGAAGAAGGCTTTTAATGCCAAGGTCTATTTGAAACAACTTGGGAATACGGTCGGGAGAGAGCAGACCCACGGGGTCTGGATGGGGTTTCTGAAGGTGTCTCCTACTGGAAGTGCCAAGCTTCAGACGATCCTCGCGACGATGATGGCCGACCCTGCCAATCGAAAAGCTGGGATCCCTCACCTCCTACAGGAACTACTGAATCGGCAAGAACCAATTCGCGTGTTGTATACCGTGGGGCATTGGCTCGATATCAATAGTCTCGATGATGTGATTCAAGCAGGGAACTTCTGATCGGCCATGCATGCCTTGCTCCGCCTGCAGTGTTTTCCGGTTCACACGTCACTATTGCTCACTTAAATGTGCCTTGCGATAACATATTTCTGAACGATCGTTCGACATGGAGAATCGTGCATGTTGAGTCCACAAGAATTTGTTGATTGCCTGAAGGAGAATGGCGTTGAGCTTTTCACGGGAGTGCCGGATTCCCTTCTCAAGGAACTCTGCTCCTGCATGGCTCATACGAGTCGGCCGGGAGAGCATATGATCGCTGCTAATGAAGGTGGAGCCGTGGCTCTGGCGATTGGATATCACCTCGCGACACGTAAGATTCCGCTCGTCTTGCAAAACTTGGGGTTGGGCAACGTCGTCAATCCGCTTCTATCACTGGTTGATGAGGATGTCTATTCCGTTCCGATGCTCCTTGTTATTGGGTGGCGCGGTGAGCCAGGGGTGCACGATGAACCTCAACGTAAGAAGCAAGGACGAGTGATGGTTCCTATGCTTGAGGCCATGGAGATTCCCTATTCGGTGCTGGGCACTGATGTCGATCGCGCAGAGCCCATCGTGAAGGATGCCGTGTCACATGTCCGAAAGACTGGCGGCCCCTTCGCGTTGGTGATCAAGAAAGGTGCCTTTGCTGCGTATGCGGCACCTTCGCTCCAACAGACAGACTTTCCACTGTCTCGCGAAGAGGCCATTCAGCAGGTGATTGATGTTCTGGAAGAGCGAGACGTGGTTGTTTCAACTACTGGCATGCCGTCTCGGGAAGTGTATTTAGTACGGACCAAGAGAGGTGTTGGCCATCAACGGGATTTCCTGACGGTAGGGGGGATGGGGCACGCCTCTCAAATTGCACTTGGTATTGCACTCCAAAAACCAGAACGCTCTGTGTACTGTCTCGATGGAGATGGCGCGCTCCTGATGCATATGGGAGGGGTGGCGCTGGTAGGAACGCTGAAGCCGAGCAATTATACGCATATTATTTTGAACAATGGGGCCCATGATTCGGTGGAGGGCAACCGACTGTTGCGTTGGACATGATGTCTTGGGTATCGCGCGCGCGGCCGGGTACGCACGAGTGGCCAGAGCTCGGACAGAATCTGAGTTGCGGTCGTCCTTCAGGAGATCAAGGAGTCTGCAGGTCCAAGCCTCTTGGAAATTCAGGTCCGTTGTGGGCGCGGAAAGATTTGGGGGCGTCCAGAAACAACTCCCATCCAGAACAAGAACGCTTTTATGGATTTCCTGGATTCTGCTAGGTAGGTAATCCAAAAGTGTAGGCGAGGATTGTAATACTCTGCCGGAGGTGCAGATTTGAGATGATCCTAACCCAAAATTTCTTGGAGCGTCTCTGCCGAAGATGATTTTACGGTAAGGCGTAGTCGTTCTTCTCTTTCGGATGGCTTCTTCGTCCTCTGTCCACAGATTTGTGTGGGCTGTGTCAAAACTGCCTCGATCGTAATCCACTCGCACGAGAAACAGTCCCTGCGATGGAGCTGTTTTCCCTGCAGCAGAACGGTCACGGGCTTTCAGGATGGTTGTCAGACTGTCGGGTGATCGTTTACCTAGGCCGACTTCCAGAAGAGTGCCGACAATCGAGCGGATCATCTGCTTGAGGAATCGGTCGGCATAAAATGCAATCCTCAGCTGATCGCCTTCACGGAGCAGCGTGAATCGCTGGAGATGGCAGATGGGATCATCGTTGTCCGTGGGCTGGGTCTGGAAAGAGGAAAAGTCATGTGATCCGATCAAGCTGATTCCGGCGGTACTCATCGCTGTGTCGTTAAGCGATCGATGAACATGCCAACAATAGTTTCGCTCAACGGCTGCCCGTTCGGGTCGATTGAGAATGCGGTATTCGTACAACTTACCTTTGGCCGAATGCCTTGCATGGAATGAGTCCGGCATGAGCTCAACCGATCTGACCACGATGTTTTCTGGAAGGTGCGCATTCAAGGCTCTCGTCCATTCGCGTGGAGTCATATCGCGATTGATACGGAAGCTGGCAACCTGGCCCAGGGCATGCACGCCAGCATCCGTCCGTCCGGCACCGATGACCGGCACAGTGATCTGGGTGACACCGAAAATGGCAGTTTCAATGGCCGACTGAATGGTCGGCTGGTCGGGCTGACGTTGCCAGCCGGCATAGGCGGTGCCGTCATATTCGAGGGTGAGCTTTATGGTGGACATGTTCGGACCAGTAGGTGAAGAAAACGTTTGATTGGGATGAACCTAGCGTATATCAGATTTGCCTGCTGAGAGGAAGGCGACGATACCCTGGTAGAGCGATTGGGCAACATCCTGGACGAACACCGGTTTATGGAGCAGCTCTTCTTCTGAAGGATTCGAAATATAGGCAATTTCGGCGAGAATACTGGGCATGCTCGTGAATCTCAAGACATAGAAGGGGGCGGTCTTGACGCCATGATCGTCAATGTCATAGTGGCCGTTCATCTGAGCCACCATGGCGGCTTTGGCATTCCACGCGAGCTCAAGTGATTCTTCAATCTTCTTCGTCGTGAGGAGATCGGCCACCAGGTATTCCCATCCGACGCCGGTGTTGCTGATGGGGGTTCCGTTTTCCCGTGCTGCCACCTCGAGCGCTCGTTGATCCTTGGCCTCTCCAAAATGATAGATTTCTATGCCTTTGACCGTGCGGGAGGGATGGGAATTGACATGGATTGAGACAAACAGGTCAGCTTCGTGGCTATTTGCAAATCGAGCCCGTTCCTCCAATTCTACAAAGACATCATGGTCTCGGGTCATCAACACCCGCACCCCGGGTTGCTTGCTTAGGAGTTTGCGGAGCTGGAGCCCTACCTTGAGCGTAATGTCTTTCTCCTCGGTTTTTCGAACCCCCCGCGCACCCGGATCTTTCCCCCCATGGCCTGGATCGATCACAATGGTGGTGTAACCCTTTGTTCGTGGGACAAAAGGCTGAGCAGCTGTCGAGATCACACGTTTGGGAGCCTCTGGAGGGACACTGGCAGGGCTCAGGTTTTGCTCCAGGGGAAGGGTGACATCGATAACCAAACGTGGAGGATCGGATAAAAGGAACTGCCTATACGATTGGAATGAGGTCCTTGGCAGGGAGACGGCCACCGCGTGAGGCGTGATTTGAGTGACCATGAAGGGCGAGGGGATCGTTCCGTCCAGGGTCCTGCTCTGTGCGGCTTGGCTGAGCCAGGCATCAGGAAGGGCGATGACCACCTGGCTCGCACCGACTGCCCGCTGTTCGATGACGGTGGCATGACGATCAAGATCTAGAACGAGCCTGATCTTCTCAGGACTGGTCGTCGCGCGGACATTACGGATGGTCACGGGAGCGAGGGAAGCGGGGGTCCCCCTGACATGGCTCTGTTTCGATCCCTGTATCGACAAGGTCCGTGGTGTGTCGGATGACCCTGCCCAGGCTACGGGACCCCTCTCATGAGGGAGAGAGAGACAGAAGAGAGTACTGATCACCAGGAGCGTGAGGGGCTTGAGTGAAAACAGCCAGGGCGCTCGTTCTTGCATGGACCCTTTGTGGCCCCTTCTCGGTGGTAGATGATGGGAAACTATTCTCAGATGTCCGTCGCCTTGTCAAGAACTACACGAGTTGGATCGACGAGATCCACAGTGACGGTCGGTTGAAGGCTGTGGTAGCGTGAGGTATGTCGACGTACCTGATTATTGATGGGTATAACCTTCTGTCTGGCGGGAGAGCGCTTTCCGGACACCTTGAAGCCGCTCGCGAGCAATTGCTGCGTGACTTGGCGAGTTACCGACATCGCAAAAACCATCACATTACCGTCGTGTTTGATGGGTGGCAGCATGGGCAGCCATCGGAGCAGCGGGAGCACCGTTCCGGAGTGCAGGTGATCTATTCCAAGCGAGGAGAGCGAGCCGATCAGGTCATTCAACGACTTGCTCGAGAGTATGGATCTGACTGTGCCGTGGTCAGTTCAGACCATGAAATCGTGAATGCGGCCAGGGCCCATGGAGCCTTTGTCATGGGCGCTCTGGAGTTTGCTTCCAAACTACGGGCATCATCGCTCCCAAGCGGGAGTGTGCCGCATAAAGAGCTGGATCCAGGAGAAGACTATAGGGCGCGGCGCGGGCCAGAGAAAAAAGGGAACCCGAGAAAGCTTCCCAAGTCTCAACGGCAGCGTGACCGACACCTCAAGCGATTTTAAACAACTGCTTTGCGTTCTTGCTTGTCTGTTCGGCAACGTCGTCCACTGGCAAGCTATGGATAGAAGCTAACTGTTGAGCGACCTGCGAGACGTACGCCGGTTCGTTGCGTTTTCCCCGGTAGGGCACAGGGGTGAGATATGGGCAATCAGTTTCGATCAATACCCGGTCGAGAGGCGTGTTCTTGGCGATGTCACGCAGCATTGCGGCATTTGGGAATGTAAGGGTGCCCGAGAAGGATAGATAGAATCCAAGATCCAACGCATCCTTCGCCAGCCAGGCATCTCCGGAGAAGCAGTGAAACACCCCGCCGATTTCTGACGCCGTCTCTTCTTTTAAAATCGCAATCGTATCCTCCTGGGCTTCCCGCGTGTGGATAATCACAGGTAGCCTGAGTGCGCGGGCGAGCTGAATCTGCTCACGAAACCGTTCGCGCTGTTCTTTCGGCGAGGAGTGATTATAGTGATAGTCTAATCCGATCTCCCCGTAGGCGACGACTTTTTTATTTTTGGCGAGTTGTCGGAACTCATCATACCACCCGTCACCGATGTGCTTAACTTCGTGTGGATGGACACCGATTGAGGCATAAACGAAAGGAAATTGGTCGGCGAGTTGCACAGCTGCATGGCTGGTGGCCAGGTCGCAACCGATGGTAAGGAACGCCTCAACACCAGCCTCTCGTGCCCGGGCGATCATGGCCTCCCGATCGTCGTTGTAGCGGGCGTCGTCGAGATGGGTGTGGGTATCAATCAACATTCGTACATCCTATCATGAGGTAATCGTCTGACCGACATTTCTGTGTCAGAGAATCAGGTAGGAAAGTGCTCAGGAGACAGGCTTTGGACTGATGGCTGCGGCGAG
>JAMXAU010000054.1 GCA_024281365.1 Nitrospira sp.
GTCCGTCAGTCCCGCGGAGCGCTATGAGCGAGGACTTGCGCTGAAACAAGCTGGATTGCATAAGGCTGCGATCGACCAGTTTGAAATGGCTGCTGTCGAGGCCGCATTGGCGTTAAAGGCGTACGCACAGATCGGACTTTGCTATAAACTGGCTGGCTGCTATGAAGAGGCTGTTCCGGCCTTTCAAAAGGCGCTGAATGTGACGACGGCCTCATCAAAGGAAACCGTGCAGATCCTCTATGTCCTCGGTCGCACGCTGGAATCATTAGGGCGCGTTGCGGAAACACTCGAAGCCTATCGGTGGATTCGACGGGAAGATCCGGACTATCGAGATGTGACAGCACGGATTGCGCGTTTGAGCACCAGGCGTCCGGCTGTCGGCACGAAAAAGAATTAATGCCTAGGCAAACTTTGTAGGTGTTCGCATTTTGCAATCAGATCCTCGCCGCTGCAAGCGGATGAGTTTCCGGCGGCTGAGGTCATCTGCGAGGAAGAGGTTATTTCAGTATAATTCTGCAGGTTCATTCAGGTCATTGCTGAGCCATTGTCTTCCTCCGAGCTTTCCCCAAACACAGAAGGCAGGTGCCTCTGCGCTGGTACTGGTAAGGAGCAGCTGAAGCAGCGTCTGGACTGTTGCAGACATGGTGTCAAATTCGGACAAGCGTGGCTGCGCTGATGGAGAGTTGGACCGTTGCAGAGGGCAAGGAGGTCGGTTGAGTGTGGTCAGGAAGGCAGGGCCTTGGTATTGCACGTAGGTGCGTGGTTTTGGAGAAACGAAAGAAGTCTACCTCTCGGGTGCGGTGCAGTGTTGAGCAGCACGGGTTGTGTCATGATTTCCGGATTTCCATCGGCACGCCGGTGAATTGAACACGCCGGCGAAAGACCTGTTCGAAAAGATCGGCTCGGCTCTTCGCGGCCCAGAGTTCCATCTCTGCGTCGCCCGTGAGCTGCACGTCGATGGTAACCAGCTTCCCAAGTTTGACCTGCAGGCGTTGGATCAGCGAAAAATGAGTCCGGTCAAGCCCATCCGCGATTCGCAACAGCGAGGCAAGGATCTTGACAGTGCGTTGGAGGCGAGGCGGTAGGCTATTGAATTCTTCGTGTTTAAGCGTCGGCAAAGCCCGTCGGTGGTAGCGAGCGATATTGGCGATTACATCAATATCCTCAGCCGTCAACCCACCAAGATCGCTGTGTTTGATGAGATAGTACGCGTGCTTGTGATGTTGTCTGGGATTGATATGATACCCCACGTCATGCAGGATGGCGGCATATTCGAGCCAGGTACGTGCCTGGTCTCCGAGGTGATGCTCGCGTTTGGTCTGGTCAAACAACTGCAAGGCCAACTTGGCCACGTGGAGCGAATGACTCTCCGGGGCATGGCAGCGCCGAGCCAGACCGATTATGTTTCGACGGCGGACGTCTGGGAAATCCTGTTCGGCCTTCAATCCTTCTCGATGGCGGGCGATAAAGTCATAGATGATTCCCTCTCGAATGGCCTTGTCACAGAGCGTGATCTGCTGAAGACCGGATAGTTCGAGCAGGCATCGAAGCACGACGGTGGTGGGCAGCAGGGTATCAACTCGTTTAGGATCCAGA
The DNA here is from genome assembly GCA_024281365.1 of Nitrospira sp. Classification (GTDB taxonomy): domain Bacteria; phylum Nitrospirota; class Nitrospiria; order Nitrospirales; family Nitrospiraceae; genus Nitrospira_D. Next base: position 1,597 of record JAMXAU010000054.1, read on the forward strand.
CCTGGAATAGCCAAACGGTCTTTCACCGATGAACGGGCCAGCTCAGCTTCAAGGCTTCGGATATGTTTCAAGAGAACTGTTGCCAGGTTGTGTTGTGGCAGCGGGCGACTCGTTTGACGGAGATGGGCGACCTCACCCACGTTGCCGGCCATACCTGAGGTGGCGACCAGCGAGTGAAACTTCTTCATCTTAAAGGATCCAATGGCGTCACGGAGGTGGGTTGTGACGACGGTTTCGAGTGCGCGCATCATGGATTGCGATGGCGGCGTTTTCGGGAGGCATTGTTCGGTGAGCCGGATTGCGCCCAGTTTGAGGCTTGTACCGTGTATCAGGCCATCTCGATTCCCCACGATCAACTCGACCGATCCGCCGCCGATATCAACGACCAACGTCGGTCCGTTCGGGAGGGCGATACTGTGCTTGACGCCGAGAAAGATGAGCCGGGCTTCTTCCACCCCGCTGATCACACGTACTCGTAGGCCGATCTGTTCCAGAATCATTGCAACAAACTCGCCACCATTTTGGGCTTCACGCACCGCGCTGGTCGCCACGGCGATGATACGCTCGAACCCCTTGTTGCGGGCGAGCGTGACCAATGTCTTGAGTACATTCATCGCACGAGCCATGGATTCGTCGGACAGGCGCCTGGTGGCGAACACGCCGTTGCCCAATCGGGTCATGTCTTTGAACCGATCCAGGATTTTGAAGCTGGCATCAGGTAGGATTTCTGCCAGCACCATGTGAATGGAGTTCGTTCCGATATCGATAACGGCAAGTTTGGACACGACACGACCTCTCCTGCAAGCCAGTAGGGACCTTAATGAACAACAAGGGGTCTGTCAAGAAGCGGAGTGTGAACAACGTGTGACAATCGCGGGAGAGTCTGCCGGCGTGGCGCGGTCCTACCCGGTGGTCTACTGGACGACCAGATGAACACTTCGATTTTTTTGTCGACATTCGCTGCTGTGTTCAAAGCAGAGCGGACGGTCTTTGCCGTAGCTGGTGGTTGAGATGTCTGTCAAGACACCGAGTCGCCGAAGATAGGACTTGACGTTCTTGGCCCGACGCTCCCCCAGCACGAGATTGTAAGCGGATGTGCCGATATCATCGCCGCGCCCCTCCAAGATGAGCCGGGTGATACTGTCTTGCTGCAGCTGTTTTGCATCGGACTCCAGGACGTGGAGGGCGTCCCCCTGGATGGCCTCTTGATCGAAGTCAAACAAGATATCGGCCAACATTCCGGCATCCAAGCCAGTGGCGTTTCGTGCCGTCAGTTCAGACTGCATGGCAGGATGTGTACGTGAGCCGGTGAGGTGGGCATCATTCGGAGGGATCTCCTTAATCGCTGGTTCAGCGATCCGTTCTTCCTGCCCACGCAGATCCTGTCCGATGAGTGAGCCTGATTTAGAAGAACATCCATGCATCAGCAGAACGGTAAGGCCGAAGAGACTGACGAGCGTTACACTGCGTACCGGTGTCATAGGGTCTGCCTTTGAGTGAAGGGCATGCCGACCGTCACTGAAGGAGTGCGTGTGCGGCTTCATAGATCGGCCCGGGCTCGCTGATCGGTGTCCAGTTCAAGACGGCTAATGAATCCTCAACATACGATGGCGTTCGCATGCCGTTGAGGACGCAGGTCACTCCAGGTGTGCTGCTGAGTATCCAGAACATGTTCTGGGAGAGAGAGGCAGCCCGCGGTGCGTCCGGCAAGAGCGGACCAATGGCGCGGGTGATTTGTTCGGTCTGGGCTCGACTCCGCAGGGTTGCTTCATGTCTGAATGCACGGAGAAGAGTCAGGAACTCGGGAATATAGCGTTGCCGCCAGTGCTCCCACTGCTCAGCAGTAGTCCCGGAGAGCTGGCGCGAAAGCAGTTGGAGAATCTGATTCACTCGGGGAGCAATCATGTGATGCTCGAGCTGTTCCCAATGTTCGAGCCCTTGAATCTGAGGAAGGATACCGCGCAGTTCCCCGGCCCAATTGAAGTAGTCGCTCGGCGACGTCTCGGTTCCAGTCGATTGGATATGTGGGGCCAAGGAGGCCCGGTATTCCTGCTCAAGTGCCTCGATGGTGCTCAGTTGCTGATCGAGCGCAATCGACGTGTCCTCAACGGGAAGTTCCGCGAGTCGGATCATCTTGTTTCGTGCCACCATGGCGTTCAGCGGCCGATTCACCAGCACGGCAATGTTGTGCTGACGGGCATAGGCAAGAACGGTCTGTGCGCATGATGGGCCTGTATTGGCTCGTGTGGCGGGCCCTGATTCGAAAAGATTCATCGGGCACTGTACGACCTGAAAGTGGTGGGGAGATGCTCCGAGAGAGCGTGCGGCTTTTTCAGCTGCTTGCACCATGAGCGAGAGGGATGTCCCTTCTGGATCATCGGCGGACGATGCGATGGTGTTCGAGGATACACCATAGTATTGAAGACGTCCAGCTGCCACCTGGGTCTCAAAATAGGCAAAGGCTCGCTGCAGGCGATCGTAGAACTCGGTACGCAGCTTCTCGATATCTGCAACGCTGCGATGCCTGGCCTCCAAGAGAAAATATTCTGGGTTATGAAGCAGGCAGATGTCGAGCGTAGTCAGCCCAAGGCGATCCAGTGATGATGTCAGCTGGTCCGACAAGAATTCCGGATGAATGCAATGCCAAATCCCATCCCCGTACTTCACCATGTCGGGGTACGGGTGTCCAGTCCGTTCCTTCGCTTCGGCAATCTTCAGATTCTGTCCTTGGATGTACCCAATTTTTGAGACCACAATGATCTCATTGCGCTGAACCTCACCGGATGCAACAAGTTCGGTCAGCACGGAGCCCACCAACCGTTCGCTGTCTCCGTCCGTGTAGTTTGTAGAGGTGTCGATGAGGTTGCACGAGGTTCGTAGAGCCTGTATGAGAGCAGCCCGATGCTCAGCATGCTGAGTGTCGACCCGATAGGTGCCGAACCCAATCCTTGTCGTGGTGAGGCCTGTCGTACCGAGGGGCGTCAGCCCCTGTGCCAGATTAGCCTGTCCGCTCCGCGACAGTATACGGGATGCGTAAGTCGCCGTACCCTGTGTGGTCGCTTGTCCCGGCAGCCGGGCGCCGCTCAGCATCCTTGGTTCATTCTGTACATTCAAGGAGGTGGACTGATCGGTTTGTAAGGCCTCCGCCACAAGACGAGGGTCTGTGATCGGCTGTCGGCAGGTGTAATTTCGGCAAATGTAGAGGCTGGGCATACCGGAAACGGTTGGCCTGTCTTTCAAAAGAGGCAAGGATGACGGTGTCAATGGTGAGCTTGCCGCGATGATGCGATTGGGCAGATAGCATTGGGCCACGGCTTGTTGAAGCGAGCTGAGCGATCCCTGCACGGCATTACCGATAAAGGCCAGTTCCACCGGACCTTCGGTCAAAAAGTCAACGACCGCAAGACTCTTGGCAAATGCACGGGGATAGCGGGTCATCTGCCGGCCGTAGGCACGTATTGCGGCGGTCGCAGCACGGCGCCAGTCGTCTCGATCAAAGTGAAAGGACAGTCGAGCCAGGGCAGATGCTGCCACCGCGTTGGCGCTTGGCGTCGCACCGTCTGTACCGTCGCGGTGACGCAGGATGAGCGCTTCGTGCTGTTTTGCCGTGGTGAAGAATCCGCCCTGCTCCTCGTCCCGAAAGTCTGTCATCAAGTAGTCGGCCAATCGTGCGGCGGCAAAGAGATAGGATTCAGCGGCGCCGGCTTCGTAGAGATCCACCAGGCCTTCGGCCAGGTAGGCATAGTCTTCCAGATAGGCGTCGAGATGTGCGCGGCCGGCTCGTGAGGTGCGGAAGAGGCGTCCATCAGGTTTGGCATGGTGTCGGAGTAAGTAGTCGGCTGTCTGGGTAGCGTGTCGGAGATATCGAACGTCGCCAAAGACTCGCGCGGCTTCAGCCATGGCTGAGAGCATCATCCCGTTCCATGATGTGATGATCTTGTCATCAAGTCCGGGAGGGACGCGCTGCCGCCTGGCTTCATACAGCAGGGGCTTCACCCGTGAGGCGGTATTCAGTAGCTCATCTGGTGTGAGCTGGAGTTGTCTCGCCACGTCCTCAATGGGTTGGAGACGATTGGGGATGCTTGTGTGTTCCCAATTGCCTGATTTCGTGATGTCGTACAAGGCACAAAATCGCCGGCTGTCTTCGTCGTTCCGGAGCACTTCCTGGACCTGAGGCTGAGTCCAGACAAAAAACTTTCCTTCCACGCCTTCTGAGTCGGCATCAGTCGAGGAGTAGAAGCCACCCGCAGGCCCGGTCATTTCACGGCAGATATAATTGAGCACATCAGTCGCCACGTCACGATAGCGTGGCGTCTTGGTGACTTGGTAGGCTTCGACATACACACGTGCCAGCAGCGCGTTGTCGTAGAGCATCTTTTCAAAGTGAGGGACCAGCCATCGGGCGTCCGTCGAGTAGCGCGCGAAGCCGCCACCGATATGGTCGTAGATCCCACCGGCGGCCATCATATCGAGGGTCTTGGTGACCATGGCAAGTGTGTGAGCATCGCCCGATCGTCGATGGCTGCGAAGGAGCAATGATAATCCCATGGCGGGGGGAAACTTCGGCGCCGTTCCGAAGCCGCCATGAGTCTCGTCGAACTCGTCCTTGAATTGAATCACCACCTCTTCCATGACTGCTTCACTGATCGAGACAGGAGAGATGTGCTGCCGTGAGCCTTGCAACTGCGCGGTCAGCTCTTGAGCCTGCTCCAGGACCTCTGAGGGGTGTGTCTCCCAATAGTCGGCAATCTTCTTCAACACGGAGCCGAAGCCTGGCCGCCCCCAACGGTCTTCGGGGGGAAAGTACGTGCCGGCAAAAAACGGTTGCTGCGCAGGTGTCAGAAAGACGGTCATCGGCCAACCACCTTGCCCATGATTCATGGCGATTGTGGCGGCCATATAGATCTCATCGAGATCGGGTCGCTCCTCCCGATCGACCTTGATACAGATGAACCAGCGATTCATGAGTTCCGCAATGGCCTGGTTCTCAAACGATTCCCGTTCCATGACATGGCACCAGTGGCAGGCGGAATATCCGATGGAGAGGAGAATGGGACGGTTTTTTTCTTTCGCGAGCTGCAGCGCTTCTTGCCCCCAGGGGTACCAGTCGACCGGGTTGTAGGCGTGCTGCAACAGGTAGGGGCTGGTTTCGTGAAGGAGTCGATTCGGTTTCTTTTCGGTGTAAGGTGATGACATAAGCTCAACCTAGCATCGTGATGAGAAGAGCGTCAACGGAGATGAGACGTAGGCGAAACGTCTCTCGCCCTTCGACGGGACTCAGGGCCGTGAGTATGTCGAACGGTGAAGCGTGAATCGCATTTTACGAACCCAGAACAAGATAAGGATTTCTTCCCACCCTACGCTTCACGAACGACGTGTTTGTGGTAGGCTTCATCCGAGGAAGGGGAGCCCTATGGTGTCTATGAGCGAGATCGGCCCATATTCGAACTACCGCTTGACGGTGCGACTGGAGCTGGCAAATAAACCAGGAATCTTTGCACACGTTGCGGCGCTATTAGCGGAGGAACAGGCGAATCTGGGGGCGGTCGACCTGGTGTCGGCGACCAAGACGCGCATGGTGCGGGACATTACGTTCGACGTCCAGAATGAAGAACACGGTGAAAAGGTTTTAGCACGGTTGAATGCGTTGCCCGATGTCACCGTACTATCGGCTTCCGACCGGATTTTCCTCCTTCACCTTGGAGGCAAGATTCGGGTGGGCAGTAAAGTGCCGATCAGTACCAGGAACGTGCTGTCTATGGTCTACACGCCGGGAGTGGGACGGGTTTCTCAGGCCATCGCAAAAGAAAAGTCCAAAGTCTATACCTTTACGAGTAAGGGCAATAGTGTCGCGGTTGTCTCGGATGGATCGGCTGTACTGGGGCTTGGGAATCTTGGTCCGGAGGCGGCTCTTCCGGTCATGGAAGGCAAGGTGATGCTGTTTAAAGAGCTTGCCGGGATCGATGCCTGGCCCATTTGTGTGAGTACGCAAGAGCCGGATGCCATTGTCCGAATCGTCCAGGGCATTGCTCCTGGATTTGGCGGGATCAATTTAGAAGACATCAGCGCACCGCGTTGCTTCGAAATTGAACAGAAGTTAAAGCAAATCCTCGATATCCCTGTGATGCATGACGATCAGCATGGCACGGCGGTGGTATTACTCGCTGCGTTGACGAACGCGCTCCGGGTCACAGGCAAGCAACTGGATCAGGTTCGGATCGTCGTCAATGGGCTTGGTGCAGCTGGTACGGCCTGTTGTCGCATCTTGCTGGCGGCCGGTGCGGCGCATGTACTGGGTTGTGACAAGGAGGGGATCATCCTCCTCGGGGAAGCTGAGCAACTTCGAGCATGCCGAGCCGATCTTCGTGCCTGTTTGACCAGGGACCATCCGAAGGGTACGTTGCGTGATGCGTTAAGAGGTGCCGATGTCTTCATCGGATTGTCTGTCGGCAACGTGCTGACGGCGGACGATCTCGATTTGATGGTACCGGATCGAATCGTCTTTGCGTTGGCAAACCCGGATCCAGAAGTGCCTCCGGAAGTCGGCAGCGCCCACAGCGCGATCTTTGCCACGGGACGCTCGGATTATCCGAACCAGATCAACAATGCACTGGCCTTTCCGGGAATCTTTCGCGGGGCGCTCGATGTGCAGGCCAGTGAGATCAATGAGGCCATGAAGTTGGCGGCGGCCCAGGCCATCGCCCATGTGATTCCGGAGCATACGCTAGGTGAGGATTATATTATCCCCAGTGTCTTCGATAAGGAAGTCGTTCCCCAGGTTGCGCGGGCCGTGGCGGCCGCAGCTCGCGCGAGCGGTGTCGCCAGAAGACGGGCACGAGCGGATGAGCCACCTCTCCCTGAGTAGTTTCGTTTTCTTATATCGGGCTGGTTTTGCAAGGCTTCTTGAGCCTTCAGACCGGCGCATCCCCTGTGGTAGAATGCGCCCCTTGGAAATCAGGGGAGTGCGATGCCGTTCTCAACCGCGAAATTCTTGAAGTTCCGAACAGGGATGCAAAAGCGGATCGGGTCATTGCGCGCAAAAACCGAGGAGAGTCTGGACGTGGCGGTCGAGACCATGATGGAAGAACGGGTGGACGGGTTTTTTCAGGTGGAACATGGCCTGGAGGAGGTCATCAAGTCGCTGGTCGAAATTGAAGAAGAGTTGGAGGTCATTCGGGATCTGAGCGGCGCCATGCGGTTGGAGTCACGGTTGGAGTTCGTCGAGGATCGCTGGGATGAGTTCGACAGTGAAATTCGGGAACGCCCGCGGCGGCGGCGCAAGCGGGTCAGTCTGGCCGACATGTTGAAAGCCGCCAGCGGAGCGGGACCCTTGTCGGAGAATCCGACCGGGGTGAACAACGCGGTGGATGCCTATGCCATCATGGGAGTTGAGTTTGGGAGCTCGCTGGCGGATGTGACGGCATCCTTCAGGACGAAGGCCAAGCAGCTTCATCCGGATGCCAACAACGGGGATCGTAGTTCTGAACCAGAACTACGCCGGATGTTGGAAGCCTACCAATTCCTCAAGGAATATCTCAGTCTGAGCAACACAGAACCGATGCGACCGCCAGATCGTCCCTACAACCCCTCGGAATGATGTATCAGGGATAATGTCCACTCCACCACAGTATATTACGAGTGCCAGTGAGCTCGGCGAGTTGTGCCAGCAACTCCGTGACAGTCCCCGCTTGGCCTTGGACACCGAATTTGTCGGGGAAGACAGTTTCGTTCCCAAGTTGGAGCTTATCCAAGTCGCGACCGAACAGACGGCGGCTATTATCGATTTTCCAGCGGTCTTGTCGGAAGGGGGCCTCGATGAATTCTGGGAAGTCGTCTGCGATGAGCGAGTTCAGAAGGTTGTACATGCTGGGCGACAAGACCTAGATCTCTTTGCGGTCCATGCCGGCCAGATACCGAAACCTTTCTTCGATACTCAGATCGCCGCAGCCATGGTGGGTTTTGGCCCGCAGGTCGCCTATGCCAATCTTGTTCAGCGGGTGCATGGGAGACGATTGGACAAGGCCCATACGTTCACCAATTGGAGTGCGCGCCCGCTGTCTCACGATCAACTGGCCTATGCATTGGAAGACGTGACGTTTCTACTGGCGATTCATGACCATCTGCAGACCAAGTTATCCAACCTCGGCCGGTTGCCGTGGGTCCACGAAGAGTTTGCGCGTCTGGAAGGGGCAGTCGGCGAGTCCCGACGGGAACCGCAGGAACGCTATCAACGGATACGGGGATGGGATCAGCTGAAGCCGAGAGCAGCCGCTGTTCTTCGGGAGCTCGCGGCTTGGCGTGAAAGCGAAGCGAAGCGGCGCAACGTGCCTCGAAGCCGAGTCGTCCGGGATGAAGTCCTGCTCCAATTAGCGCGGCATCCGCCACGGCACCAGGATGAGTTGCGCAAAGTCAGAGGGCTTCACGGTTCCGAGATTGACCGGAATGGAGAGTCGATTCTTGCGACGATTCAGGCCGCACTCGCGCTTCCGTCGACAGCCTGGCCGGTGCTCAGCAAAGAGCGCAAACCCGAGCCGGAATTCAATGGATTGGTGGAGTTGCTGCAGGCGATCGTGAAGGCGCGAGCGTTGCAGGAAGAGATCGCGCCGACCCTATTAGCCACGACGTCCGACCTTCAAGAGTTGGTCGATGCCAAAGTCAACCGAACGACGTTGGATCTCCCGCTCCTCAAGGGGTGGCGACGAATCTTGGTCGGAGATCTTTTGCTTGGGGCCTTAGATGGGAAGCTGGCCTTTACCGTTGACCCAACCACACGCGCGATTCGATGGTCGCCCTCCGAGCCGACCACCGATCGGTAAGCCGTTCGCGGTCTGCCGACAATGGTTGCCGGTAAGGCTGCAGCGAGTGAAACCGAACAGGCGAAGGTTGAGGTTAAGCGTGGGGATCTGCTGAAGCTGAGCCTCAGCCTTGACCTCCATGAAGCTGGAGGATTGTTTCACCCACCTACGCAGGAAGCCACAGCTGTCAAGCTGTGGAGGAATGCGCAGTGGGTGTCCTCCGACCCGTCGGCCAGAGCCTATGGGCGGCGTGCCGAAGCTTTGGCGCCAGGCCTTCGCAGCCTGAACTGGCTGCTTCGGCGGAGGAGGCAAGGAGGACACGCTTCGGCGGGTTCCGCCGAAGGCACAACAGGGACCACGGCTGTCCGTCCTCCGCAGTAGTCTGCTACGGAGGATGGATTAAGCCGTGGGGCTCCACCATTGCTACAAGAGTTTCTCGATAGATTCTGCCAGCCGTGCCAGAATCGCCTGATCTCTATTTTCGACGATTGGTCGTTGAATCAGATCCGGGTATTGGACCATCAGATCAAGCAGCTCATCGTCGGACAGCTGCTTTTTCGAGAGTCCCAGCTCCTGATAGATCTCTTCCTTGGTACGAAGGACATCTCGAGGAGAAGTCCGGCTTTCTTGAGCAGCTTCTTGAGCTGAGAGTTTGTGAACGATTGTTCGTAATAATTGATGGCCGTGAAGCTCTTGCCGCTGTCTTTCAGCCGTTGAACTGCCTGTCGGCAGGTTGTGCACGTCGGTTTGTGATAGATCGTGATGTCCGCCATACTAACTCCTTGGTTAAACGTGTCCGCCTTGACGTTGTTTTTGAGTCCGTGGTAGATCCCAACCAGTCAGGTTTCAAGTTTGCGGTTTCGGGTGTTGGGTTACTGAACAACTTGAAACTTCAACCGTCAAACTTGAAAGAGGGTTCTGCTATGCCCTGGGTTGGAACCAGTTCTGCCGGCCAATTTGCCTGTGCCATGTCCTCTCAACGAACCCTCAAAGACCTTCGCATCAAACGCAGGGGGCAGCCGGTGTTTGTCCAGGGACATGTGTTGAGTCGCAAAGGTCAGGAAGCTGCCTTTGAAGCCTTCAACGACCGCCTCGCTGTCGTGAAGTTCAGTGATGAAGCGCTGGTAGGATATGATCCGAGTGAGCTCCTCCTTCCGACCGAAATCGATGACCAGGGCGTTCCTTACTTTGAGATTCGTCACTGCCGATCCTGCGACATGCTGTTCCCATTGACGCTCGAAGAACGTGAGTCCGACCATGAGCCTGAGCAGTGCCCCGACTGTACCATCTGAGAATCCGCATAACCCGTATCAGTCGTTTGTTCCTTCAAAAAGGCGGGTTTAGTGACCCGAGTTTCAGGTTTCGAGTTTCATGTTGTCGGAAAAGGTGAAACCTGAAACATGAAACGCTTCGGTGAACCTGTTTGCCAAAATCGCTTCACACCTTCAGAAAGTGACGCGAGAACGACGCTGTAAAGTAGTTTTCAGCATCCTGTCGGATGCTAGTCGACAAAGGGAGCGACATCCAAGGCTTTTTTCAACAGACAATCTCCTTCAAACCCTTGCAGAACCATCGGTAACATGGCGCCGTCAATGGCGCGCACGGTCTGGACGCGAAACCCTTCAGGGATTTTGTATCCTTCCAGCTTCAAGGCATGACAGAATTCTAATTGCTTCCAGGCCAAATTCGACGGATCTGATCGGAGGCCAGCAGTGTCATGTCGGTGACCGTTCCCTCGATGGCCACTTTGGCCGGAACTCGTGCCCTATCCTTTGGAACCTCGCTCACGACGGCGAAGGCAAGGACACCTTCTTCCGCTAAGGCGGGCAATGTGGCGCAAGGCTTGCGGCGAGGAGAAGAGGGCTCGCCATGAGGATGGTCACTTGGTTCATCTGTGTCCCAATCCGCTTCCCATATCTTGCCGGCTGTCCACGTTGGTGACGGGCTATCTCCAGCTGAAGTATGCCAAGCGGCATGGTCCATTGCAAGAATGACGCATCGCGGTGATTTCGGTATGATGTTAAGAAGACCGGTAGCATTCATCTATTCTTGTTACGTCTGAGGGAGGCCCTATGCCACATGATTTCATGCCAGGTCTTGCCGGAGTACCGGCTGCCACCTCATCAATCAGCGATGTCGACGGTGAGCGTGGGATTCTTGAATATCGTGGGATTCGAGTGGAAACGCTCTGCTCCGATTCATCGTACCTGGAAACAACCTATCTCCTCCTGTTCGGCCATCTGCCTTCGAAGAGCGAATTTCAACAATGGACGGACGATGTCACCCATCATCGGCGCATCAAAGTTTCGTGAATTATCGATCTACTGATGCCTGAACAGGGATTCCCACGGAATGCGCTGCAGGCAGCTGTGGCGGCACTCGGGATGTTTTATCCTGGTCGCAACGTCAAAGACGTCGAGAACAACTATTGGAGCGCTGTCCGGCTTGTGGCGAAGCTGCCGACGATCGTGGCGGCCTGGGCGCGCCTGCGTCATGGTGACGATCCCATTCCACCCCGGGACGATCTCGGGTTCAGCGAAAACTTTTTGTATATGCTGACGGAGTCAGTCACGCTGCCATTGTGGGCGCAAATCTTCGATGACTGTCTGATTCTTCATGCTGAACACACCATGAATGCCTCCACCTTTACAGGGCTGGTCACGGCGTCCACGCTTGCCGATCCCTATACCGTCGTGGCCTCGTCGATCGGCGCCCTGAAGGGGCCTCTGCATGGGGGAGCGAACGAAGAAGTGGTGATGATGCTGAAGGAGATCGGCACGACTGAGAACGCACGGACGTATGTTGAGCGAGCGCTGCAGAATAAAAAGAAGCTGATGGGGTTTGGCCATCGTGTCTATAAGGTCAAAGATCCTCGAGCCACCGTCCTACAAGAACTCTGTCGGCGGTTATTCACGGAGTGCGGCAGCTCTCCTCTGTATGACGTTGCGGTGGAGGTTGAACGGACGGCGGGCGAATCACTGAACAAGAAGGGCATCTATCCAAACGTCGATTTCTACTCCGGCATCATCTACGACAAGATGGGAATCGATGTCGATCTTTTTACGCCGCTCTTTGCCATGGCACGGGTGTCGGGCTGGCTGGCCCACTGGTTAGAGCAGTTGCGAGAAAACAAACTATTCAGGCCAGACCAAATCTATGCGGGCGAGCATAACCGGCCCTACGTGCCGATCGACCGGCGGTAGCCTGAGTATGGTGCAACAGTCCTTCTGGGGCGTTCTCGCGTCGCTTCCACGCGCGTGAAGCGTTTCGGTCCAATGGTGTCAAGTCTCAGGTTTCATGTTTCAAGGGGTGAAGTTCGGTTCGGCCTAACGTGAAACTGTGAACGTGAAACCTGAAACTCAGGCGCCCGTCCAGACTCTTGACTTCTCGCTGGATGGATGTATCTGTTGAACAAGCAGGTGAATCGGCGCAGCGCCAGCGCAAATCACAAGAAGTCCTAATCAAGGAGGGTGCTATGACGCTCGTACAATGGGATCCGTTTCGAGATTTGGAGGACGTCTCAGATCGGCTGAATCGCATGTTTGCTCGTCCGTCCGCGCCGCGTGCCACTGGTAAGGAAACCATGGTTGTGGCGGATTGGACGCCGTCGGTCGACATCAGTGAGACAGAAGGGGAGTATCAGATCAAGGCTGAAATTC
>JAMXAU010000055.1 GCA_024281365.1 Nitrospira sp.
CCTGGATTTCAGGACCGTGTAAATGGTCACGGCTGTCGTGGGTAGAAGAACCGACAGAAAAATGCCGAGCTTCTTGATGAACGAAGCATCGGCCTCGGCGATCAAATTCATCCCGAGAAAGCCCGTGGTCGCCATGCCGATCAAGCCGACCGTCGTCACAACGGTCAGGCGCACCATTGTCTCTCCTTGCCGTCGTAGCACATCACTATCCAAATACTGACTCATGTCTTCGATGGCTTCTCGAACCTCCGTGTAGAGCCGGGCAGTTCCAAGATGCTTATTCGTCATGCGGAACAAATCCCTGACCTGAGTGTGCTCCGAGACATCCTGAAACCAGTATCGATGGGTGAAACGAAGGAACACACCGAGTATCTGTCGTATCATCTCACGAAAGTGCCGGATCGATTCCAAGTTATCGGGCTGTAATCGGTTGAGCGCATCGACAAGACGATCAGACAGCATGAGCATGGCGGCTTTATGAAAATGGGAGATCAAAAAGAGCACAAAATACTCGTGCCGAAATTGTTCAAGACCTGTTTTCCGGCTGGCTGACAATGAGTCACTGCAACCGGTCACTTCCGTAAAGACGCGTCCGCTACAGATGAAACGGGTTCCTGGCGGCATACGGTCTTTCTTCCAGTACCGATCATAGAAACAGCGCTTTTCGTGCTCGTGGAGATCGTGCTCAGAGTATGGAAAAAAGTCTGATGAATCAGGCGGGGCGGCCAGCCCCAGCCGAATAAAGTCCTCGCGGGCGAGCAGCGCCGGGTTGTCGATCGCCAAATAGGCCATCAATGGCAGGAGATGAGATTCGATCTGTCGATAGCGGATGAGGCCGTCTTTTCCAGAATGGTGTAGCACCAGCGGAGTCAGGAGAAATTCCCAGTGCGAAGCGATACACGGTGCCCGATACCGACATGCGAAGGAGAGATATTTCATCTTGTCTTCGTAGTCGGAAGATGCCAACACCGTCCCATCTTTGGCCAGCCATTCAACCTTTTGGAGGCAATGACCACCGTGACCTTCCGCTTCCCAGTACGTGGGATATCCTCTGGCAAATCGGAGCAGGGTATCCTCTACACATGTCAGCGGAAGGTTGTCTGCAAAGATCTCCATAGCCAGAATGACGATGTCGATATCGTAGAAAAAATATAAATCGATATGTGCCACATCGAATATGATTGGGTGGGTACCAGCATCGGGGTAGGTCATTCGGACCTTTGCTACATCGCTGCGACGGAACACACGAATGGGTGATTCCTGGTTGATTTCTGGTCCGCGACCTGTGCCCTCGCCATAGAGAAAACGTTGGACCGAGGGCAGAAAGGTAATGAATTCGCTATAGTGCCGTTCCTGGAACTGTGAGGGATCTCCGGTAAATTCGTCTTCGATTTCGCGCCAAAGATTATTGAATTCATTCGACTGAAGAAAGTCGCAGTGTTTCTGAATAGGAAGATCCTCATGTATCGGCATTAATTGGAGCGGCCATAGTACGATCTGTCGGAAATGTTTGACCATGGGGTCATGGCAGCGAGAAACGGGATTGCCCAACGCACTCGCCTCGGATTGCGGCGGCTGTTCCATGAGTGGTCTTGTCCTCAGAGGCTGCGCTGCGAGATCAATGGTCATGGACATCTCAAACTATAGGCTGCTCGTCACGGTCGGGGTTTCCAATGATCTAAAAGCCACTGCTGAGAATTCAGGGCGACTTCTCCCGCGGCAGGCTGTAGACGCTCGTATGTTCCGTCCGCAAGTAACCGTCTGGCCTGCACATTGTCCCGTAGCCCGATACCGAGAACCTCATTGATGATGAGATTACGCCACTGAGGATCCTCAACAGGGAAAACGACTTCCACTCTGTGGTCCAGGTTGCGAGGCATCAGATCCGCGCTCCCCATCCACACTTCCTTCTGACCACCATGGTGAAAATAATAGATCCGTGCGTGTTCCAGAAACCGTCCCACGACCGACGTCACGGTAATGGTCTCACTGATCCCTGGGAGGCCCGGCCGAAGGCAACAAATACCTCGCACTTGAAGATCAATCCTGACACCGGCTTGCGAGGCGTCGTAGAGCGCCTGGATACATTGCGTGTCGACCAATGCATTCATCTTGAACGAGATATACCCGTCGCCGTGTCGGCGGTGACGGCAGATCTCACGCTCGATCCGATCCAGTATCTGTTGCCGTAACATCGTCGGTGCCACGAGTAGTTTGGAATAGGAGTTATTGCGGGAGTATCCCGTCAAGGAGTTGAAGAGATCCGATACGTCGCTGCAGATTGCTTCATCACATGTGAAATAGCTCGCATCGGTATAGATGCGACTGGTGATCACGTTATAGTTTCCCGTGCCTAGATGGACGTAGCGTCGGATCCCCTCCGGTTCACGACGTACGATGAGACACACCTTTGCATGCGTCTTGAGCCCTCGCACGCCATACACAACGTGGACCCCTTCATCTTCAAGTTTACGGGCCCATTCGATATTATTTTCCTCGTCGAATCGAGCTTTGAGCTCCACCAGCACCGCGACTTGCTTGCCGTTGACACGGGCTTCCAGCAGCGCGTCGATGATGGGTGATCTCGGGTTGACGCGATAGAGCGTCTGTTTGATGGCCAGAACATCCGGATCCTGTGCCGCTTCCCGCAGAAACTCCACGACCGGCATAAAACTGTCGTAGGGATGATACAGGAGGATATCTTTTTCACGAATCGCGGCCAAGAGACTGGTCGACTTGCTCACACAGGATGGAACAGACGGCACAAACGGAGGATCCTTCAAGTCTGGCCGCTCAAGTGCGTACAGCTCACGAATGCCGGCCATGCCGATCGGACCATTATAGGTATAGACCAGGTACGGTGGCAGCTGAAGGTTGCGGGTCAAGATATCTCGGATATGATCCGGCGTCGAGGCATCCAATTCCAATCGAACCGCCGATGTAAAGTCCCGTTGATCGAGCTGTTCTTCCATGGCCTCAATGAGGTCCGATGCCTCATCTTCCTCAATCGCGACATCCGCATCTCTCGTCACACGGAACGGGTAGGATGCAATGACTTCCAGGCCGGGAAACAGATCGTCCAGATTATTTGCGATGACTTCATCCAGCCACACGAATCGTTGCGTCTTCCCCGTCTTACCCAACCCCATCTGCTGCAGGGCGACATCTTCCTGCGTGGGGATAGGCACGAGTCGAGGAAAGATATCCGGCACTTTGACGCGGGCGAAGCAATCACCACGTTCAGGGTGTTTGACCAACACCGCAAGATTGAAACTCAGGTTTGAGATATGCGGGAACGGATGAGTCGGATCGAATGCCAGAGGAGTCAGCACGGGAGAAATCTCCCGTTGAAAGTATTGTTGGATCGCTTCTTTCTCCTCCGTCGCCAGTTCAGTGTAATGCAGGACACGAATACCCGCGTCCCGTAAAGCCGGTAGAATGTCTTCCTTCCAGCAGGTGTTATACCGGCTAGAGTGAGCGTCCAGTTCCCGATTGATCACGAGGATTTGTTCAGATGGTGTCATGCCGTCCGGTGCGGCCCCTCCCGTAGCGGCCACGACTTGGCGGCGCAGGCCCGACACGCGAATCATGAAGAACTCGTCCAGATTCGTCGCGAAAATGGTCAGAAACTTGACGCGCTCCAGGAGAGGATGTCGCTTGTTTTCTGCTTCCTCGAGAACCCGCAAATTGAATCGCAACCAGCTGATCTCTCGATTCAAAAACAGACTCGTTTTCTCGCTGCTCTCCGAACGCTCGGTGGCTGGTTCTCCCGGATCAGCAGATTGATCGGTCATGGCAACTCCTTCACGAACAACCTCATCGTACCGGTTCCCTTGCATGATAATGAAGAAATTCGCTTCACTCGGCTCATGCTTCGAAGAGCCGATGATCCTGCCCGACAAGTAAACCCGTTGATACTACTCTACATCGATCACAAAACCATTACCAGAACGTTACAGATCTGTAATATTAGGAGATCTAGCTTCCTTTCTCCGGCCGAACAACTTCCATATGTGAATGCCAATGCTCAGGGGGCTGCATGTGACGAACTGCCCAATCATGCACTCCCCTCAGTGATCACGTTATCACTTCACACACAATTGGCACGCTCGTAACGTAACTGAAACAACTCCGCAGTAGATTTACTTCATGTCCGATAGAGAGAACGCGACGACACTCCCTGGTAGCCGTGTCGTGCACAACTCGGAAGGAGGTGAAGATTAATGATCACATGGATTATCGAGGCATTTCTGCTGAGTGCGATCCTGGGCCTTACCTATGCGGTGTTTTCCGTCGGTCGCGAGTAGGTCAGGTGTGTGATCGGAAGAGGAGATTCAACAGTGAATAGAAATAGTCAGACGAGGGTCGGGACGGGCATACCCGCCGTGCCGACTCTCGTCTGGAGGTAGGATTGTTCTCCGGTTATCGAATGAACATCGGTGCCATCGCCCCAGCCGTTTGCTTCCTGATGTGTACTGGAACAGCATCGCCGTAGATTCTCGCTCAGCGACTCCCACCGCCCCGGGCATCGTTTGGTGATGACTGGCGGCTGATTACCGGGTAGGTGACATTGCCACGATAGCAATCGAAAGCTTGTATGCGGCCTCATCGTTGTGGCTCAGAGGCAACAAGAGGCTTGGGCGGGTGGGAATCAGCCGAAGACATTCATTCGGGCCATAAGTGCGGAACCGGATTGGAGTGTGGTTCCCGATGACATCAATGCTGTCCCTGCAGCAGCCCAGGCTCATGCGGGGACCATCGCCGGGCAATTGCTCATTTCATGGAGCGGGTCTGAGTCGAATGAATAGACCACAAACACTCAACACGATGATGGCGAAGCAGGTCATGAGAGACTTTACGAACGAGAGTACTGCGCGCAGCCGAGTATTCATTTGCCTTCCCTCCATAATTTGTATTGAGAGACACCAACATGTTCCTGCTGTGTTGATACAGCCAGATGTGCTTGCCACGCTTTGAGGCGTACGTCTTCTCAAGCATTGAGAATGAATATCCGCTACGCGTCACCGTCCTATTGCCGAATCGTTAATACGGTGTGACATTTCTCTCTTCTCCACGAAGAGTTAATAGGGTAGGTCTGGAAATTGTGGCGACGCACCACTCGCCATTTTCGTACATGTTACCGATAGGAGATCTCTCCGTAACTCAGGCGCAACAGCATGTTGTTAGCCTAAAGCCAATACAATAATAAAAGGAGGATCAGTATGGTGACCGTCGGCAACTTAATGCAGACAGAGCCAGTGATGGTGGAGGTCGGGACATCGGTCGTGGAGGCCGCCAAACTCATGAGAGCCTAAAGTCGAAAGTGTGTTGGTGACCCGACAAGCTCAGATCATCGGTATCGTAACGGAGTCGGACGTCGTCAAGAAATTCGTGGGTGCAGAAGACGCCCTACTTCGTACCAGTAGAGGACATCATGAGCAGTCCGGTGCCTGGCGTCGAGGAGCGGCAGCCACTGACGGAAGCTGCTGATCTGATGGACAAGCATCGAACCCTCCATCTCGGTGTGACCAAGGAGGGGCACTCATTGGGCTGGTGTCCGTGCGGGACTTTCTCCGTCCCGTCTCCATCGACGACTTCTAGCCGCTCTCTCTTTCCCGGCCCGTTGCCTTCCTCGCTAGTCCACACCCTTCTCCTCTTCCGTGTCGCCGATCCCGCATCGGCGACTGTCCGTGCGATTCCTCAACGGCCGCTTTGGGTTGCATTCTCTCCTACACACGTCCACAATCAACTGCAGATACACCACCTTTTAAGCGAAGCGGTGTGCGAATGGTTCGTGCTCAGACACATCGAACGTCGACTGTCGGTTTTCCTCCCATCTCGTCACATGCAGAACGTGAAATTAAGCTGACCATCGGGGTTGATTTCCGTCTCCCTGAACTCCCAGGCACACCGCTTGCTCGACGGCTGCTGATCTCGACGTATTACGATACGGCCTCATACGACTTAGCCCGGGCACGGATCACCCTTTCGCCGTCGAATCGAACGGGGAAAGCAGTCTTGGCAGCTGAAGATCCCGCTGGGGGATGATCGGCAGGAAGTGGAGCCCGACGACCAGGCCGAACCACCGGCTTCGTTACGCCGCTTGTTGATTGTCCACCTTGGGCATCGGAAATTGCTTCCTGTCGTCACGCTGCGAGTCTGGCGGACCGGCCTGCAGATCCGTCATGGTCGAGTTCCGATCGCAGAGATCGCCCTCGACAGCGTGTCTGCCGAAAAGAACGGCAAGACAGTTCAACGATTCCGTGAGTTGGAAATCGAACTGCAACAGGGCGATATAGACACCCTTCGCACCCTCGAACGACAGATGCGCAAAGCTGGAGCGTCCGACCATGACGGACGGCCTAAGTTCTTTCGAGCTCTCTCGCTGCAGACTCCCGCCACAAGGCAGCTGCCTGACCTGAAGGCAGAGGTAGTTGAGCATGTGAAGTGTGCACTCGCACAGCACGTCAGGTGGCTCCTCGCCCATGATCCCGGCACGAGGCTCGGAACCGAGATCGAGAGCCTGCACCAGATGCGCGTCGCGGTAAGACGCTTGCGCGCGGTGCTGCGTACCGCTCGTCCGATCCTCCTCCCCGCATGGGGATCATCATTGGACCAGGAGCTCGACTGGTTGAGCGAGGTGTTGGGGACCGCCCGTGATCTCGATGTCCAGATCGCCTATTTTATGGAGGAATCGACCGGATTGGAGGCGCGGGATCGCAAGCTCTTGGAACCATTCATCTCCTACCTTCGATCTCAACGGGACGCAGCGCAACAGGTGATTCTGAGCGAACTCACCAGCGCCCGCTATCTAGAATTGATCAGGCGGCTTCAACAAGCCGTGCAGGAACCCTCCGTCATCGAGTCTCCATTGACCGTACGCCACCTCGCCGGGCAGGCGTTCAAGAAACTGCGCAAGGCAATCAGAAGCCTGAGAACATCCCCTCGGATAGCGCACTGCATAAAACCCGAATCAAGACCAAGCGCGCGCGCTATGCAGCCGAACTGGCTCGTGTTTCGGCAGGCAAACCCGCAACCCGTTTCATCAAGTCTGCCCGGGCAGTCCAAAATCTGTTGGGCATCCACCAGGACGCCATCCAAGCCGAACGGCATGTTCGACAGTTCCTCAAGCACTCAACCAGCCCTCGCGCCGGGTTTGTCGCCGGACGAATGGTCGAACGGCAACGATACCGGCGGGATATGGTTCGCCGGGAAATGACGCCGCTCTTCAAAACGCTGCTGAAACGAGGAAAGAAGGCATGGGGGTGAACCAAATCACGGTGTAGCCATACGGATCGGTAAAGGGCCCGGTACGGGCTTACCATCAAGATCCAGCTGCCCTTGTCTCACATGTCCTCATGTCTCTTGGCCTGAGCTTGCTTCCCTAAGGTCCGTAGTTGCATGGGCGGAACCCACCAGCGCAAGCGCCCCTGGCCGAGCTCCATGAGTCCTTCCGACTCAATACACACCGCCCCGGCTTTCTTGAGTGGGAAGTTGGGAAAGGCTTTCCCACAGAGCAACAGACTCGCAACCTCGCCAAGCTGGGGTTCATGTCCCACACAGATCACTACCGCATCAGACGGGAGCGTGTGGAGAAACGCCACCAGTCGTTCAGGCTTCGTTCCGGCAGCCAGTTCATCCCTGGTCTCGACCGTGAGTGTTGGACAGATGACGGTCCTTATCTGTCTCGCAGTATCATAGGCCCGTACAAAGGGACTCGTGAAGAGGTGGGTCGGTGTATAGTCTAGTGTCGCCAATCCTTCCGCAGCCTGTCGGACACGTCGCTTCCCCTTCTCCGTGAGAGGGCGATTCTCCTCCGTCCCTTCCCATTCATCAGGCTCCACGGCGATTCCGTGGCGAACCAAAATACAGTTCATCGTGACAACTCCACTCTCTGAGACACAACCCTATCACAAGGGGACCATCCAGTTAACAGAAGTTTTACCTCGTCGTGACCTCCCTGGAATGCGCAGCCGATATCTTCCTCTTCAATAAAAGCGAACCGGAAGAAAGGAAGGACGCCATGTCAGCACTCGACACAGTTCGTCAATTTGACGCTGAACTCCTGTGGCGACGTCTCTCGCATCTCGATCTTGTGGAGCTGTGGGGCAAGGGCATGCAAGGAGTACTCAGTTTGGTGATGCTGACGCTCCTGATCGCCCTGACCGGCGGAGCGATGAAGACCTTGTGGGAGGTTCGGCTGTTCATCGATCACTCCGCCGAAGTTATTTTGCGCCAAGTCATCGTCAACACACTCATGTTATTGGCACTTGTCGAAGTTTTCAAAACCACCGTCACCTACTTCCGGGAGGGGCGTGTCAAGGTGACGTTCATCGTGGACACGATCCTCGTTGTCATGCTGACTGAAGTGATCTCCCAATGGTTCAAAGGAGGAGACTGGCGCCCATTGACGGCTCTCTTGGGAATTTTGGTGATTCTTAGCGTCGTTCGCGTCATGGCTGTGCGATGGAGCCCAACAATAGGAACACGGTCTCACGATATGGGACCGGTTGATCTCTAACGTAAAAGGAGGTGCACAATGACTCAATCACCGGCGATAAAACTACTGGCCATCGTTCACGAGCGGCAACGTATTCCGCTTGAAGAACTTCTGGCCTGCTGTCCAGAGCTCAGCTGGAATCAGGTCTTCTCGCTCGTGGATGACCTCAGTCGTCACGCGTTGATCGGCTTGCATCGGCGTGGTGCCGACTATGAATTGCGAGCGCTTTCGTAGTTCACCAAGCGGCCTGCTCGCTTATTGAGCGTATCTCCGATTGGTAAACATCGGACGAGCACATTGGGATGCGCAGGTCGAGGGGCAGAATCTGGCTCGGACGTCCGTACAGATCCTGCGTCAAATGATGGTCCAGATGCGTGTTCGTTTGAAATGACCTCCCCCCTGTGCTAGCATTCATTTCCTATGGGTGCGACCACCTCGGGTAAGCGAGGCGAAGCCCGCCGGGCCGCTTCTTCCACTTCTCATATTCAGCGGGAAGTCTTCGGCGTGATTCTGATCGCGCTGAGCTTGCTCATGCTCCTGAGCCTCCTGTCTTTTGTGCCGGGAGAGGCGACGGTAGTGGCCAGTGGAGATCCTGTCGCGCACCCACCACGAAACCTCATCGGATCTTTTGGGGCTCTATTGGCCGGCGGCTTCTTTTATGGGATCGGTGGCGCGGCATATCTCTGCCCGTTGCTGCTGGGGCGATGGGGTATCCGCTGCTTCTCTCAGGTACCGATAAGTCTTGAGCTACGGACTGCCGGAAGTTCCTTGGCCTCCGTCGTGTTTTTTAGCGCATTTTTGCATCTTGAAGCGAACGGTATTCCAACCATGACCAGTGGAATCATCGCTCAAGGGATCGCCGGTGGTGTCGTTGGCGAGACGATTGCCGAAGGGCTCCGGACTGTCTTCGCAGGGACCGGCGCGCACATTGTGATTATCGCAGGGTTCTTGGTGTCGCTCCTCTTGTCGGCGCCCCTCTCCTTGGGAGAGGCGGTACGGCGCATTCCGCAATCATGGGCCATAGTCCGTGAAGGGGCGGTCGCCCTGATACCCGAACGTTCCATGGATGTTGAAAAGACGGTCAGCAATCGACGGGTCCGAGGCAAGTCTGCAAGATCCGTAACTCTCAGTGATGAAGACGAATCAGTTGCGGGAAGGGATCAGGAACCAGAGGTGATCTCCGCGCTCCCCGCTCCGATCATTCAGCCCTTTCGTGTCGCGAATTCGTCCAGAGACGTCGAGGCCACCGACTCGGAGGTGGTGGTTCCGGCAAGAGAATCCGAAGACTACCGCCTTCCGGATCCGGAGATGTTAAGCGATCCCTCGGGACCACTGGATCGAATGTCGGATGAGGAGTTGAAGGCGCAATCCGAGGTCTTGTCTCGTGCATTGAGAAGCTTTGGGGTTGACGGCACCGTGACGGAGGTGAGGCCGGGCCCGGTTGTGACGATGTATGAGTTTGAGCCGGCGCCTGGAACGAAAGTAGCCCGTATCGTGAATTTGGCCGATGACCTCGCATTGGCGCTGAAAGCGATCAGCCTGCGAATTGTTGCGCCGTTGCCCGGCAAATCGGTGGTGGGGATCGAAGTGCCGAATCGTTCGCGAGAAACCGTCTCGCTGCGCGAAGTCATCATGAGCGACGCGTTTCGTCGGGCTCGATCCAGATTGACAATGGCGTTGGGGAAGGACATCTTCGGCGCACCGGTTACGGCGGATCTCAAGACGATGCCTCATCTCCTGGTGGCTGGGGCTACAGGGGCCGGCAAGAGCGTCAGCTTGAATACGATGCTGCTTAGTATTCTTTTTTCGGCCAAGCCCAGTGAGGTGAAGCTGCTGCTGATCGACCCGAAGATGCTGGAGTTTCAGTCGTACGATGGCATTCCCCATCTCCTGAGACCGGTCATTACCGACCCTAAATCCGCTGCGAGGGGATTGGGGTGGGTGGTGGCCGAAATGGAACGGCGGTATAAGCTCTTGGCGGAAGCCGGAGTACGAAACATTGACGCCTATAATCGGAAGGTCGCAGACCTGCATGAGACGTTTGCCGAGCAGGATTCATCTGTCCGCGACCAGGCTGAACGTCCCATGGCGTTTCTTTCGGAAGACGAGCGTCTTTCAGCCGGGGAGACGTCGATTGCCGAAGGGGAGCAGGGGTGCATGCAGCCGAAGCCCACACCACCGGAGCCCCTCCCTTTTATTGTGGTCATGATCGACGAGTTGGCAGATCTGATGATGGTCGCTCCCAAAGACGTGGAAGATAAGATCGCCCGTCTCGCTCAGATGGCGCGTGCCTCCGGGATTCATCTCGTTCTGGCGACACAGCGTCCATCCGTTGATGTGTTGACTGGGCTGATCAAGGCGAACTTCCCGGCCCGGATCGCATTTCAAGTATCTTCCAAGACCGATTCTCGCACCATTTTGGATGCCAATGGGGCTGAGGCGCTTCTCGGGCGAGGTGACATGCTGTATTTGGCTTCTGGAACCGGTCGGCTTGCCCGCCTGCACGGCTCGTTTGTCTCGGATGATGATGTTCGTTCGGTGGTTGAGTTTGTGAAGACACAGGCTCTGCCGGTCTATAATCCTGAGCTACAGTCTCTTAAATTAGATGAAGCGGCAGAAGAGGAATCGAAGGACGAAGTCTACGAGCAGGCGAAAGAACTTGTCCTGTCGAGTGGTCAGGCGTCGGCATCGTTGATCCAACGGCGGCTACGAGTCGGCTATCCTCGGGCCGCGCGTATGATCGAGCAAATGGAGTCGGAGGGCATTGTAGGAGCGGCAGGGCGTGATGGGCGACGGGAAGTGCTTGGGCGACGGGGCCCCGTCGGTGCGGCGGAAGCATGAGACGTTGGTGGACGGCAGCCACGATTTCGGTGATCTTCGTCCTTCCGGTCTGGGCCGCTGATGGATCGACGGATGAGAAAGCAGCCCTAGAGATTCGCGACGTCGTCAAACAATTGCAGATGCGATACGAGAAGACGACGGATCTCCAAGCCGATTTTTCACAAAAGACGAAGATCGAAGGATTTGAACGACCAGTGACATCGTCCGGAAAGGTTTACATTAAAAAGCCCGGTCGACTGAGATGGGATTATCTTGATCCTGCGACTGAGCAGATCTATGTGAATCAGGATGATGTGAAAGTGTATGTGCCTGAACACAAGCAGGTGCTGGTCGGAAAACTCACGCACATGGCTGCCTCCAAAGCACCGCTGGAACTGTTGCAAGGCGCGGCCAAATTGGATGAGTCGTTTGAGATTCAGCCGACAAAGGGGCGGGAGCGAGGGGCTGCCGGCTTGCCGCTTCTGACCTTGATTCCCAAAGGCAAGGAACATGAATCGACGCAGAATCTCCAAAAGATCGTCGTCGAGGTGTTCCCTAAAACGTATTATATTCGAACCGTATCTCTCTATGAAATCAGCGGAAATATCGCTATCTTTGAGTTTTCGAACTTGAAGCCTAATCTTGGATTGGGGAATGAGGTGTTTGATTTCAAAACACCTCCGGATGCCGAAGTGATGAAGGCTCCAGTGTTGAATGGCCCGTAGCTGGCCATCGCCACTTGGGACGGGGGTATTTTCCTGAGGAGCAGAGGAACAGTTCAACCTATCAACGATGAACGCTGTATCATGGATCAGGTCGCCATCATCTGGCTTAGGGATTGAGGTGAAACATGACGGTAGAAGCGGGCAGCCTGGTCGAAGCGATTGATCATGCGGTGGCGCGGTTGGATTTCGACCGTCTCCACCAGGAGTATTGGGGGCAAAACGAGTTTTTGGTCATCAAGCAATTCCTGCCCCGTGCCTTTGTCGAAGAGGTCTTCGTTCCCCAAGCTCAGGCCGTCAAATCGGAGCTGAATCGTAATTACATCCCCGGCCATAAGAAAGGCGGGAGTGTCAGCTACTATACGGTGCAGGAAAAGGCTCCGCGCTTTCTCGAATTATATCGTGCCGACTCGTTCAGAGGATTCTTAGATCGTCTTGTGCAGGCGAAGCTGATGTTCTGCCCGGACAACGACCCTCACTCCTGTGCCCTCTACTACTATACCGAGCCAGGTGACCACATCGGTTTCCATTACGATACGTCTTATTACAATGGTGCGCGCTATACCATTCTCATGGGGTTGGTGGATCGCTCAACCCAGTGCAAGCTCGTCTGTGAGCTCTTCAAGGATCATCCGACTCAACAGCCGCGTCATCTTGAGCTGATCACCGAACCTGGGGATATGGTGATTTTCAATGGAGATAAGCTCTGGCATGCCGTGACGCCTCTTGGGGAAGGCGAAGAGCGGATCGCGCTGACGATGGAGTATGTCACCAACCCTGAGATGGGGACCGTCAAGCGGCTCTATTCGAACCTCAAAGATTCATTTGGCTATTTCGGCTTCGCCACTGTCTTCAAGCGGGCTCTGGGTCTCAATCGATCCAAGTAATCATACATCTCCTACTCCTTGTGCAGTAGCCTGTCGTCACTCAGATCATGATCGACGATGGTGTTTGGCCGGTGGCCCGGCGGAGAAGTGTGCACAACTCTTTTCGGTCCCATGGCTTCGTCAAGTGCGCATAGACAGGTACAGACCCCAAGTCTCGATTTGAAGCCGTTAAGATAATGACAGCAAGGGAAGGATGGGACGATTGGACCTTCTCCAAGACGGAGAGACGGATTCTTCTTCGGCGTCGGCATGGTGGGGAAGTCCAAGATCAAGGAGGACCGCATCGTAGACATGCTGCTCGATCGATGAGAAGGCTTGGTCTTCAGCGTGTGGCGTGCCTGGAACGGAGGTCACGTGAAAGCCTTCAAATTCGAGCAGGTCTTGAAGGCTCATCGAGATATCGGGATCATCTTCCACCACTAAGACGGAGTACTCCGCTCTCTGTTCACGTTGGACATTCGTAGGCTGGACTAGCCCGTAACCGGGTGGTGATGAGGCCTGGGGGCGATTGACATGCTGCTCTCAGAATCAACATACCGGTGTGATGATCGAAGGGGCGAGACCTCTTCTGTTGAAACTGTATCAGTCGGCCGGACCTCTTCTGCTGTACCTCCTCCATGAGGAGAGACTGCACCGGCAGAAGGGGACAGTGCGGCTCTGGACGGGCAAGATCCAAAGGAGGCCTCAGTTGGTGAGGAAAAGGGAGGTCTCCTGACCAAGTGAGTGACTATCATCTCCATACCGTGCTCCATTTCTGCCAAGAGGTTCAAAGTCCTCTTGAAGCTACTGCGGGTCGTTACCAGCATATATAGCAACGTTCATTCCGGCACGCTTCAGACAGGGCGACGTCATAAGTGATTGATTATGCGTTGAATGGGTTAATCGCCGAGGAGAGATGATGGGTGAGACTGTATCAGACTATACAACGATCGTCTCAAGTGAGACAGGAGAAGTTGGTACGAGTTACTGAGAACTGCTGCAGAAGGGGCTACTGATGAAGATGTTTCATGGCGGCGGCGCACAGAATAATGAAAAATCCCATCCAGAGGGCCGCTCGCTGAAAGGGAATGGCCTCATAGGACTCTCCCTCCTCAGCCTCATCATCCGACTTGAAAATGACGGTGTAGAGAAACAGCGTCAGGAGGCCCAGCACGAGCAGCAATTTGATCATGAAGACCATCAGATACTTGGAGTGGTGCTGGACCCCGTTTCCGGTTTGTGAGGTAATGACCTGATTGACGTAGTGGAGATTCACACCGCCGGTGAACAGGAGGACTATGAGCAAGATGCCGGCGACTTTTTTATAGTGCCGGTAAAAAATATCCGTGATGGGTTTGATTTGATCCTTTGGAACAGCTTTCTCCAGTCCTGGGGTGACCGCCATGACGAGAAATGCGAGACCGCCGATCCAAATGATCGCGGCGAGCAAATGAAACCAGTGATTGATGATCGGAATCAGGATATTGAGGTCGGTCGCAATACTTTCAAGAGTATCCATGGTCAGCAGTGTGAAAGGTAAAAGGTGAAATGTGAAAGGGTGGGTTTCCCCTGTACATGCAAGAAATGAGGCGTATTACGATTCGCGTCTCACTTCTCACTTTTTACTTCGAACTTGAACACTGGCGCGTCGTTGCCGAACCGCTTTTTTCGCAGTTCCTCCATCAGTTCGACGGTGATCGTTTGTACATGATTTTCACGCGCATGTTTCTCAACGCCCTTCTTCACCATGGCGCGGAGAAAATAAGGAATACGGCTCAGTCTGAGTGCAGAGGCTTCGTCCCACGCCACGTCGGTCTCTTCCACGACGTTGAACGCCACCTTGATCTTTTCACCGCCTTTGGGTTCGTACAGGCACCACTGATCCTCATCGAGCCAGTCGCCATGGTCGACATAGGGGCGGGCGCGGCACCCGCCGCAGATGTCGCTGTATTCACAGTCTCCGCATTTCCCCTTCAGTTGAGGATATCGGAATGAGTTGAAGATGTTCGATTGCTCCCAAAGATCAACAAAACTATGCTCCCGGAGATTCCCTGCCGATAATGGCATATAAGGGCAAGGCGTGAGCTCGCCGTTCGGTGTGACCCTGGCATAATTTGTTCCGGCTAGGCATCCGCCGCCCATGTACCCGGTTGCTTTGGTGATCGGAGAGTTGGGATCTTTCTCGTAGGCCAGCCGTTTAAAGTGTGGAGCACAGCGAGCCCGGATCAGCATGCCTTTGTAATTGTCCTGACAGTCAATCAGGTAGCCAAGTACCTCTTCATACTGAGCCGGAGTGATATCTGTCAGCTCCTCACCTCGGCCGGTGCATACCATGAAGAAGACGTTGAGCACACGGGCTCCAAGTTCA
Organism: Nitrospira sp.; assembly: GCA_024281365.1. Classification (GTDB taxonomy): domain Bacteria; phylum Nitrospirota; class Nitrospiria; order Nitrospirales; family Nitrospiraceae; genus Nitrospira_D. The sequence goes on from JAMXAU010000055.1 coordinate 15,277, forward strand.
TGTGCCCAGGTGATGACCTCCGGCAGCTCCTTGTAATTCATCGGCTGTGCGCTGAAATGCACTTGAAACTGCAGGCCGTTCCGTTTACTCGCTTCAATACCCGCAACTGCGGCTTCCCAGGCACCGGGGACCCCGCGAAAAGAATTATGCTTAGCGGCATCCAGTGAATCGATGCTGATCCCAACGCCCATGACGCCGATCTCAACAAGGGTCTTGGCCATGTGATCGTCGATCAGCATGCCGTTCGTCCCAAAGACCACCATGAAGCCGAGCTTCACGGCATAACGGGCAATATCCAGAATGTCGGGGCGGACCAGCGGCTCTCCACCGGTAATGACCAAGAGACAGCCCTTGTTGACCTGGGCAATCTGATCAATCAACCGATAGCACTCTTCGGTGGTGAGTTCGTCCTCACCACCTGCGGCTTTTGTCGTGGCATCCAGATAACAGTGATCGCATTTGAGGTTACAGCGCTTGGTCAGGTTGAGTGCGACGAGGTAGGGCTTGAAGTCGTCAACAGTCCGGCCATCGAACGGTCCGTCCCCCTTGGCTGAGGGGGTGAAGAACTGGGCAATTTGTTGCTCCAGATGGCCTAGAGTGCCTGAAGGACCGTTGAAGATAGGGAGAGATTTGCCCATGCGTGTTAGTGATGAGGACTGAGGACTGAGGACTGAGTAACGGAAAGGGGCTCGGCCGACGTCCGCTACACTCAGGACCCAGCACCCAGCACTAGGCACTTCCCTTGCCGGTCAGGTCGGCGATCATGTCTTTGAGGTTGCCGGTCTTCATTGCTTCCGCCATATAGCCCTTTGCTTGTTCGATGCCTTCGTTCGCAACCTCGAGCGTGATCACGGTCGCACCGATTTTCTCGGCGTGTTTGAGAATCAGGGCCTTGGTACAATCGCGCATGAAGCCTTCTGGAGCTCGATCTAATCTGGCCTGTGCGTCGCTCGTCCAGGTATAGGGTGACGTACTTTCAGCATGACCGTTCGTCCCATTCCCATTGGCTGCGGTCAGCATCCCTTCCGCTGCCGGGGCAGTACCGGTGCCTTTATTGGAGAAAATCGGTGTGTAGTCCTCGGATGCCGCTTCTTTGATCATCGGGGCCGCGTATTCGAGTGTGATGGTCGTCATCCCCAATTTCCGCGCCGTCTTTTCAATTCTTGCCTTGGCCCGTCTCCGCTGGAAGCCGGCCGGAACCGCACGGATGGCCTCTTTCGCATCCTTGGTCCATTGCATCGGCACATCGTCGTAGGCCACGTCGGTTTCCAACTCACCTTCCGCAGTTGCAGCCACTTCAAAAATCTTCTTATCAACCTGCTTGAATTTGGTCCCATCGGCACTGCACACGGGGCATTTAACGGGTGTATCACCTTTCCCGATGTACCCGCATCCGTCACACACGAAATAGGTCTGTGCCATACGGTCAAGGTAGGCCTGCGTCGATGCGCTGATTTCCTTGGGCTTCTCTTCCACGATCTGCGTCATGATTCCACTTAAGGTCGGTCCCATGAGATCTTGAGTCACGGCTTGGTCGGCCTGCATCCTATCGCGATCAACCCCTGCCGCATCCAAACTTCCGCCAAGCGCCCGCATGGCGTCCATGGCGCCTTTCGGAAGAATGTGTCCTACCGCAGCATCGACTACCGTGTTGCTGATAATCGTGTGTCCTTTTTCAATGGCATACCGATGAATGGCTGTTTTTGCCACGCCACGCGCAAAGATAGGAATCTTTTCCATCCGCCGCAACGCTTCTTCCGTCCAGGCGATGGTGTATTCGGCTTGCGTATCGATCGGGGGAACATATTTACGATTGGAAATAAGCACGTTACAGGGTGCACTCCGCAACAGGTTCTCGGTGTTGCTGCCGACGTCCAT
>JAMXAU010000056.1 GCA_024281365.1 Nitrospira sp.
ATCTATGACATGGCCGGCAATGCCTGGGAATGGGTCAACGACTGGTATGACCATGACTATTACAAGAAGAGCCCAGCGAAGAATCCTCAAGGACCGGCAACGGGCAAGTCGAAAGTCGTGCGGGGTGGAAACTGGCTCTATGTTCAGGAGTTTTTGCGCTCTTCCTTCCGTTTCAATGCCGATCCATCTGGTCGGCAGTTCGGCTACGGGTTTCGTTGCGCAAAGACTCCCTAACCCTGATTGGCTTGATCTGAGTGATAGGATCTCGGCCTCACTTTGTTGCCGGGGAGGCTTCATTCTTGCTCGATACGGTGGGCCAGAAGATGTCGCCGTGCGGGTCAACCAAGTGGTTCGTCAAATCCCACTATGACCGTGCCAGCATCGCCGCCGTCATCACGACGGCCAAGGCGATGAGTAGGGACAATCGAGGAAGCCAGCGCGCGGTTTTGAACACCACCTGCTCTCCCGCCGTTCTCTTGGATTCTGGAATCGCACTGACCCGGCTGACCTGGGGACCAAGCACGAGGTCATGCAGCAGCGTAAGGAGCAGCAACAGAGCGACCAGCGTCAGCTTCACGATGACGATTCCCGGCCAGGAGGAAGGGCTCGCGACAGCGACGCCGCGAAGCGACAATAACATCGGACCGGTCATTACGAGTATCGCTATGGCCACCCAGACGATGGGGCGAAAGCGGAGCGCGGCAGACCGAAACAGCGCCATGAACTCGGGTACTGCTTTCCGGCTTCTGACCAACGGCGCCAAGACCAATGACAGAAAGATCATGCCGCCGACCCAAGTGACCGCAGCGAGAATGTGCAAGATAACAAGCGTGGAATACATACTGAGCTCTCATGATTGCTTTGATGAGACCCATCGTTCCTGGACGACTGCACGCGCACTCAGCGCAGTGCCCGCAGGAAGATCCGGTCGGTCACGGGGGGTTCTGATCCGCCATCAGCTTCCCATAGACGTTTCCCCGACTTGGTTCGGACCAGAGTGCAACCCTCACCAGCGGCTCACGATGGTAAGCCGTGATCGGTCAGTCCTTGGCCTCGAACCACAGATTCAATGAAACCGTTTCATTCGCCGTGATAGTCAGCGCCTGTTCTCGCATGCCGAGAATCGGATGCCACACCTTGAGGCGGTACTTGCCCGGCGGAAGATCATCGATGGAGAAGGCTCCTGCTGCATCCGTAACCGAAAAATAAGGGTGGTCGATCGCATAGCCCCAGCTCTGCATATAGGGATGCATACTACACTGCATGCTGAATACTCGTCGCCCGTTGACCAACTGCACGGCCTCGGTCGTCCCGCTCACCTCCAAGGATGGGCGATAAAAAACCATATCGCCTCCCGTTTGGTCGAACGCATACCCTTGAATGTCGTGCGGGACGGGATCTCGATTAAACACCGTGATCAGCCGTTTATCGCCGACCACGGTCACGAACGGCACAAACCGACAGCGGCTTGCTTCCACTTGGGCATCGGTGAAGGGAAAAGGCTTTCCACGCTCCACACCCTCCACCATGACCAACACGTCCTTGAGGCCGCCGTCGGGCCTGACCGTGATTTCTCTCATGAGCCGATACCCGTTGAGATCAGACCGCTGAGTGCAATATTCGTGATCGAGATAACGACGCAACTCGAATTCCTTCGGCGGCGGGACGGTACCGATGAAGGTGACGGTGCCACGCACGGTAGCCCCCTCCACCACTGGCACAGACTCATAGGCCCGGGCCTCTGTTCCCAGACACACCATCAGGACCACGAGCACCCAGCCAACCAAACAGTCTCTCGTTCTGAACCTTTGTTTCACATTGTCCTTCCTTCGCACCCTGCTCGTCTCACACTGGTTGAGTGATCTCATGCGGATCGACCTGAATCCGGTCACGGAGACACCTCACTGCCGAGGGTCTGACCGTCGGCACAAGTATAGATCGCAACCGGCTTGGGCAGATCGTCATGGGATATCGAGATGATCCCGCCGATATCCAAGCTGAGCGTTGCACACAGAGACCGCAGAAAGCTATGGAATTGTTGTACCGTATGGCTCGGGCAGACGCAAGACCGCGTCGGCGCGGCACGTCAACACGTGCATGGCTCCTGCGGCCCGCAGTCGTGGATACATTCCCGTTTCGTAACCGGCCTCTATGTAGAGGTTTCAGGAGAAGAGGACACCCTCTGTGCACGAAGCTGGGCCAATAGCTTCCGTCCGCGACTTTTCATGGCGGCACTCCCGGTCCTGGTGAGCGAAGTGAGGATCGGTCTGATTGAATTCATTAAGCTTGGATCCTGCTTCGTCAAGTCGGCCAAGCCCTGCATCGCAAACGTCTTCACGATGCGGCTGCGATCCCTCAGATAGCATCGAAACACCGCCGCAACAATCATGCAGTCCCTCCTCGACAACTCCAAGCGCGGAAGGACCTGAGCCAAGTGCCAGCGCAACTCCGGCTGTTCCGCACCAGCCGCTAACTTGATGAGTTGAACTCTGAAAGGCCGAAGCCACTCCGGATTCTTCACGGTGAGTTTTTCCACCACATCGCGGCCCGCATGCGGACAAGCTCGTCCGGATGGCGCAGGCCTTCTATCAGGTCGGAGAACAGCATCGGTTCGTAGGATTGTCACTACCTCATTGGAACGACCATGGAGCGCCGATCGCCACCCCGGAGCTTGTCTAGGATGGTTGGTTGGGGCATTCATACGCAAACGAGCCTCCACCTTACCGCCATCAGACTGACCGGATCGCATCAACCCGCAGCATCGATGAGATTCAGCATCAACAGGAGCAAGGTCCTCCACCCGGTTTCGTTGTTCACTTCGATCAATGGCGGTCGAACGTGCTCACACGGCCATTCGTCAACTAGTCGATTTAGGTCACCCATCTGAGCAGAGTTTTCTCGGGAACCGGATGCTGAGGATCGCGCACACCGGCCAACATGTCGCCATGATATTTCTTCAACTGCCGGTACCAAACGGCCAAGGTGTCTGACTCTAAGTTCAATAACATACTTCCGTGCCGGCCGAACCCTTGTTCCTGCGATTCCAGAACTTGCCGGTCCTGACCAAGAATCGTCCTGAGAGTCCGACGGACCAGCCATCCGACAGGAAACCCGCGCAGAAAGTTCCACCCCACGCAGATGTCGAATCGGCTTCGCTCGTCAGTCAGCGGGGTGGCCACCAACATGACGGACGCGAACCGATCGCCGATGTCCCATCGCTCCAAATGGATGCCGGGTAAGACAAAGTCGACCGTGGTCGTCGCCGAGCCCAGCCTTGGAGATAACGCCCGAAAGATAAAGGTATCCGGCAGCAAGACATTCTGCGAGATCGTACGAAATCCCAGCGGCAGCCGCGTGAAGACCTTCTTTTTCTCCCTGGCTGCCTCCCGCCGCCTGAAGTAGTTGTTGTGCACGAACGGGACATGAGCGGGATCCATGAGGCTATCCACCGCGAAATCCCACCGGACTTTTGCCTGGGCGGACTCACGCACGGAAACCATTGGACCGCCGTCTGCAGGAATCGGCAACGAGGGTGGCGGCGACGAAGGTTTCTGGCACCGATCGTTTCCCATGTAAACCCACACCCACCCGTCCCGTTCCTCTGCCGGAAATGTCCGTACGCAAGCCGAGGCCGATGATGGATGCGGTGCGGTACCGAGGGACGGAACCTCGACACACTCACCCGACGAGATGAAGCGCCATCCGTGAAACGGACAGCGCAAGGAATCTCCTTCTTGGTAACCTGAGGAGAGGGGGACGCCTTTGTGGGGGCAGCGGTCGTGTAACGCATGCACCAGGCCACGCCGATCCCGAAAGAGGACAAGAGGTTGGTTGCAGAGGACTGCCGGGCATGGCCGGCCTACGCGGACGTTCATGCTTGCTGTGGCGATATACCAGAATCCTTCGAGCATTCAGTTCTGTGGGATCAGTCGCCAACTGTATCGAGCGGTTCCTTGAGCCTTCGACGGATGCAGGTGACGGTTGGGGTAATGACGAGTGCAGGAAGCCGTGAAGTGGCTCCCTGCATCGTTGTTAGCGGATACCATACTCCGCATTACTGGCACGATATTGGCCCTCTAGAACCCAATCGCTCCATAGATGCCGGCGGTCCAGTAGTTGTTCACTGTGTTGGTTTGGTTGGAGGCCAAGTGGAAACGGCTGTCGAGACCAAGCCACAACTCTTTCCATACGCGAAACTCAGCGCCGCCGCCGAACTGAACCCCGATGTCCAAATAATTGATCTGGCTCGACGTCGGACTGATGACGTGGAAATCCAACCCAGCCGGAATGATCCAGGGTTGGAAATCAGTCCCCTGTCGGAACTTCACCTTGGGCGCCACACTGGCGGTCAACATGGTTAGTTGCACCTTGGCCGGAGTCAGATCGCCAGTCAGAGCATTACCACTCAGCACGCTGCTTGAGGCCCACCGCCGTTTCCAATTCCGATCTCGCCCACCAGCGCCACGCCTGGCATCATACCCCACAGATCCTTGTGATCATGAGCTCGGCTCCACCACCGATGTAATAGCCGCCCGTCCCACATTCCCAGACCACGGCCGTCGGTAATCGCTCACCGCCGCGATCGCTCAGCAGCTCGCCATAGCCCCCGCGAAAGTGCGGTTCCCGGTTGACGTCCGTTCCTTCAGCTAAAACTTCAGCCAAATGCGCGGACGCACCGTCGGCATCGTTCGGTGCACGCATCCGCATGCCCGGCCTTGCCGTGTTGCACCGCTTCCATCAGATGTATGACGCCCATATCCACATGCGGGTTTTTCACTCCAGCCGCTCGGCATAGCTTCCTCCGCGCGCTGAAACAGGCGTCGGCATTCCCTGTCGCCCATGTGACGCGGCACCTTTTTGTCTCACCGCTTCGCTCACATGTGGATTGGCGGCGGCAAACGCTGAGCTGCTCAGCACCGGTGCTGCAAGAGCAAACACTGCGGCAAGTGACACCGCGACAGCCCTCACTCCGATGTTCCCCCTGTTTCTCAAAACCTGCATGACGCTCCCTCCCTGGTTACGCATCGAGGAGCACGGCCCTCCTTCGAGCAATCAACTGGCCATATCCGATCGCAAGTGCCTATCTGGCTTGCTCTACTCCTCAACCGATCACTCGCACTTCCCCTTCCGGGATGTGTAGATTCGGACACCAATCCACTTCTGCCCGGCGCGCCATTTCCAAGAGCTGACTCGACATCGGAGACGCGCCTTGCTCGCGCGACAGTCCCACACAGCGTGAACAAATAAACCGGCAGTGAGACAGGCATGATCGCTCGAGACATCCTCTATCAGCTCCGACTTTTTCCGCCTGCTCAAGACAATAGGCCTCCGCGTCGGGAGCACTGAGACTCTCTTGATAGCATCTGAGGGCGGCATAGAAGTTGATCCGGCTCACGACGGATCTGCCTTCGAGTGTGATGTGGACATCGCGCAGATCCCAGGCTTCCTCGATCATTCGTGCGACGATCTCCACCGATGCCGGAAAGTCCTCAAAGAAGGCCACGTACTCGGCCCCCAGTTCATCCGCCTCCGCATCGCACACAGGTGCCATTCGGATCAGCTTGAGCAGCGTCGGGGCGTCGACAACCTGGGCTTCAGGAATTGCGATTGAGAGATGCACCACCAGCTCCTGCAAGAAATGATTCGGTAGCCAATACTGCCTGTGGAAAAAACAATGAGAGGGCCACTCTCACCTGTGACCCCCTCATCACTGACACGTGGCGGCCGGGACTGCCGCTCACAATGGGGTGGATTCATCTGGATAGCGATAGGGCAAATCACCATCCAGCCCGCAGAAAGAGCTAGATCTCTCTGCGTTGTTCCCACTATTCAGCAACTGTCGTGCCACCCCTGGTTGTCATTCTTGAATAGATGATTTGCACATCAGGAGCGAAGATGGATGTCTTTCATCAACATTGAGGCCTGCTTCTTCTACACAGGGGACTCCACGCTTTTGGACAGTGATGGGCTAAATCTCCTCATTCACTCGAATATCTTTCGCTTATGCTGTCCATACGAATGGACCTTCGTTCCCGGCATGAGAGGGAGAAAAGGGACATCCAAACCATCACGGCCTGTTGCGGCTCGCAAGATGAGAACATCACAAGCTGAAGGCAGACATAGCTCTTCCGTCGTCCGATTCGCACTCCACATTCATGGATGCATGAATGGATCAGAACAATGCATACAATCGCATCGATGAAGAATGCGGTGATGAGAGCAATCCGATCGGTGGGGAGATTCAGTAGATCAGGCGGCTTGGTTCCCCGATCCTCACGGAGCAGACCTCATCAGGCCAATGGGGTAACAGTCGAAGACGCCAGTTTTGATCTTCTGATGAGGCGCTCTCACGACGTGGGAAACAGTGACCCAAGAAAGGAAGGGGACAAGAGAACGGGTAATACTTATTCGATGCGATACGCGCGAAGTTTGTTATAGAGGCTCGCTCGACTGATTCTGAGTAATTTGGCTGCTTTCAATCGGTTTCCTGCCGTTTTTTGCAGGGCATCAACGATTCGAGTGCGCTCTGTTTGAGCCACCGCGCCACGCGACGCCGAGCGTAAACTTTCGTCCTCTTCCCCCAGAGCCTGGTCAAGAAGATCCTGGCAAGGCAGCGACGGGCCGACCGTCGTCACCACGGCCCGCTCGATATAGTGCTGCAACTGTCGGACATTCCCTGGCCAAGGAGCGTCCCGTAACAACCGTAAAGCCCGCTCCTCCACGTATCGCACCGGCTGATGATGTCGTGCACAGGAGGCCGCGACGAAATGCCTGACAAGCAATGGGATATCATCTCGCCGCTCACGTAATGCCGGCAAATACAGCGGCAGCACAGCCAGTCGATAGTATAGATCCTGCCGAAACGTTTTTGCTTTCACCAGTTCGGTCAAATCTTTGTTCGAAGCTGAGATGACGCGCGCATGGATCTTGACGGTTCGCGTCCCACCCACCGGCTTGATCTCGCCCTCTTGCAGGACACGCAGCAACTTGGCTTGAAAGGTCGGCGTTGTGTCGGCAATCTCATCCAGGAAGATCGTGCCGCCGTCGGCCTCATCAAACAAGCCTCGCTTGTTCATCACCGCCCCGGTGAAGGCTCCCTTCACATGTCCAAATAACTCGCTTTCGAGCAGCGTCTCAGGCAATGAGCCGCAGTCGACCACAACGAACGGCCGATCCCTTCTGGGACTGAGCGCGTGAATCGTTTTCGCCAGAAGTTCTTTCCCCGTTCCGCTCTCACCTTGAATGAGGACGGTCGCCGAACTCTCCGCAACCAGACGGGTCATGTCAAAAAGCTGCTGCATGATCGGACTTCGCCCGATCAAGTCACCAAGGCCGTCTGCTATCGGTGCGCCACAACTGGTCCCAACTGTGGCAATGGGAACCGACTTCGATGCCGGCTGGAAGAGCACCAGCATAGAGACGACGGATCCATTCGCATCCGTTAATGGAAAGGCTTGCTGCATCCCACAAGCCTTGCCGTCACCCCTTCCTGAACAGGAGACGCACTGCACCTCGGGTGTCTCAAACACCTTGGTCGCCGGACAGGCCTCACAGGGATCGATCCGATTCGCAAAGGCTTCATAACATTTTGCATGCTGCCGTTGGACCCCTCCCGAATGATCGACCGACCAGGCCGCTTCATTCGCATACACGACGTTGAAGGACTGATCCATGACCGCCACACGATCAGAGAGACCCTGTGCCAGCTGCTTGATCGCTTCGACTCGCGCGGTAATGATGGGATCGAGGGGTACTGGTTTATTGGAGCTTTCCGGGTCAAACAAGGCGTTCTCGCTTCTGGAGCTACGGCGCCCGGAACCTAGAGCCGATGGCGGCCGACATGAAAATGAATGCGCCATGGGAACTCACCGGGGCTTTTTCATTCTTGCCATAAGCCATACGCTATCTACTCTCAGCTCCCGGTCCGTGATTGAGTAATTGTTGCACACAGTTCTTTAGGTCCGCAATATGGACCGGCTTGTCGAAGTAGGCGTTCGCACCCGCTTTCAGTACCTGCGCCTTCAATCCCGCATCACCGAACGCGCTTATGACGATAATCGGACACCTCGGCGCCACCGTCCGCAACCGACCGATGTAATCGTCTCCTCCCGCCGGCATTCGCAGGTCAGTCAGGATTGCATCCGGCACGGATTGCAGGACCGACAGAAACGCTTCATCTCCATCCCTTGCTTCACGGAGTTGATACCCCATTCCACAAAACTCATCACACAGCAGGCTGCGCATCTCTCGGTCATCTTCAACAATCAGGAGCACTGCTGTCTTTTCCTTTGCCACAGTTGCCATCCTCATCTGTGTATATCCCGGCCTAGTGGTTTGACAATACAACGAGCAAGGGTGATGCCTGAGAGAAAGACAACCAAACTGAGTAATTACTCAGAGAAATTCGAACGGACGAAATCGCGAACAACGCTTCAGTGGCGAGAAAGACCACAGTTATGAGCGCATCTGCTGTTGCGGGATGCTACAGCGCTCAGAAGTGCCAAGGATGAAGTGCTGGGTGCTGAGAGGCTTCTCACAACTCAGGACTCAGCACTCAAAACTCAGCACCGCTAAGTCAGCTATTCGCTCTTCGGCAACAAGATCGTAAACGTCGTCCCCATCCCTTCCTGACTTTCAACGGCGATGGAGCCCTGGTGTTCTTCAATAATGCCCTTGACGACCGTCAGCCCTAACCCTGTCCCCTTGCCGAATTCCTTCGTCGTGAAAAAGGGATCAAAGATCTTTTTGATCACCTCTCGTGGGACGCCATGGCCCGTATCAGCAACGGTGAGTCTCACCATCTGTGGTTCAGGAGCCAGAGCGACACGGAGAGTCCCACCCTCCGGCATCGCATGCACGGCGTTCATGACGAGGTTGATCATGACTTGGCTCATCTGGTCCGCATCGGCTAAGACCATTGGACAAGGATCGGCCAACCGCAACTCCACCTGGATCTGATTTCGCGCAAGACGTTCGTGAAACATCTCGAGACTGTCTTCGACCACTTGCTTCAGATCGAGCGCAACACGTTCCGGAGCTTTGCGCCGTGCGAAGGAGAGCAGCTGGTTCATCACCCTCGTAATCCGCTCAACTTGGGTAATGATGGTCTGGAGGCCTTTCTTAATCGGCTCTTCCGTGACGCGATCCATCAAGTATTCGGCTCGGCCAAGAATGACGTTCATCGGGGTCCCGATTTCGTGGGCCATGCCCGAGGCCACCGTCCCGAGTTCGGCGATGCGCTCGGTTTTTCGCAACTGTTCTTGCAGTCGCTTCCGTTCACTGATATCCCGCAGCATGACCAGAATCGCCGGACCCTCCTCATCCACAAATCGCGCCGCGCTGACTTCTGCGTCCACGGATCTTCCGCTCAGAGTGACGAGCTTCTCCTCGAGCATGGGCACTTGTGGGCGGCCTTCCACCAACTCGTGGATGCTCTCTCGAATCGCAGGGTGATAATCAGGATGAAACAAGTCCATCACGGATCTGCTCAGGATCTCATCAGCCTTCACGGCACCGAACAGTTTGATCGCCTGGTCGTTGGCGAAGAGGATGCGGTCGCTTCGAATCACCACAATTGCGTAAGGCGAAATGGCGATCAAGCGTCGGTAGCGCTCTTCGCTTTGCCGCAGCAAGTGCTCGGCGCGCTTCCGTTCCGTGATATCAGTGACGAACCCTTCCAGGTAGCTCAGGGTACCGTCCGTGGCATAAATCCCTTCACCCCGTTCCCAAACCGACTTGACCTCCCCCAACTTGGTAAAGATGCGGTACGTCGTTTCGTACGGGCGACGCTGCGCCACCGCTTCCTGAATCTCCTGCCGCACTCGCTCACGGTCACCCGGATGAGTATTGTCGCTATACGAAGTGGATCGTTCTACAAGGTATTCCCGAACGGTGTAACCGGTTAAGTCTGATACCCCTTCGCTGAGGTAATCGAATGTCCAATCTCGATCATTTGGGCAACGATAGACAAAGCCTGGGAGATTGCCGATCAAGGTAGAGAGTTGCCGCTGACTTTCTTGGTGAGCGTCTTCGGTCCTTTTGCGGTCGGTGATGTCTCGGAGGATGACGGTATAGTATTTCTTATGTTCCACGGCGATATGTGAGATTGACGCTTCGATCGGGAATTCTTCTCCGTTCAAGCGAAGCCCCATCACCATCCCCAGTTTCCCCATCTTTCGGCTCGTCGCGCCGGATTGGCCGAACCCACGCATATGGTGGCGGTGGCCTTCGCGATACCGTGCGGGCAAGAATCGATCGAGCGGCTGCCCAATCACCTCTCGAGTAGAGTAGCCGAACATCTGCTCGGCCGCTCGGTTGAACAACACGACTTTCTGATCCTCATCCACGGTGATGATCGCATCCATCGCGGACTCGATGATGCCTTGCAGCCTCAGTTGACTGACCCGGAGCTGTTCCTCGGCTTCTTTGCGACCGACGACGGCGCGAACGGCCTCTCGATCCGCGTAGTACCGTGCCTGTTGCGCCTCCATCATCAACCCTTCGGCATGGGCGCGCTCCACACGTTCGGACATCAGGGCTCGCTCCGCCTGCACGGATTCATGTTGCAGCCGTCTGAAGCGAGTCAATCCCAAGGCTAAGATCCACAAAACCAAGGTTCCCAATGTACGATTGAGCACGCCATACAGGAGCAAACTACCCGGCGGCTTGAGAAACAGCCCGAGCCAGAGGAGGCTGGTGGCAAGGCCACAAAAATAGAGCGATTCTTGCTCCTTCGACCTGAACACCGTGAGCAACAGCGGAACGACATAGAGGATCGACACCGCAATTCCCACCGGCGTCAGCAGGTCGACAACAAAGATGCCGATCGTGAGGAGCGGGATTGTCCAATGCACGACACGCATAACAAAACAGTCGACATCCTTCATGTGATCGATCCCGGCCTGAAGCGGGACTGTCCAGGCACAGTCTCGCTGCGATGATCCGACAGTAGTGGCTATTCCTCTGGGTGAGGCTTACCTTCGATTTCGGCGAGTTTACGATACAGAGTCTTTCGATCGATTCCAAGGGCATGGGCGGCCTGATACTTGTTGCCACCGGTCTTTTCGAGGACCTTCTTGATGTACTCTTTCTCGAGCTCGTGTAACGGCAAGGTGTGTTCGGCCGCTTCATCCAACACACGCCGGTCTCCTCGCGCTCCCTGTACTGCCGGAGGCAGATCATCCGGCGAAATCCTCTCACCACGGCTCAGCGTCACGGCCCGCTCAATGACGTTCTCCAACTCTCGCACATTGCCGGGCCACGCATAGTCCATCAGCATGGCAAGGGCCGCCTCGCTCACACCCTTCACTTCCTTCCCACGCGCATGGCCGCATTTCTTGAGAAACGCCTCCACCAGCAGCGGGATATCCTCCCGCCGTTCTCGAAGCGGCGGCAACTTCAGTTCGATGACGTTGAGTCGATAGTAGAGGTCCTCACGAAACCGCTTGTGCTTCACTTCCTCATTGAGATTCAAGTTCGTGGCCGCGATGATCCGGACATCCACCGAGATCGGCTTCGTCGCGCCCACCCGCCTGATTTCCTTCTCCTGAATCGCGCGGAGAATCTTGGCCTGGAGCATGAGCGGCAACTCGCTGATCTCGTCAAGAAACAAGGTGCCTTTCTGCGCTTCTTCAAATAAACCCCGCTTGTCGAGCTTGGCATCGGTAAAGGCCCCACGCATATGCCCGAAAAGTTCGCTCTCCAGCAGTTGTTCCGGAATGGCTGCGCAATTGACTGGGATAAACGGGGCATCTTTTCGGTCGCTGTTGAAGTGAATCGCCTTCGCCACCAATTCCTTTCCGGTTCCACTCTCTCCGGTAATCAGGACATTGGTCGGACTATCGGCTACCCGGCGAATGAGATCGAAGACCCCTTGGATCGCCTTACTCTTTCCCAGGATCTGATGAAAGCTATATTCTTTATGCACTTCTTTTCTGAGCCGGCTCACCTCCCGACGCAGGGACGCCTCACGAACGACCCGCTCGATCACGCGAACCAGGTCATCTTTCTTGACGGGCTTCGTGAGATAATCGCTGGCGCCGTGTTTCATCGCTTCAACCGCCGTCTCCACCGATCCGAATGCCGTCATGAGAATGACGTTGATGTCGGGATACCTGCGTTTGATTTCAGCCAGCAACTCGATCCCTTCCATCCCTTTCATTCGGAGATCGGTCAGGACGACGGCATAGTCTTCCTCGCTCAATAGTTTCAGGGCCTCTTCGCCGCTCCCGGCCATCGTCACCTGGTGACCACGGTCCTTCAGCATGTCATAGGCCAGTTCCCGCATATCCGCGTCATCATCTACAACGAGGATCGCACCCCAATCTTCCGTCATGCCATGCTCCAAGGGATAAGAATGAGCGAACAGGATCTCAGCTGCCCCATATGGCGACAGGGATCTACCATCTTTGTGGCATTATGCGACATTTTTCATGAGATTGTTGCATTGAGTGGATAAGGGTGCAAGGGCAGGACCACGGAGCTATTGACCCTGGGGGACCTCTGCTCCTGATTGAATCGCCGGGCCGTTCTGAACCAGCCCAAAAGAAACATCGGTTGCGGCAACCGCTTTGATCGGTGGCTCGTTCCCCTCATACCTGATCGGGAACACATACCACCGATCCTCAGCTGCAAACAGAAGTTTGTAGGTGGTCGCATCATCGCGAAGATACACGTTCAGGAGCGACGAGGTGTCTTGCTGATCCAACCGTGCCCAGTTTGTGCCAAGCTGTGCGGGCACAACATACAGCGCAGCCGTGATCACCGCGAGCGAGAGGTAGGCCCTCGACAGATCGATACCCCGGTCATTGTTGCTGAATCTCACCACAACGAGTTCGAGTGTCGACGCACATAAGAAGAGAAGAAGAGGAATCGCAACCAGTAAGAAGTCGATCGCAGCAGACACGAAATCGAGCGCGCTGAGTAGCGTGGAGATGCTGAGAAGTCCGACCAGGAACCATGGACCATACCGGACCGCCGCGACTGCAATCCTGAACCCTGTGGTGGTAGTCACATGACCGAGCCCCTCGATCAGCGTGCGATTCGTGACGGCCACATACCCGAAGAAGAGAATGAGCAGCAGCGGGATCCAGCTCTGACTGAAGTAGATCGCGACCGGAACCTCTTCCAGGACCCACGAGGCTCCGAATGCTGAGAAGTATGATCTGGTATACACCGATCCGGACAGATACGCTGCACCGGTAATCGTGAACAGGGCGATGAAGACCTTCGGCCCCTGTTCGATCAGGCGACGAGCGTTGGCACGAGCCTCTTCGATTTTCTTGTTGTCGCTGGACCGCATGGTTTACGACGC
This sequence comes from Nitrospira sp., assembly GCA_024281365.1. Taxonomy (GTDB): domain Bacteria; phylum Nitrospirota; class Nitrospiria; order Nitrospirales; family Nitrospiraceae; genus Nitrospira_D. The sequence goes on from JAMXAU010000056.1 coordinate 13,313, forward strand.
GGGACAGTTGAACGGCCATGAACCTTTTACGCGATGTATTCTAGGATCGACTTGGACGCCGGTGCAATGCGCATTGTGTGGAGGTCATAAGTCCTAGCGCGACAGGATCCAAGCCACTCACCGATCTGCATGTCGTGTTATGAGGGAAAAACCGCGGTCGACTCTGGGATGATGCGACGTCACTTCTGATCATCAGGTTCGGTCTGTTTCATGAGTCGGATCGTTTTGCCGGCAAACCAGGCCCTCCAGTCCAGTTTTGTGAAGAGAACCACCAGCGCGAGCATGAGGACTTGCGTCACGACAAAATACCCTCCGAGATAGGCAAAAACCGATCCCTCATCGACAACAACCTTCTGCGCCACCTCCATCGCCATGACCACCCAAACACTATAGGTCAGAAACCGGCCGAGGAACGAGGCCGCTGCCACCGGAGCCAGGGGCAACGACGTCAGCCCATAGGCCATAAACAGCGAGTTGGACGGCAAGGGGCTGCAGGTATAGGCGAGGACGGCCCCGAACGTCATCGCGCGGTGCTGTTCCAGACGGGCTTTCACCAGATCAACATTCTCTTTGGTACGCGCGCTCAGCCAACGTTGCCTGACGAGAAGAAACGCCATTTTCGCAAGCACCAGCCTTCCGGCGGTCGCCGCGGTTGCAGCCACGAGCGCCGTGAGCCAGGGATTCGCGCCGGGGCTGGACAAGGTCATGGCAGACACCACCATCCACGTCGGTGGTGCAAACGCAGGCAGACAATTGAGCACAAAGATGATCGCAAAGAGAGACAGACTGGTCATCGTTGCATACGTGCACAACCGACTGAGGGTGGCGGCTCCATTGCGGCATTGACGTGTATGCGCCACCAATCAAGCGACCCCGTACGCTCCATTGACTTCACCGCTTGATATGGATGGCCGCATCCGCAACCGATGAATTGTATCGCGTGCGATAGTTTATAGACAGCCGGTAGAAGAATGACGAGTTGGTGGTCTCCACCGGTGTTTCCTCGTTGTATCGGCTCACAATATGTTCCTTATGAGAGAAGGAGAGACACTGCACAAGTCATAGAGGACTCGTGAGGCGGCAGCGAAAAGCGACGGGCTGGAGAAGGGAAGCAGCAGACGAGCCGTTGAGTCATC
>JAMXAU010000057.1 GCA_024281365.1 Nitrospira sp.
GGCGAGACCGATCCGTCGGCCAGGTACGGGTTGCGCCAGCTTGATCGCAATCAAGCGTTTGTGTTGGTACTTGACTGTGAGGGCACTGCAAGGCATCACGGTGATCCCAAATCCAGAGACGACCATCTGTCGGATGGTTTCTAGGGAGTTTCCTTGCCAACCTTCTGCATCGGAGCGGCTGAGTTCAGGACATGCCTCCAGAACTTGTTGTCGGAAGCAATGGCCGGCATGAGGCAACAGGACTTTCTCAGTGCCTAATTGTCGGGAATCGAGAGACTTCTTTTTCTGCCACGGATGTCCGACGGGGGCCACGACCTGAAACGGGAAGGATATACGGTCCTACTGTCGCGATCACTCCGAGCCGCAGAAGCCCATTCAGCTGATCTTTACCTTGAGCAGCCAAGATCTTGATTCGATCGGCTTCTTCCAAAACTCGTTGAGCCTGATGGACGATTTGTTCGCCAAGCGGAGTCAGCTTCACCTTGTTCTGTCGACGCTCAAAAATGGTCGTGCCTAAGTCGTCCTCCAGTTTTTTGATCGCGAGACTTAAGGCTGGCTGTGTGACGAAGACTCGAGCGGCAGCCCGGCCGAAATGTCGTTCTTGTGCGACGGCCACAACATATTGCAGCTCAGCAAGCGTCATCCGTTCTCCTGGGCCTTCAGCCCATAAGCGCGGCTTATGTCAGGACAATACATTATCAATTAGACTAAGTACAGCAGGCAGAGTATCTTCCACTCATGCATGCGGATGACTTTCCGAATATTCCAGTCCGTGGGTCACGGTGTACGCGTGGGGCCATCGACAGGCATAAGATTGTCTCGGCGGTGACGTTTCCGTTCAAGATCAACCGATTGAGTCGATGGGACAAGTCATGGTATGACAAGCTCGAACCGCAGTTCGGTGAAGCGTTCACGGCGGTCTCGATGACTGTCGAGAACGATGAGCTGGAACAAGCGCGATGGAGTGAGTGAGCCAGGGGTGGGCATCAACACACACATCAACGTGTGCAGAGAGGAGGATGTAATGGTACAGAAGACGATAGCAGGGAGCGGACTATTCATAGGGGCATTGGCATGTGGACTGGTGGTAGCCATGCCGCTTGTCCCTGTGATTGGTGTAGAAGGACCGGGGCACAAGGTGTTTGCGGCAGAACCGGTGACCCTGCCGACGATCCTGGGGTTAGAGGATCCGAATACGTATGTGCCGGCTGACAATCCGCTTACGAAGGAGAAGATTGAACTAGGACGGGCGATCTTCTTCGATAAGCGCATGTCAAAGGACAACACGATCGCGTGCGCCAGTTGCCATATGGCGAAGAAGGGCTTCGCTGACGGCATGCCCGTGTCGACCGGCATCAAGGGCCAGAAGGGCGGCCGAAGTGCGCCGGTGTCATTCAATCGGGTCTACAGCAAAGCACAGTTTTGGGATGGTCGAGCGGCGACGCTGGAAGATCAGTCCATCGGGCCATTTACAAACCCCATCGAGCATGGGTTCGCCAACCATGACGAAATGGTGGCCAAGATGAAGAAGATGCCTGGCTATCGCAAGCTCTTTCAAGAGGTCTTCGGGGGGGAGATCACGATTCAGGATGTCGGTCGAGCGGTGGCTAGCTTCCAGCGGACGGTGTTGTCTGGAAACAGCGCGGTGGACAAGTACGACATTGGCGGAGATCAAAATGCCTTGAGCGATTCTGCGAAGCGTGGGCTTGAGCTGTTCCGCGGGAAAGCCCGTTGTACACGCTGTCATTCCGGATTCAACTTCACGGACGAGAAGTTCCACAATTTGGGAATCGGCTGGGACGACAATAAGGTCGATCTGGGGCGATACATGGAGACGAAGAATCCAGAAGACATCGGGGCTTTTAAGACTCCAACCTTGCGCGAAATAGCGCGGACTGCTCCCTATATGCACGACGGGCGGTTTAAGTCCTTGGAAGAAGTCGTGAAGTTCTACAATCAGGGTGGCGTGAAGAATCCGCACCAAGACAATACAATCATCCCTTTGGAAATGACGGATGACGAACAACAGGATTTGGTGGCGATGCTCAAGTCGCTCAACGGCGAGGGATGGCAGCATGTTGCCCCGCCGAAGTCGTATCCAAAATAACTCGAACCGTTCACGATACTGAAGTGTAGGGGAGGGCCATCGCAAGATGGCCCTTTTCTGTTAGGGCCGAGGCAAGGACTCGTGATTGTTTGCGTGGAGAAGATAGCGACGGATGATGGCCTGCTCGATGCGGGAGCGTCCCCGATCCGGAGCCGGAAATCGGAGTACCAGATGGATCTTGCCGGATTCCGGCAGTTGAATGGTGATACGGGGTTCCGGGGAAGGGGCCTCGAGCAGATTCGCTTGTTCTAAGAGCTTCATGTGCCGGACAGCTTCTTCCATGAACGGCGCACATTCGAGTTTCGCCGCCTCCAGGAGCACGCGCTCCGATCGTTGCCAATCGTCATCATTCTTGATCGGTACGACCACTGTATACAGCCCATACTCTTGTTCGGGGTTTTCTTTGATCAAGGGGTTTGTGAAGAGCAAGCTGTTGGGGAATACAGTGACGCGTCCGGTGTAGAGGTGAGCGGACTGCCCTGGGCCGATCTCCAATAGCTTCGTGGCGAACATGTCGTGGTCCAACACGACTCCGCGGTGGCCTGCGATCTGAATTCGATCGCCGACACCATAGACCTTGCCACCCATCCGAAGTGCCGCGCCGCTCCAACAGAGAATCAGCTCTTTGGTCGCCAGGACCATGGCGGCAGCCAACGCGACCAGTGACACGGCAAATGCCTGCAGTTCATGCGCCCAGATCATGACCAGGCCAATGAGGAAGGCGAAGACGACGGAATTTCTTGTCGTGACCACCCATCGACGTTTCGACTCCATCGACAGTGTCGGGTTCCCGGCAATCCACCGCACGATGAGTGTTCTGGCGACGATCAAGGTCAGAAGCAGAACCAGCGATTTCAAACTGTCCAACGCCACCACGCTATCGATGGAGAACCATTGGTTCTGAGGCACGGGCATCCTCTATTTGGCAGTCAATGTCTCGCGGGTACCAGGAACGCATTCTTCCCGGTTCCAGGTCTTGAGGGTCTTGTCTTCTGCGAAGGTCAATGCATAGCGGTAACAATAGAGTGTCGGTTTGGTGGTCTCCGTCCCTTTGCCCATCATACTCGTGATTGAATTGGAGGCATCACCGAGCATGGAGGATCTCCACGAAGTCAGATCCTGCTCGCTGAGCGGGAAGCGGTAGGTCCAGAGGCTGTCTCCGCCGAGCGCAGGCGTTTTTGCAGTATGTGGAGGACCAAGTCGTTCACGGATGTCTTCTTGCGTCAGCCGGCCAACCCCTTTCTTGAGGTAGGCATCGCGCCAGGGGCCGCCACATCCGGAGAGGCTCATCACGAGCGTGATGACCAGGGACCACAGAAGGAGATGGGAACAGTTGTTGTGGGTGGAACACCTCGAACCAGGCATGCTGGAGCATACGCTACACTGGACGATCGCCAAGTGCAACTCTCTTGGAATCTTCTGTGGCGGGATCAGTTCGATGGATACAGCCCGTTGGGCGACTGGATTTATAGATGACTTTTCGGTACCTTACTCCGGGAGAGGAAGGAATGGGCGCATTACGAATTCTTACCGTGTGTCTTGCTGGTTGGGGTTTTCTATTTCTGCCCGCTGGCTTCGCGACGGCGGCCGAAAGCCGGGCAGTGAAACCTGAGACGCTGCTCGTTCAGGGGAAATCTCTGGATGTCAATGGGGGCAACGGCGAAACCAAATCCGGAGACAAGGGCAAGTCTTCCACAAACAGATCTGCCGTCTCCTTTCCTGAACTCCATGGGAAAGATGGCGCACCGATGATGTTGGTGCCTGCTGGAGAATTTATCATGGGAAGCGACAGGGGAGATGAGGACGAAGCCCCTGTCCATCGGGTGTATTTGAATACGTTCTACATTGATAAGTTTGAAGTCACGAATGCACGATTCGCCAAGTATGTCGAGGCGATCCAGAGTGAACCGCCATGGGGATTTTCTGATAAAGAGACTCCGGTGGTTCATGCTGATCGTCCAGTGCGCTGGGTGAGCTGGATGGATGCCATGGGGTACTGTCTCTGGGTCGGGAAGCGGCTTCCCACGGAAGCGGAATGGGAAAAAGCTGCGCGCGGGACGGATGAGCGGCTGTATCCATGGGGAAACGATCCACCGACACCGGTGCATGCCGTCTATGGGCTCAAGGAAGGTGGCGCGGAGACAGTGTCGGTTATCGGCGATCACCACATGGGGCAGAGCCCGTACGGGGTTCAGGACTTGGCCGGTAATCTCTACGAATGGGTGATGGACTGGTACGCAGAAGATTTTTATTCCAGCTTTATCAATAGCCCCGCTATCAATCCCCGTGGTCCCAGCGAGGGGACGGCAAAAGTCCAGCGGGGCGGGTCATACATCAACACCCCCTATCGACTTCGCTCATCGTTCCGTACCAAAGGCGATCCGACTGAACAGGATCCGAACGTCGGTTTCCGTTGTGCACAGGGTGTTCCCAAGTAGCCCAAGCCTCGAACGATCCTGATCGATAACCAGCATATCTTGTGGAACTGTCAGACTAAGGGTTTGGGCTCACCACCACAAAGGAGGGGCTTGTGAAGCGATATCGAGTGAAACCGGGTGGCCAGCTCTCATTAAAACAGTATGATCCAGATGACACCGGGGACTACAAACAAAGCGACCAAGGCAAAGAAAAGGCCAAAGCGGAGACAGCCAAGCTGATCGCCAGCCTCGATGGACTCCAAGAGCGACTCTATGCCAACGCCACTGGATCTCTCCTCATTGTGCTGCAGGGAATGGATACGAGCGGAAAGGACGGAACCATTAAGAGTGTGATGTCTGGAGTGAATCCGCAAGGCTGTAAAGTGGTGGCGTTCAAGGCGCCATCTAAGGATGAATTGGCTCACGATTTTCTCTGGCGCGTGCACCGTGAAGTCCCTCCCAACGGCTACATCGGGATCTTTAATCGCTCCCATTACGAAGACGTCTTGATTACCCGAGTGCACGGTTGGGTATCTGGCAAAGTAGTCAAGCGCCGCTTCGACCAAATCAAGGAATTTGAAGAGCTGTTGACTGAAAGTGGCACGGCTGTACTCAAGTTTTTCCTTCATATCTCGAAGGATGAACAGAAAGAGAGACTCGAGGCCCGTATTGCCGATCCGGAAAAGCGCTGGAAGTGGAATTCGGGAGATCTGGAGGAGCGGAAGTTGTGGAATGAGTATCTCAAGGCGTTCGAAGATGTCATGTCGGCGACCAGTACCGACTGCGCCCCCTGGTACATTGTCCCGGCCAATCGGAAATGGTACCGCAACCTCGTGGTCGCGGATCGCATCGTGAATGTATTGGAGAACATGAAACTCAAGACGCCTCCAGCGCCGGACGGTGTGGATTTCCGCAAACTCAGGATCGTGTAGTGCGCGGCCAAGGCAGTGGGTGAAGTGCCGTGACGGACGCTTGGTCATGGGTGAGGAGTGAAGTAAGGAGGAGCGTGGCAGGGTCGCCGCGCTCCTCCTTGCTGTTTGCGGGGACTGTTTCATGAACTGGATTATGCTGACATGGTGCTTGCGGCTTCTGACCGGTGGTGTGCTTCTGGTCTCTGCCTTGGGAAAGTCACTTGACCTTCAGGGGTTTGCCGACGTGTTGGTCACCTATCGTCTGTTCCCAGACTGGTCTCTCTGGCCGCTGGGGCTTGGGATCACGGGGATCGAGTGGGGGCTGACTGCGTGGATTCTTGTCGGATGGCGATTGCCGACGGGGGCACTCTTGGCGATGATGTTGAACAGTCTCTACGCCATAGGGCTCATCGTTATGCTCCTTCGCGGCCTCGATCTTCCAAACTGTGGATGCTACGGTGTATTTTTCCCACAACCGTTGCGGTGGTATTCTCCACTCGAAGACCTCGCGCTGGCTGGCATTTGCTATGCCTTGTATGTCGGTGCTCAGGCGAGTCGTATGACGCTTGACAAGGTTTCCTAATGGGCGTAAGGAAACAAGTGCGGCTCATCTATCAATCGAAGTTCGAGAGATCGGGTAGACCGCGCGGCTGCCATCCAGGTCTCTCGGTGATGTCATCATGAGAGGAGGGTGGAGATGGACGACACAACGCCACCTGGCCCGTCAGGCCCACCGATGCCGGAGTGGGTTTCTCATCGATTCTGCTGACCGACCTCTTCGCGAGGCGTGCCATTGAGGCACAAGGTGTCCTTCACGAGAAGGCGAACAGCCATTGAGCGGAGAAATCTTCGGGGCAGAAAGTAGGAAATCGCCAGGGAGTGACGAGGTCTTCTCTGGTTGGAAACCCAAGGATCCCAACTATCGCGTGGGTCTTGTGGGCCGCGACAAAGCAGAATAATGTCGGCGTCCTAAGCGCCAAGTCACGGGCGACCTCCCACCTCAGTGCAAGGTCGCCCGTTCTTTTTTTTGAATCTTCATCAGGCACACATCTTAATCGACGCACACGATAGCCCCCAGTAGGCGTTTCTTTTTTCGGACAGCTGTCCTACCATAGGGCGATGGCTGAAAAGAAACCTAAGAACCCAGCGCCGCCCGGAGCTGTGGCTGAGCTTCATCAGCAGATCGAAACCGATGGAGGGAGAGTTCTCTCGTTCTACAGGGAACCGTATGGCGGACAGTGGCTGGTCTTGGCTGCACTCCCGATCGAGTTGGTTGAGCCGACGCCCTATCAACGCAACATCTCAGACACGCATGTGCGAAAACTGGAAGGAGTGATCTGCAAGATCGGTCGCTTTCTCGATCCCATTATTACCGTTCGAATTGCAAAGTCTGATCATGCGGCGAAATATTGGACACCGAACGGCAATCATCGCTTGTCTGCCATGCGGACGCTGGGGGCGAAGAGCATCATCGCGATCGTCGTTCCCGAACCTTCAGCCGCCTATCAAATTCTCGCACTGAATACGGAGAAGGCCCATAACCTTCGTGAGAAAGCCTTGGAAGTCATCCGGATGTATCAAGAGCTAGTACAGCTCGATCAGGTCACGGAAGAAACCTATGCTTTGGAGTTCGAGGAGCCGGCATTGATCACGCTGGGGCTCTGTTATGAAGAGCGGCCTCGATTTAGTGGAGGTGCCTACCATCCAGTGCTGAAACGGGTTGATGAATTTCTACAGAAACCGTTGCGTGCTGCTCTGAGCATCCGTCAGCAGCGCGCACAGACCGCCCTGGCATTGGACGATCTCATCGTCAAGCAAGTCGAAGCCCTTAAAGCGAAGGGACTAACCAGTCCCTATCTTAAGAGCTTTGTCGTCGCTCGTGTGAATCCTATTCGGTTCCGTCCCAAGGATGCCCCATCCTTGTCGTTCGATGAGGCGATTGAGCGCATGACGCAGGCCGCGACCAAGTTCAATCCCGATAAAATCAAAATGGACGATCTGGCGAAGTCTGGGGGAGTCGACGAGGTTGATGGGATTGCTCCAAAGAGTTTGTTCTTCATTGCGGTCGTCTTGTTTCTACGCTGAGGGCCCCTTCAGAGTGATTTGTTGAGCGTGCGGCAAGGAGGACATTATGAGTCTCGCTGATGGGTTGGGTGTATTATCGTGGGGGCGTCTCTACCGGTGCCGCGTGATCGTGCTCAGGCCTTACTGAAAGAACTGGTCGAGGGTGGGTACTAAACGGGCAAGGACATCTCGAGCGACTGTTCACGTTCCAGATTTGCGCAAGCGCTGGCGTTTGTGAACAAGGTGATCGATATGCAGAGGCGGAAGGCCACCGTCCTGATCTGCCTTTAGCCTGGGGCAAGTGCAAGGTTGAGATCTGGACGCACAAGATCAACGGCCTGACCGAGAGCGACTTCTACCTAGCAGCCAAAGCCGATCGAGAGTTCGAGCCCTTCCGGGTAGGAGTCTTAGCTCTGAGGTGTTCAACAGCAAGCGAAACTGAATGATTGAGGTCGAGGTTCATGCTGAGTAGAGAGGTTTGATTCACTTAACCTTAGTCTCAACCTTGACCTTCATGAAGTTGGCGGCTTGTTTCACTATCCTGAATGAGGCGTTGGATGAGCGATGAAGTACGGGTGGCGCTGGTCAACACGTGCCGTTCAGTTACGCAGAGTATCCCTCCATTCAACTCGGTACGCTCTCTGCCTTGCTCAAGTCCGATGGATACCGTCGACTGTCATCACTTGAACGTGCGGTTTGCCCATCTGATCGGCGTCAATTTGCACGAGTCGATCTGTGAGAAACGGGCGCGCACTGGCGAGTGGCTTTTTCTCCTTGCTGTTTCAGGAGAATCCGAAACGGGCGGAGTATCCGCAGATCTTCAAGCCGGTGTTCGAACAGGCGGCGCAAGTGGGAAGCCAATCGGATATTTCGAGGAGAATGGCCACCCGCATCAGCCGCCCTCAATTCTTAACCTGGGCGCTACGGGGCGATTGATTGAGGGCAATACAAACTGGTCGGTTTTACCTCGACGTTCGACCAGAACGTTGCGAGCCTGACAATGGCCAAGTTGATCAAGGACATCCATCCGGATGTTCCATCGTCTTTGGCGGGGCCAATTTGGATGGTGAAATGGGGCTTCGAGTATTTGAGGGCCTTCCCCTTTTATCGATTACATCGTGATCGGGGAGGGGAGCAGACCTTTCTCCCGTTTTTGTGCCATCAGATGCTGGATGGTAGAGGTAGGGGACTATCCCAAGGGCGTGACCTATCGGCAGGGTGACAAGATTGTGCTCACGCCGAATGAATCGCTCTTTTCTGATTTCACGAAGACCGGACCACCCGATTACGATGATTACTATCACCTGCTTGCGGAACTCGGTCAGACAACACAGGGGTTGGACCGCATTTTGCTGTACGAAGGCTCACGCGGCTGTTGGTGGGGCGAGAAGCATCACTGTACGTTTTGTGGGCTCAATGCGCAGAGCATGAAGTTCCGAGCGAAGAAGCCGGCGCAGGTCTTAGGAGAGATTGCTGAGCTCTCCCAGCGCTACGATGCCGTTCGGTTTCGGTTGGTCGACAACATCATCGACATGGGGTATATCGACAATCTGTTCGGAAAGCTGGCAGAAGACCATTGTGATCTGGACGTGTTTATTGAAACGAAGAGCAATCTGCAGAAGCGTCAGATCAAAACTTTGGCCGCCGGTGGGGTGAAGTGCATGCAGCCGGGGTTGGAAAGTTTGAGTCTCAATCAGCTTCGTTCAATGGACAAGGGCGCCACACCGATGCAGAATATCACCTGTCTCAAGTGGAGCCTCTACTACCATGTGACGGTACTGTGGAATATCTTGCTGGGGTTTCCAGGCGAAACGAATGAGGATTACCAGCGGCAGCTCGACCTGATCCCGTCACTGCTCCATCTCCAGCCACCAGAAGCAACCGGCAAGTTCTGGCTGCAACGGTTTAGTCCCTACTTCACCAGACCACATGAATATGGTGTCCGCATCACCGGGCCAGGCATGGCCTATGAATATGTATACGACGCGCGGCAAGTCGATCTGAAGAAGATCGCCTACGACTTTGAGTATGAACTGGATGACTGGCCAGTGGATCCCCATCTGTATCAGGAACTGGTTGCTGCAATTGAAGGCTGGCAGCGAATGCATAAGTTGGGAGACGCGCCTTTCCTATATTACTCCAAAGCGCCGAACTACGTCACGATCTATGATGGGCGTAATCCGAAAGAGCCGACTCGTCGACGATATGAAGGGTTGGCGGCGCTCGTCATCGAAATCTGCAACGAGTCAGGGAAAAGTGTCGAGCAGATCCGAACAGCAGTGACGGACAAAACCGATTGCAGTGAGACGATCCTCAAGCCAATCCTCGACGATCTTATGGCTTCACGGATTCTCTACGAAGAGCGTGGCAAGTATTTCACTCTGGCGGTCCCTGAGAATTCACATCTCTGATCGACACTGCGCCCTTACATCGACAGTTTCTCGGCTACCTTCCGCATCTGTACACCGTGGACGAGTGAAGCTCCACCGCGGATGGCGCAGGCGACATGGACGGCCTCGGTCATCTCCTCGACATTGGATCCCTTCTCCAGCGAGGCCTGGGTATACGCATCAATACAGTAAGGACATTGCACGGTGTGGGCGACGGCCAGGGCAATGAGTGCCTTCTCTCGTTCGGTCAGTGCACCTTCAGTAAATACAGCATCGTAGTAGCCCTTGAACTTTTCCCACAAAGCAGTATTGCCTCTCCCAATCTCAGCAAACTTCCCTAAATCATGCGAATGGTAATACGAGTCCATGGGAACCTCCTATGTCGATCGGATAGGAAGAGAAAAAACGAGCGCCGGAACGGTTAGGCATTGCCGGGAGGGATCGGGTCGACTTGAGCCAGGGCCTTGGAGAATCGCTCACCGACGATGTCGGTTGCCTTCGCCATGAGATCCACCACTTCTTGCCATTCCGCGGGCAGCAGGTCTTGTTTCAACTGCGGATGGATGGCCCATTGGGCTTCAACCTGTGTGCCTTTGCGGCTGACGAGGACGCGGAGCAATTCCACCTCCCAGGTTGGGTCACCCGGATTGTCACTGGACGCTGGGGTATTCGGTTGTTCAGACGGAGGAACGGCGCGTGCCATGAGATCCTTTATCGCGAAATCGTAGGAACAGCATACCGTATCCTCAGTTGGATTGTATATCCGTGTGACGGACAAGCGGTGTGGATTTCCTGTGGTTTCACGTCTGGTGCGGTGCTTGGTTCAAGAGGGCGAGCATCGCCTCGTGGATCCGTCCGTTGCTGGCCACGAGTTCTTGCCCATAGATTGAGAGGTCCTTCCCGCTGAAATCAGTCAAGCGCCCGCCGGCTTCACGCGCGATGACTGAGCCAGCCGCCATATCCCATGGGTTGAGTCGCACTTCCCAGAATCCGTCAAACCGCCCTGCTGCCACATAGCACAGGTCCAAAGCCGCCGACCCTGTCCGTCTGAGCCCTTGAGCCCTCAGGGCAAATTTCACAAAATGATCGAGGTTGTTCTGCTTGGTTTCTCGGATGTCGTAGGCGAAACCGGTGACGAGGAGGCTACTGTCGAGAGCTTGTGTGTTGGACACATGGATGGGCCGACCGTTTACACATGCCCCACGATGTTCAATGGCCGTGAACAGTTCATTCCGAGAAGGATCAAAAACGACGCCCATGATACACCGCCCCTCGTACTCGAGGCCAATGGAAACGCAATATGCGGGATAGCCATGCGCAAAATTCGTGGTCCCGTCGAGTGGATCGATGATCCACCGATAAGGGGAGGATCCTTCCTCGTCACGACCACGCTCTTCTGCCAGAAAATGATGATCTGGGAAACGAGTCTTCAGTCGATCGATCACGCACTGTTCAGCGGCACGGTCGGCATCGGTAACCAGATTGATGGGGTTCTTGTATTCGATTTGAAATCCCGTTGCGGCATAGCGCAGTAATAGGGTTCCAGCTGCTTGACTAGCCTCGACCGCAGCTTGGAGCAGGACGTCGTGTGGTGGTGATTCGGGAGGAGTTGGCACGCCCGATTGTAACATGCCAGGACTTGCAGCGAAGAAAAATTATGGTGCTCTTGCGAAGACAAGCCTTATGATCAATAATCATTCAAGGATTACTTGCTTGCAAGAGAGAGAACTGAATAGGTAATGTATTATTCAAATCATAAAGCTTGACAAGGTTTCTAAGCAATGATATAAAGCAAGCATGCTTTTCGAGAGGAACTTGTGGAGGAATTAACAGACATACTCGTTGGTCTGGAGCAGCGGATCAACGCCTATAAGAGTCGGTATCAGGAGCTTGAGAAGAAACGCCGCCGGCTCGATGACGAGATTGCCACCATCAAGAAATATCTCGAACTTGCTGAAACGCTCTATCGAGTTGAGGCCGACAAGGCCAAGCTTGCCAGTCTGTCCAATCAAATCATTACCACCGATGATCCCAAGGGGATTCGCCCGGTTCCGCTTATGGACGTGACCGATCAGTCCCGAGAAATTCTCCTTGGACGGAGTAAGTATGTGGGGAAGAGCGTTCCCCAGGCCGCCTATGAAATACTCCGGGAGTCCAATCGAGCCATGCATGCAAAGGAGCTCGTTCAGCGGTTGATCGAAGGTGGTTTACAGATCAAAGGGAAAACTCCGCTGACGTCAATTGCCACCTCGCTCAAGCGCGACAAGCGATTCAGAAAAGTGGGTCCCAATACGTTCGAAGCTTTAGGCGATATGTTGATTCAAGCCGTCTAGCGGGTGCTGTTCACGGGCCAAACTTGATAATGCGAAGGGGGGTGAGACTCTTGGCAACGAAGAAGGCAGCGAAGAAGAAGAAGAAGTAAACCCCAATGCGATGTGATACGCCGGGGGTGAGGTTCCTCGCCCCCGGCGTACCATCCTGTGCGATGTTCTTGATTGTGCCGTTCGTCCTACCGACAGACCACAACTCACTAGACAGTAGAAAAAGTGCCCATGAGTCTACGAAGCCTGAAGTGCCACGGCTGGTTGACGCGAAGTGCTGTACGGATTTGAATGCACTGCTACTTCTGAAGACTCTGTATTCAGAAGCACCCACTTGTCTGGCTGGGACAGGATTTGCTGGACGAGCCGAGTATGGAGTGCATGCCCTGACCGGTCAGCGACGATGTGCCCGATGAAGGGCATTCCTAAGAGTGAAAAATCGCCGATCAGATCCAGGATCTTATGACGGACAAACTCATCGTCAAAACGAAGGCCTGATTGATTCACGATGCCGTCGCCGGAGAGGACGACTGTATTGTCGAGGGTTCCGCCTTTTCCGAGCCCACGAGCCCACAAGGCTTGAACCTCTTGGAGAAAGCCGAATGTGCGGGCTTCCGCAATTTCATTCTCAAATGTGCCGACCGAGCAATCATAGTCGTACGTCTGTGTCTTGATCAGCGGGTGGTCGTAGTGAATCGAGTAGGTAATACGGGGAGTGGGGGATGGCTCGATCCGTACCCGCTTTGATCCGTCGGTGATTTCGATCGGTGCCATGATCTTGAGAAATGACTGTTTTCGCTCTTGCGACACGATGCCGGCAGACTGAATGAGTCTGACGAATGGTGCGGCGCTTCCATCCATGACCGGCACCTCAGTGGCCGTCACCTCAATGAAGGCGTTATCGATATCCATGCCTGACAGAGCTGCTAGTAAATGCTCAATGGTTTGGACCTGAACCCCATTTCCTTTGATAGCGGTGCACAACTCGGTTGGGATTTTATGCTCAATGGAAACGGGAAGATATGCATCAACGTCTGCACTACGATTAACGAAAACGATGCCGGTGTCTGGTGGGGCGGGCCGCAGCGTGATTGACGCGGATTGCCCTGAGTGTAGCCCGACGCCGGAGCAGGTGACTGTTGATGCTAAGGTTTGTTGATTCCGCACAAGTCCTCCCTCGTTAGAGCTTCACTTCGAAGGCATCATTCTCCCAAAAAGATACAAGCAATTAAGGTGCCACTATTCGATTAACATAACAGCATGATTTTAAATGTAAAGTGTTAAATCACTAAAATACCATTCTGTATCAAAAAAGGCACAACTGTGTATTTCCCAATCTGTGAAGTGTGGATAAAAATTCATGTTGTCATGATGAGGAAAACGTTATCAAGAATCCACTAAGGGGGCCGGTACCCAAGTGGAGATGGCTTGAGTTGAGAGGTACTGGAATGGTGCAGGGACAGTGTTCATATTCTAATGTCGTGAGGGGCTGGTAT
>JAMXAU010000058.1 GCA_024281365.1 Nitrospira sp.
GAAGAGAGGAGCGAACCGCTGAATGATCTCTGGGAAAATGAACGAGAGGGCCTTGTTACGTCATCCCGCCTCACGATAGCCACAGTCCTGATTGCGGCATTGCACGCTCCGGCCGTCCTGTTTGCTGACTTTCTCGACAAGGAACGGCGCCTGGCAGGTGGGGCAGGCCTTGGGGATCGGACGATCCCACAACGCATATTCGCACTTCGGATAGTTACTGCAGGCAAAGAACGATCGGCCCTTCTTCGTTCGCTTCTGCACCAGATCACCACCGCAATCTGGCTGAGGACACTTGACGCCCAACGCCAGGGGTTTGGTGGTCTTACACTGCGGATAGGCCGAGCAGGCGATGAACTTCCCGAATCGTCCGGTCTTCACCACCATGGGGCTACTGCATTTGTCGCACTTCTGATCAGTGGTAATTTCTTCCTTCGGGACAATTTTAATTGTCCCGTCCGGTAGCTTCTCGAAGTTTTGGGTATTCTTACACGGCGGATCGTCCTTATAGGCCGGGCAGGCGAGAAACTTGCCGTTCCGTCCCCATTTGATTTCCAACATCCGGCCGCACTTCTCGCATGGGATATTGGTCGGTGGCTCAACGATATCTTTGGGGCCAGGAATCGCCTTGGCACGCTCCATTTCCATGGTGAACGGCGCGTAAAAATCTCGAACGGCCGCGACCCACTGTTTATTCCCCTCTTCGACGGCATCCAGCTGTTCTTCGAGCTGTGAGGTGAAATCGACGTTGATGAGCTGAGGGAATCCCTTCAACAGAAAATCATTGACCGTCTTCCCCGTCTCGGTGGGAACCAACCGGCCTTCGGTTTTCTCCACATACTTGCGGTCCTGGATGGTTGAAATAATGGCCGCATACGTTGACGGGCGCCCGATCCCCTTTTCTTCCAGCTCCTTGATCAGCAGGGCTTCATTGTACCGTGGCGGCGGTTGCGTAAAATGCTGCTTCGAGAGCAATCCCGGCACTGTTTGTGCCTCTTGTTCCACAAGCCGCAACCGTTCCCCTTCTGACAACGCCGGCAGCTGCCGTTCGTCGTCGTCCGCCTCCTGATCAGCCTTGGGCTTTTGTGAGGGAGCTTCCTTATCGACACCCTCCATATAGACGATGGTGTGCCCAGGAAACTTCACGACGGTTCCGGTCGAGCGGAATATGTACCGAACCGTCGTCCCAACCGGTGATGAATCGATGCGGGTCACATCCAAGATCGCCGGCACCATCTGCGACGCAATAAATCGATTCCAGATCAACTTGTACAGATTGTATTGATCCTGTTCCAAGTACTGGCGGATCGACTCAGGATCACGCGCCGCGGATGTCGGCCTGATCGCTTCATGCGCTTCCTGCGCGGCCTTTGACGTCTTGTACACATTCGGCGTGGCCGGAAGATACTCCGCTCCAAATCGCGACTGGATCACCTCCCGCGCATCGGCCATCGCCTCATTGGAAATACGCGGCGAATCGGTTCGCATGTAGGTGATCAACCCCGTCGCCCCTTCGGCGCCGATTTCGATCCCTTCATACAACTGCTGCGCCAGCGTCATGGTCTTCTTCGGCGAGAAATGCAACTTGCGCGATGCCTCCTGCTGCAGCCGACTGGTAATGAACGGTGCCACAGGGTTGCGCTTCTTTTCGCGCCGTTCAATCGATTGGACGACGAATGTCTTGCCTTGAACCTCGCCGACGATGCGACCGGCCTGTTCGGCATTTTCAATCGAGGCCTCGCCGCCATCGATACTGTGGAGTTTCGCTTCAAACGACGGTGGATTGGCACCTGCCAGCAACGCGGTAACCGACCAGTACTCTTCGCTGCGAAAGGCCTCCCGCTCCGCTTCGCGCTCACAAATCAATCGCATCGCCACCGACTGCACTCGGCCCATACTGAGACCGCGTCGCACCTTGTTCCAGAGCAACTGACTGCCTTGATAACCGACGATACGGTCCAGAACACGGCGGGCTTGCTGCGCATTGACAAGGTTCATATCGATTTCACCCGGCGATTGCAGCGCGCGTTTGATCGCCGATTGGGTGATCTCGTTGAACAACACTCGGAAGATCTTTCCCTCCTGCTTTTTCTTTTTCGACTTTCCGAGCAGCTCTTGCTCAAGATGCCAGGCGATGGCCTCCCCTTCGCGATCCGGGTCCGGGGCCAGAAACACCTTGTCTGCCTCTTCCGCTTTCTTCTTGATCTCAGACAACACTTTCGACTTGCCCTTGATCGTGACGTACTGCGGCTCAAAATCGTTCTCGAGATCCACGCCCAGCTTACTGGTCGGCAGGTCTTTGACATGTCCGACCGACGCCATGACCGTATAACCGCGGCCCAGATATTTCGTAATCGTCCTCGCCTTGGTCGGCGACTCAACGATAATCAGATTTTTTGCCATAGCAACCCCATCTCCGCCTCGCGAACTGTATCAGACGTACCAAATATCGAAGATTCATGCAACTAGATTGGCAGTCGGCACCAGTTGAGAGGCTTTCTCGCGACGCTGTCGTCACGCGTTTCGAGTGAACGCGAAAAGGTTAAGGCCGAGTTGAGAGTCGAGATTCACTTCACGTGATCCTCAACCTTGACCTCTGTGAGCCTGGAGGAGCTTTCTGACATCCTGGTCAGAGGCGGATGTATTGTTGACCGGGTAACTGACGGACACGCCCTCCCAACTCCAGGGAAAGTAATGTTGCGACGACTTGAGCAGCATGCAGCCCGGTGCTTTCGATCACTGCATCGACCGACCGTGCTTCATAGGACAGCGCGTCGTAGACCGTCGCCTCTTCGTGACGCAACGGAGCCACGGCATCAGCTACGGTGCGATCCACATGCAACATCGCCCGTTGCCGTGCATCGACTTGTGGCAGAATCTCATCCAGAATGTCGCGCGCACCTTCGATGAGTTTTGCCCCCTCCTTGATCAAGCGATTTGAGCCTCGACAGGCTTCCTCTTTAATGGAACCAGGCACTGCAAATACGTCCCTTCCCTGTTCGAGCGCCAACCTCGCCGTGATCAACGACCCACTATCGGTCGCTGCCTCGCTGACCAATACACCGATCGACAGCCCGCTGATGATCCGATTTCTCCGCGGAAAGTGGTGACTTTGAGGAGCCGCACCGATCGGCAGTTCCGAGAGAACGGCCCCGTGCGATTCGATGGTTCGCCGGAGCGCCTGATGTTCAGACGGATAGGTTCGATCAATACCACAGCCCAGCACCGCGATCGTTCGCCCCTTGCCTGCGAGTGCGCCACGATGAGCCGCCGCATCGATCCCGCGCGCCAAACCACTGACAATGGTCACGCCGCATTCCGCGAGATCCTTTGCTATTCCTTCCGTAACCACTCTTCCAGCGGGAGTCGCGCGTCTTCCCCCGACAATGGCCACTCCCACCGCGTCCTGTGGCAACACTTCCCCGCTCACATACAACAACGGTGGCGGATCGGGAATGGCTTTCAAGCGCGTGGGGTAGTTGTCGTCAAAGAACGTGAGGATCCGAACCTTGAGGCGCGCAACTGCCGCGACTTGGCGATCAATCTGCCGGCGAACGTCTGCCGACGGCCCTCGCCGAATGGCGTCTGCCAAATCAGAGCTGCACCCTGCCGCGACCAAATCACCACTGGTCGCATGCAGCACGGCGTCGGATGATCCAAAGGCGTGAATGAGCTTCAGTAACGTCCGATCGCCGACACCGTCCACGGCTCCAAGCGAGAGCCATTGCGTCAAGAAGGCTTCGTCCATGCTCAGCCTCAATCATATACTGGGAGAGTCATAGAACGGCAGGGAGGGTGCTTGCGACCTCGCGCGCAACCACCGACTGACACGGCACGCCGCTACAACACGACAAGATCGTACTGCTCCAGATGCAACTGACTGTCCGGCGTCACGATGATTTTTGCCGTGCAGTCTCGTTCAAGAGATTCCACACTCTGACGCTCTTCGTCCTGGAGGAGCTCGGCGACCGTCGGATGCGCTCCCACGATGATCCGTTGCTGATCCACAGACGGCTCGATCCGTCGGATCTCCCGAAAAATCTCATACGCGACGGTCGTGGGGGACTTCGTATATCCCCGACCGTCACAATACCGACAGGGCTCCGACAACGACCGCAAGAGATCCTCTCGCACACGCTCACGGGAAATCTCGATCAACCCAAGATCTGAGATCCGAGAGATCCTGGTCCGTGCCTTGTCCGAACCCATGGCGTCCACAAGCGCATGGTAGACCTTGTCCCGATTCTTTTCCCGCTCCATATCGATAAAATCGACGATGATGATCCCGCCGATGCCACGCAGTTTGAGCTGATAGGCCACCTCTTTGGCTGCCTCCAGATTGTTCCGCAAGATCGTCTCCTCTTGATCTCGCTTTCCGACAAACCGCCCCGTATTGACGTCGATCACCGTCATCGCCTCGGTATGATCGATCACCAGATAGCCGCCCGACTTCAGCCAGACCTTCCGGCTTAAGGCTCGGACGATCTCCTGTTCCACACCGAGATGGTCGAACAACGGCTCGTCTTTGTCATAGAGTTGAATCCTCGCCGTTTGCTCAGGAGAAAACCGCTGGACAAAGTTCCGAATGGCATCGTACTCCTCTCGTGAATCGATCCAGAGCCGATCCACTTTCTTACTGAACAAGTCCCGGACGACACGAAAACTGAGACTCAAGTCCGAATGGAGCAACGCCGGGGCCGGAAGCTGTTCCCGTTTTGTCAAAATGTCTTGCCATAGGACGTGCAAAAAATCGACGTCGGATTTCAGCTCATCTTCCTTGACCCCTTCGCTGACCGTTCGCACGATATACCCATACCCCGGCCGCCGCACCCGGCGC
Organism: Nitrospira sp.; assembly: GCA_024281365.1. GTDB lineage: Bacteria > Nitrospirota > Nitrospiria > Nitrospirales > Nitrospiraceae > Nitrospira_D. Next base: position 4,835 of record JAMXAU010000058.1, read on the forward strand.
ATGATGTCCTTCAACCTGGCCCGTTCCTCATCTCGTGGAATCCGTCGAGAGACGCCGATATGATCGACGTTCGGCATAAACACCAGATACCGCCCAGGCAGCGACACATAGGTCGTGACTCGAGACCCCTTCGTGCCGATCGGCCCCTTTGAGATCTGCACCATCAGTTCCTGACCCTCGCTCAAAAGCTGCTCGATCGGCTTCGCACTTTGCCGCTTCGGCCTGAGCATGTCGGAATCTTTCTCGTCTTCTTCCGCTTCCACCAACAGGTCACCGGGCTCCGCCTCCACCAACAAGTCGGAGACGTGCATAAATGCAGCCTTCTCCAGCCCGATATCCACGAAGGCGGCCTGCATCCCCGGCAAGACCTTCGCAACCCGTCCTTTGTAAATATTGCCCACAAAATCTTTATGCTTCGCGCGGTCTCCGAATAAATCCGTGACGACACCGCCGTCAAGCACGGCCACACGAGTTTCTTCTCGCGCGAGCGTTATCGCAATTTCATTTCCCATACACACTCCTTTTGTTTCACTGCCCCTGGAGCTGGCGTCACGCAAGTGATGCGGGCAAGGACCCGGATCTGCACCTCATCCATACGCTCAGCTCCATTGGCTATCGAAACGCTATTATCTCACTGAACACTGAACCGCTGTGGTTCAGTCGTCCGACATGACTCAATAAAATAAACTTAACCGCTTACGTTTGACATTCAGTAGCAAGCCCAAGGCCGCCATGGTCATAATCGTGGCGCTCCCGCCGTAGCTCACAAGCGGCAACGGGATGCCGACGATCGGAAACATGCCCGCCGTCATCCCAATATTGACCACCACACAAAAACAGAGCATCGCCACAATCCCGGCGGCGAGCAACGCTCCCAGCTGATCTTTGGCTTTGGACGCAATTTCCAACGAGAGCCAGATCAACCCAACAAACAACGCCAACAACACCAGCACGCCCATGAATCCCCATTCCTCCGCAAACACGGCAAATACGAAGTCGGTGTGCCCCTCCGGCAGGAATTTCAGCTGACTTTGGGTCCCGCCGTAGAGCCCTTTTCCCAACAGTTCTCCTGATCCGATGGCAATTCGCGATTGCAGCGCATGGTAGCCCTTTCCGCCTGGATCATAGTCTTGATCAACGAACGCCATAATGCGCTGTCGTTGGTAATCATGCAAGGACCCCCAGACCCCTTCCCAGGCGAAGGGAAACAGCATGATCGAGAACAATAGAATGACCCCTAAAGCTTGTGACCGAACTCCTACCATGAGTAACATCGCTGCATAGACTGCAACAAAACTCAGCCCGCTGCCCAAATCCGGCTGTTTCAAGATGAGAAGAAGACCAGGCAACACCAACAGCCCCGGGACGATGACTCGCTGTAACCACCCGACCCTTGGTGCCTTCGAATAGTAGTGGGCCAGTACCAAGACGAGGATGAGCTTCGCAAACTCCGACGGTTGGAAACTCAACGGACCCAAGGCGATCCATCGTTGAGCCCCCTTGCTCGTTCGCCCCTCGAACAAGACGACGACCAGCATCACCAAGATCACGGCATAGGCCGGATAAGCAAACCGCGCAAGGTGGTGATAATCCGATGCCCACATGATGAGGAAGGCCGCTGCGCCGACCCCGATCCAGATGAGTTGCTTGAGATAGTACGGAGTCCCGACGCCACGCTGCCCATACGTCACACTGTAAATCGAGAGGACGCCGATCCCGAGAATGGCGAGAATCAACGCCACGTAGCGAATGTCGAAACTATCGAGCTCCCGATGTTCAGTCAACCGATTGATCATGAGTCGTTTGAGAAACGCCCTGGCCCTTCCATACTGGGACGATCCGAGGTGACCGTTGGGACCTGTGGGGCAAGTTTCATATAGGTTTCAATGACTTCCTTTGCGAGCGGAGCCGCCGCGGCCCCCCCGTGCCCCATATGCTCACCAATCACAGCCACAGCGATCTTGGGTGACTCGACGGGCGCAAAAGCCACAAACCACGCATGGTCTCTGAACTTCTTGGGAATACTCTCCTCAGGCCCAGTGCGGAGGGCCGCCACCTGCGCCGTGCCGGTTTTCCCTCCAATGGTCACCACTGAAGACTTTGCCCGCGTCGCCGTCCCCTTCGTCACGACATCGGCAAGCGCGTCTTTGATGAGACGGAAGGTTTCCGGCTTCACGGAGAGTTTCCCGCGTGGGACCGCCGGGATCTCCATCAGATTCCCGGTCGTTCGGTCCATCACCGCCTGGACCAGTCGAGGGCGGTAACTGACGCCGTTATTGGCAACGGTGCCGACTAAACTTGCCATCTGCAAAGGAGTCACCGTGACATAGCCTTGACCGATCGCGGCTGAAATGGTTTCGCCCGGTAGCCATTGCTCGTTTTTGGCCTTCTGCTTCCACGCCGTCGACGGCATGATCCCCGATCGCTCCGACGGCAACTCCACCCCGGTCGCCTTTCCAAGACCGAAGTCCTTGCCGAATTCCGCCATCACATCGATCCCCATTCGTTGCCCGACCGTATAAAAGTACACGTCGCAGGAATGGACCAAGGCGTTGTGGAGGTCAACGTACCCATGTCCGCCAGCCTTCCAGTCATGGTAGAGCCGTTTCCCGAACTGGTAGCCTCCGTTACAGAAGACGGTGCTCGACGGTGTCATGGTTTTCGTTTCCAACGCGGCAATGGCCATTGGAATCTTGAAGGTCGAGCCTGGCGGGTACTGCCCCTGTGAGGCGCGATTGTTCAGCGGGCGCCCTTCATCTTGAACGATTTCCACCCACTGTTTGGCAGTGAGTTCTCGCGAGAGGACATTAGGATCGAAGCCTGGCCGACTAGCCATAGCCAGAATATCCCCGCTGGTCGGATCAAGCGCGACAATGGCTCCATGCTCTTCGCCGAGCAGGTCTTCGGCCACCTTCTGCAGTCGCGCATCAATGGTCAAATACAGATCATTGCCGGCCTGCGGCCTGTCGACCACAGTTGCCCTTTTCTCATGACCGAGCGCATCGACCTCCACATTCTTCTGCCCAGCGACGCCCCGCATGTGCCGATCATAGGACTTTTCCACCCCATACTGTCCCACGACACTGCCTTGATGGAGATCAAGAAATTCCGGCTTCTCCAGTTGCTCTCCGGAAATTTCCCCCACATAGCCCAAGATGTGAGCGGCCGTCATACCACCAGGATAATTGCGCTGCGACTCCACCTGGATCATGACCCCAGGCAGATCAAGCCTGTGCGATTCCACCAGCGTCGCATCGCGCAGCGTCATGCGATCCTTGATCTTTCGTGGAAGGAGCTTACTTCCCTTGGCCGTCAGTTTTTTTCGGACAAGAGCGGCGTCAAGACCGAGTAGATCGGTCAGCTGCTTAACCAACAACTCCCGATCCTTCACGTCCTCCAATGTGACATAGAGGCTAAAGCTCGGCACGTTATTCGCCAGAAGAACCCCATGCCGGTCATAGATCAACCCGCGAGCCGGCTCCAGCAAGACCTGTCTGGTCCGATTGTTTTCAGATAAATCGCGATAATAGGGCCCTTCACGAATCTGCAGGTGCCAGAGTCGAAGCCCGAGCAGCGCAACAACCAACAGAAGCCCCACACGGAGAATGACCAGCCGCCGATGAAGATCCCCAACCTCTGTTTCTGGATAATGAGCTGTCGCCACGTCACTGCCTACATCCGGGATTCCGACATCAACTGTTCGATATTGAACTGACTCCACATCAGCCAGTAGATCGCTCCACCGATGACCGCATCAAGACAGGCTTGCGGCAACGCCACATTCCAAATCGCCCACCACAAATCTTGTTGAGGACTCAGCTTCAGCACAACCGGAGTCACAAGTCCGACCAGACACGACACCACCAGCAACCCCAACACGAGGACAAGAGGGCTCAGATACACCATTTGTCGTCCCGCTAGACCGGCGACCAACCCAAGCCCCCCCTTCAGCATGGCTCCGGTGAGCACATCCTGTGCAGAAAACAGACTCAACGCCCATCCGACTGCCACCCCGACCAACAAACCATCCAGCTCTCCGTTGATCAGTCCGATCAAGCACACCGCCACGACACCAAAATCCGGCTTCACGCCCCAGAGGGTGAGATGCGGCAGCAGCACGGATTGAACTGGGACAATCCCCACGATGACGACACTGTACAGCAACGCCTTCATGGCTTAGGCCTTGGCATACTCAATCGTTCTTTTTCTGCCGGTACGAGAGAAGACTGGATGACGAGCACTTCTTCAATCCGGTTGGGATCAACCTCAGGTGTCAGTTCTGCCGACTGGAACAGGGCTTCCTCTTCTTTATCAATTCGCGTGATGGTGCCGATCGCGAGTCCTCGCGGAAACCCCTCAACCAATCCCGACGTGACAACTCGATCACCTGGGCGCGCACCCGACAATAGCGGGATATACTTCAGTCGTGCCTGACCCTGGGTCGTCCCTTCGACAATTCCCTCGTCTCTGGTGCGCTGAATCAGTCCCGCGATCGCATTATTCGGGTCCGTCACCAATAACACGACGGCGGTGGACGCCGTCGTTTTCACAATCCGGCCGACAACTCCCGCAGGAGTAATCACACCCTGATCCGGCAAGATCCCGTCTGACGCCCCCTTATCCACGATGATCGTCTTGTACCAATTACCGGTATCACGACCGATGACTTGAGCCGCGATCAATGTGGGCAGGGCTTGCCTTTTGAACTCCAGCAGGGTTGCCAGCCGCTCGGTGGCCGCGGCAGATTCTCGCAGTTGTCCGTTCTGTTCTTTCAGCAGTTCCAACTCTCGTTTCAACTGCCGATTCTCGTCTTCTATCCCCTGGAGCGCGACATAGCCACCCCACACCCCAGCAATCCGATCATGAACCCCAGCCACGGCACTCAGCGGCCAACTGATGATCCATCCGAGCGGACCACCCACGCCTTGAAACACACTTTGGAGTTGACCTGGCAGAAGCAGAAAGCCGAGGATCAGGACGACGGCAAGAACGAGGGCCACACGCCTGGCATTGGATGTCACGCGTAAATTAACCATCCACATGAGGGGATGGGACCTTACCGGAGGTTGTTCGCCTGAGACATGACCGATACTTTTCGGAGCAGATCCAATTCGTCCAGAATCTTTCCGACTCCCAAAACCACGGATGTCAGCGGATCATCGACCGTAATAATCGGCAGATTCGTTTCTTCACGGAATCGCGTATCCATTCCCTTCAACAGGGAGCCTCCACCGGTCAGCACAATCCCACGATCGATGATATCGCCAGCCAGTTCGGGTGGGGTGTTTTCCAATGCAATCTTGATGGCATTAACAATGGTCCCAATCGGTTCGTGCAAGGCTTCACGAATCTCGGCATCATCAATGACCAGTGTGCGCGGAATCCCCGTAATCAAATCCCGTCCTTTGATCATCATGGTTTTCCGCTCTTCGAACGGATAGGCGGACCCGATTTCAAACTTGATCCGCTCGGCCATGTGTTCGCCGATCAATAAATTGTACTTCTTCTTGATATAATTCATGATCGCTTCGTCCATTCGATCGCCAGCAACCTTGACGGACTCGCTATAGACAATCCCGCCCAGCGAGATGACCGCGATGTCGGTCGTACCACCGCCCACATCGACGACCATGTTACCGGACGGCTCTGTGATCGGCAGCCCTGACCCAATTGCCGCGGCGACCGGCTCCTCGATAAGATAGACTTCCCGAGCACCGGCTAATTCAGCTGAGTCACGAACCGCCCGCTGCTCGACTTGGGTAATCCGAGAAGGGACACCAATAATGATCCGTGGGCGAACGAATGCACTGCGGTTATGGGCTTTCCGGATGAAATGCTTCAGCATTTGTTCAGCCATCTCGAAGTCGGCGATCACACCTTCCTTCATGGGCCGAACCGCAACAATGTTCCCTGGAGTGCGACCGAGCATTTTCTTGGCCTCGGCGCCGACGGCGAGCACCTTTTCGCTCTTCTTCTCAACCGCGACCACGGAGGGTTCATTGAGGACGATCCCCTTCCCACGAACATAGACGAGGGTCGTCGCAGTCCCTAAGTCGATTGCTAGGTCATCGGAAAACCAACCGAACACATCTCCCGGGAACCCCACGGTATCTCTCCCTTCATCTGAGCTGGCCCATTCAGAGTCCAGCTTGCGTGCGTGATCTCGATGGCACTTAATCCGGTACTGCCAATTGACCAGAGTCTAATACGTGTGTCCGGGCCACTTCATCGCCCAGGCGGCGCCCCTGCTCATTCCCGATAATCAAAAAACTTTCGAACGCGACAATCGCCAGAGAGGCAAGCCATCCGATGTACGGGATCGCATAGGCAACCTGTGCACCGCCCAGTGGAAGATTCCGAATGATCGACTCTCGAAACCCGACAGTGCCCCGACCATCAACTCGCACGGTTTGCAAACCGACCAGCCGTTTGCCGATACTCTTCCCCCCTGCAAACCCATCGGCAATCAGGATGTACGTCAACCCGGAAAGAAAACCGACCGGAGGAGCAATTTCGCCGGCAGCGACGACAATGAATAGGTCAATCAACTTCGCGATGAACCGATTCAGCACATGGGCCTTCGGATAAATTCTTGAATCGAACGACGTCGAGCCTGGCCCCTCCCCTCCCAAGGGATCTCCTTCTAATTAGTGGCAAAGTATAACAAAATCGGCCAACTTGCACAAACAAAGAGCCATCTTTTTCTGAATATTTTTTCGTACCCTCCCGGAAGAGCTCGTGAACACCTCACGCATGAGGTCTCCACACACCTCAGGAGCTGGCCCTTGCCTTCCGCCCAGCCCATAAGTACACTGTTACCCTCACAAAAGCAAAGAGGGGTTTGATGATTAAGACAATGCGAGATGCGTCACACAACTATCCTTGGCTATTGAAGTCCATCATGGGGATCCTGGCCATTGCCTTTGTCATTACGATGGGCTGGTGGGGATTCGGTGAACAGGCCGGTGGACCGGTGGCGAAGGTCGGCGAACAATCGGTTTCACTCGATGAGTTTAAGCGCACCTACGAGAACATGCACCGGATCTATAAGGACAACGTCAAGACCGAGTTCAAAGACGAGGAGTTCAAGGACTTCGTCATGGGCCAACTCGTCGACAGCCGCGTGTGGATCATCGCCGCCCAAGAGATGGGTGTGCGAGTCTCCGACGCCGACTTGCGTGAATTGATCATGCAAACACCGGTCTTTCAGAAGAACGGCGCCTTCGACCCAGAGCTGTACAAACGCATCCTTGCCGCCAATCACCTCACCCCGGCGGCATTTGAGTCGATTCAGCACCAGGAAGTCTTGGCCAACAAGGCCCGCATGATCGTACGAGACTCCGTTGCCCTGACGCCTGAGGAGATCGCCGAAGGGCAGTCGCTCATGACCAGACCTGCGGATGGTAACGACCCCGCGAAGATGGCTGAGGCCAAACAACGGGTACTGGATGACATGCTGCTGCAGAAACAACAACGTGCCTTGGTCTCATTTCAGCAGTCGATGAAAGCGAAAATCCCGATCACCATCCGGCGGGAGCTGCTATAAGCCTCTCCTGTTTTCCGATACATCCGCCAAACAGACTGCGGGCTCCCTCTTTCAGCTAGGGAAGTTCTGATTAATTCACGTTTTCACTCGGAAATCTGTTCTTGGGCTGGTCTCCAGGGCGAATGCAGCGGG
>JAMXAU010000059.1 GCA_024281365.1 Nitrospira sp.
CCTGGCGGGAACGTCAAACGCTCTGGTCGTCTCTCGGCAACTCGCCCGTCACGACGTGGGCTGGCCGTCTCACGACTTCCATGCAGACCAATCCTAACCTATGGTTCATCCTCGGACTAGGAATCGCCTTCCTGCCCGCCGCCATCCTCGGCCTGTTGGCCCATGGATGGATCAAATCGTATTTGTTCACTCCCCTCACGGTGGCCTCCACATCGATCTTGGGTGGGATCATCATCCTCCTCGTGGAAGCACGCACACGCACCGCTTCTGCCACAAGCCTCGATCAGGTCTCACCACGGCACGCCTTCTGTGTTGGGCTGGCGCAATGTGCCTCCCTGATTCCCGGCATGTCACGCTCCGGCTCCACAATCATCGGTGGGCTGCTTGCGGGACTGGATCGAAAAGTGGCGACGGAATATTCATTTTTTCTTGCGCTCCCGACGATCATCGCCGCCACGCTGTATGAAACGTGGAAGGCACGCGGCGCGTTCAACAATCAAGACTTTCTGGCGCTGGGCCTTGGGATGGTGGTCTCCTTTCTGGTCGCCTGGGCCGTCATCGCCGTGTTTCTGACCTATGTCCAACGGCATACCTTGCGCGTCTTTGCCTACTATCGTATTATTCTTGGAATTGTCGTTATTTTGGTTGTCCGCTGAAAGGAGTTGTGCATGTCTTCGGATACGATTCACGTTTACGACACCTGGGTTCACGGCAAGAGCGGCCGCATCCACTTCGATGTCATGACGACGGATGAGGCCACAGCACTCAAACTCGCCAAGGAGTACCTGGTCAGCATTGGGGAACCCGATGCGATGATTACGACCAAGGAATGCCAGTTCTGTCACAGTGAACCGCTATTCATGTTCTCAGCAGAGCAGCAAAAACAAGCAAAGGAAAAGGGCGGGTTTATCGTACGGATGCCGGCCTGATTGTGAGGACTGAGTTTTGAGTGCTGAGTATTGATTTCAACTCGGTACTCAGCGCTTAGGAATGTTCTTGGCTTAGGAGGCCGACGATGTCTCTGACGCCTCAGGTGGTTCGATGCGTTTTTCGAACGCAAAGTGGATGATGAGCGCGATCACCCCGACGGTGATCGCTGAATCTGCGACGTTGAACGCCGGCCAGTGGTAGCTCTCAACGTAGACATCCAGGAAATCAATCACCTCGCCGAAGCGAAGTCGATCGATCAAGTTCCCAATCGCCCCGCCAAGTATCGCGGCAACACTGACCCGCCCCATCCAATCTTCCTCCGGCATCCGTAACAAGATGGTACCCAACAGGCCTAGAGCAAAGATCGACGTCAGCCCGAAGAAGACCATGCGGAACGCGTTGCTGCTGCCGGCTAAGAGACCAAAGGCCGCCCCAGGGTTCCGGATATAGGTCAGACTGAAAAGATTAGGAATGACGGGAATCGACTCATGGAGCCGCATCGTCTGCATGATCTGCTGCTTGGTCAGCTGATCGAGAAGGATAATGCCCCCGGTCACCGATGCCAGCACCATATTCCGAAGCATCGACAGGCTCAACGAACTGCCTCCACACAACGATCACAGAGGGTTGGATGAGTGGTATCTCTTCCGACAGCCTCCCGGTAATTCCAGCAACGCTCGCATTTTGGCGCATTGGACCGTTCGACCATAATGCGAAGGTCATCCGGCTTACCGTCTCCCTTCTTCACCGTCACTCGTGACACAATAAAAAGCGCACTGAGATCATCGGCGTAGGAAGTCAGAAATTGGTAGGCATCAGGCCCGGCCTCGATGTGGACATGAGCCTCTAGCGAGGAGCCGATGACCTTCTCCCGACGACGGGCCTCCAGCTCTCCCTGAACCAGTGATCGATACGCCAGCAGTTGCTCCCATCGTGCCGCCAACTTTTCGTCCCGCCACGCTGTGGGATCTTCTGGAAATGGGGTGAGGTGGACACTCATCGCTTCCTTCCGCGCCGCCTTCGGCAACATATGCCATATTTCCTCGGCAGTAAAACTCAAGATCGGCGCCATGAGTTTGGCCAAGACCACGGTGATGTCGCACAGGACGGTTTGGGAACCGCGCCGCAGGGGAGAGTCCGCGCGGAATGTATAGAGTCTATCTTTCAGGATATCCAGATAGACGGCGCTGAGATCGACAGAACAAAAATTGTTCACGGCATGGAAAATTGCGTGAAATTCAAAGTCGTCATACGCCCGGCGAACTTTGGTGCTCAGCTCCCCAAGGCGCATCAAAGCCCAACGGTCCAATTCAGGCAACTGCTCGTATGGGACACGATGCCGTACTGGGTCGAAATCGTACAAATTGCTCAGTAAAAACCGGGACGTGTTGCGGATTTTCCGATAGGCCTCAATGAGATGATTCAAAATCTCCTGCGAGATGCGGAGGTCTTCGCGATAATCCTGGGCCGACACCCAGAGACGCAAGATTTCTGCGCCTGACTGTTTGATGACGTCCTGTGGCGCCACAACATTCCCCGCCGACTTGGACATTTTCTTCCCATGCCCGTCCACAACGAAGCCGTGGGTCAAGACGGCCTTGTAGGGCGCGCGATGATCCGTGGTCACCCCAGCCAGCAGGGCACTATGGAACCAGCCACGATGCTGGTCTGACCCTTCCAGGTACAAATCGGTCGGCCACCATTTTTTTGGCTTTGCCACAGCCGCGTAACTCACCCCAGACTCAAACCAGACATCGAGAATGTCCCGCTCCTTCTCGAACGCCGCCCCTCCGCATTTTGGACAGGTGGTTCCAGTGGGCAATAGCTCAGAGGCGGATCGTTCGAACCACACATCCGCCCCCTTCGACTCCATCAAGGCCGCAATGTGCTCGATCACAACTGGGTCGGCCAGGACATGTCGACAGCCTTCACAGGTAAACCCTGGAATCGGTACACCCCACACACGCTGGCGCGAGAGACACCAATCCGGCCGATTCTCGATCATGCCGAAAATCCGATCGCGGCCATAGCTTGGAATCCACCGAACCCGTTCGATCTCTGCCAGAGCCGCTTTCCGTAAGTCATTGATCTCCATGGACACAAACCACTGCTCTGTGGCGCGGAAGATCACGGGACTCTTACAACGCCAACAGTGGGGATATGAATGGTTCAATGAACCATGACCAAGCAGGCGTCCGTTCGCTTGCAGATAGTCCACAATCTTCTGATTCGCCTTGAACACATGCTGCCCGGAGAATTCCTTCACGATATCGGTGAATCGCCCGCCGTTATCAACAGGCGCCGCAATTTCGAGTTTTTCACCCGGTGACGCCTTGGCATTGTGATCGAGCACGAGAATGTAGTCTTCCATTCCGTGGCCGGGTGCGATATGCACACAACCGGTCCCTTGATCGAGCGTGACGAAATCCCCAAGCAGGATCGGCGACAAGCCAGTCGAAATGGGGCGTTGTGTTTCCAACCCCTCAAACCCCTCGCCACCTTTCTTGACTCCGACGACGCGATAGTCTGTGATCCCGCAGGCTTTGGCAACGCTTCCAAGCAGTTTCTCCGCCACAATCAGCAGCTCATCGCCGACCTGCACAAAGGCATACTCGAAATCACGGTGCAGACAGACAGCTTGATTGGCCGGCAAGGTCCACGGTGTCGTCGTCCAGATGACTACGGAAACCAGTTTGATGCCCTCTGGAAAGGCAACCCCAGGAAAGGTCTTCCCCAAAACCTCCGGGGAGGTCACGACGGGAAATTTGACATAGACCGATGGCGACACATGGTCGTCATACTCAACTTCTGCTTCAGCCAGCGCAGTCTGATCTTGCGTGCACCAGAGAACGGGTTTGAGCCCCTTGTACACGCCGCCCTGCTCGACGAATTTTCCGAACTCCCGGATAATCGTCGCTTCATACCCTGGCGTCATCGTGAGATACGGCTGATCCCACTCGCCCAGAACACCGAGCCGCTTGAACTCCTCGCGCTGAAGATCGACGTACTTTTGAGCATAGGCGCGACAGAGCTTCCGAATGTCGGACACACTCAAGTCCTTCTTCTTCTCCCCAAGCTCTTTCATAACTTGGTGCTCGATCGGAAGGCCATGGCAGTCCCAGCCCGGTACATACGGGGACTGGAACCCACTCATCGTTTTCGACTTCACGATGATGTCCTTCAGCACCTTGTTCAAGGCATGTCCGATATGGATACGGCCGTTGGCGTAGGGAGGGCCGTCATGCAGGACATACCGAGGACGTCCCTGCCCCATCGCTTGGATCTGATCATAGAGCTTCTGTTGCTCCCACCAGGCCAGCATCTCCGGCTCCCGCTGCGGCAAATTGGCCTTCATCGGGAAGTCGGTTTTCGGAAGATTGAGCGTTGCTTTGTAATCCATAGATAATACAATCCGAATACTTACATCATAATCATGCAGAATCGAGGGGACTATACAGGAATGGCTGGCGAGGTACTAGTCCTTACCCTGCTTGCGGACTCGTCAAACACGTCTTCCGGCAAAGCCGCAGCGAGTGAGAATGTGAGGCGTAAACCTTTTTCACCCGCCCACCCATCGCCTGTATGAACAGGCGTTTACCCAGGCGGCACATTGAGCTTTCGAACAACGCGAGAACGAAGCTGGTAGCGTTTTTCACGATCCCGTTAGCTGACGGCCATCATGCGGTCGAGCGCGACTTTTGCCCAATGCTTGTCGTCGTCCGGCACGACGATCTGGTTCACCACGTGGCCTTCGGCCAGATTTTCCATGGCCCAGCAGAGGTGGGCAGCATCGATGCGAAACATGGTGGCACATTGGCAGACGGTGGAGGACAGAAAAAAGACTTTCTTATCGGTGAGTTCATGTTTCAAGCGATTAACGAGATTCAATTCGGTGCCGACCGCCCACGTTGTCCCTGCCGGTGCAGCCGTAACGGTCCGAATAATGAATTCGGTCGATCCGATCAGGTCCGCTTTGTTCACCACATCTTCATGGCATTCCGGATGCACGATGACGTTCCCGTCCGGATACTGTTTGCGGAAATGATCCACATGGACCGGTTGAAACATCTGGTGAACGCTGCAGTGACCTTTCCATAGGATCAGCTTGGCCCGCTTGATTGCGTCTTTGGTATTCCCACCATTGGGCTGATAGGGGTCCCACACGATCATCTGCTCGCGGGGAATCCCCATTTTGTTGGCCGTATTGCGTCCCAAATGCTCATCCGGAAAAAATAAGATTTTTTCTCGTCTGGCCCAACACCACTCGATCACGGCTTTGGCGTTGGAAGAGGTGCAGGTAATACCCCCATGCTCGCCACAAAACGCCTTGAGGACCGCCGCTGAATTCACATACACCGCCGGCATCACGGTCTCGTCGGCCGAGACCACACGTCCCAAGGCTTCCCAACATTGATCGACTTGCTCAATGGCGGCCATATCGGCCATGGAACAACCCGCAGCCATATCGGGCAGAATCACGGTCTGCTGGGAGCGGCTGAGAATATCCGCTGTCTCGGCCATGAAATGCACGCCACAAAACACAATGTAGGGCCGCTCAGAACGTTCAGCCGCGAGCTTGGCCAGCAACAGCGAGTCTCCACGAAAGTCGGCATGTTGAATGACTTCATCACGCTGGTAGTTATGGCCGAGGATCATCACGCGCTCGCCAAGCACCTGCTTCGCGAATACTGTCCGGCGAAACAACTCCTCTGCCGGCAATGCTTGATACTCGGTAATGGGCCTTGGTAGCGTCGCTATTGCAGTCACAATACGTCCTCCCATGTCAGGAGGTTGATTCTACGATAGCCCCCTCCCACAATCAACGAATCCCACCTTGTGGAGAAGTCCCATCCCCTCGCCCCAAAAGGAGAAACTCCGGCATGGGTCTAATAGCCGATTGACTTCGGTGGCATGGAGTACTACGATCACTCATTCATAGCTAGGGGAGCCATGAGGCTGAGAGTCCGTGCACTCGGACGACCCTCACAACCTGACCTGGGTAATACCAGCGTAGGGAAGCCGACAGCCGCGGTCGTTGTGAGCACTCAGCCGTACCTCCCCCACGGAGTACGGCTTTTTTATTGAGGTGCCCCCTCAACGCTCCTCATCTCAGAAAGGATGCGACCATGAGCGAATATACCGGCAACGGACAGAAGCCCACAACATTGACAACCGCGCCGTTCCCAGCCTCACGCAAGGTCTATGTGGCAGGCACCCATGCCGGCGTACATGTGCCCATGCGAGAAATCAGCCTGAGCCCGACCAAATCCATGAATGGCGGCGCGCCGACACCGAACCAACCAGTCACCGTCTACGATACGTCAGGTCCCTATACCGACCCTTCTGTGACGATCGACGTCCGAGCAGGACTCGCGCCGCTCCGCCGCTCCTGGATCATAGGCCGTCAGGATGTGGAAGAACTCGCCGACATCTCGTCCCACTACGGCCGCCAACGCGCCGCCGACTCCAAACTGGACGGCCTTCGGTTTCAACATATCCGCAAGCCGCTCCGTGCCAAGACCGGCCAGAACGTCACCCAGATCCACTACGCGCGCAAAGGGATCGTGACTCCAGAGATGGAATTTATCGCAATCCGTGAAAACCAGTCGCGTGAGGTGGCTCGTGAACGCGCTGAGCGCAACAGCAAGGGCGGCGGCGTGGCTCAGCACTCCGGTCAATCCTGGGGCGCCCGCATTCCCGACGTCATCACGCCCGAGTTCGTCCGCGATGAAGTGGCCCGTGGTCGCGCGATTATTCCCTCGAACGTTAATCATCCAGAAAGTGAGCCGATGGTCATTGGCCGGAACTTCCTCGTAAAGATCAACTCGAACATTGGCAACTCCGCAGTCGCCTCGTCCATCGAAGAAGAAGTCGAGAAAATGATCTGGTCGATACGCTGGGGCGCTGATACCGTGATGGACCTCTCGACTGGGAAAAACATTCATGAAACGCGTGAATGGATCATTCGCAACGCACCGGTCCCGATCGGCACGGTGCCGATCTATCAAGCCCTCGAGAAAGTGAACGGCAAGGCGGAAGACCTCACATGGGAGATTTTCCGCGACACACTCATCGAACAAGCTGAGCAGGGTGTCGATTATTTCACGATTCACGCCGGTGTGCGCCTCGCCTATGTGCCCATGACCGCCAAGCGGATGACCGGCATCGTGTCGCGCGGCGGCTCAATCCACGCCAAGTGGTGCCTGGCGCATCATCAAGAGAACTTCGCCTATACCCACTTCGAAGAGATCTGCGAGATCATGAAGGCCTACGACGTGTCATTCAGCCTGGGCGACGGGCTGCGGCCAGGCTCCATCGCCGATGCCAACGACGAAGGCCAGTTCGCCGAGTTGGAAACGCTGGGCGAACTGACCAAGATCGCCTGGAAGCATGACGTGCAGGTCATGATCGAAGGACCCGGCCACGTACCGATGCATATGATCCAGGTGAACATGGAAAAACAGCTCAAGGAATGCCAGGAGGCGCCCTTCTATACACTCGGGCCTCTGACGACCGACATCGCGCCAGGCTATGACCACATTACATCCGGCATCGGTGCGGCCATGATCGGCTGGTACGGCTGCGCGATGCTCTGTTACGTGACGCCGAAAGAGCACCTCGGCCTCCCCGATCGTGAAGATGTGAAAACGGGTGTGGTCACCTACAAAATCGCCGCTCATGCCGCCGACCTGGCCAAAGGCCACCCCGGCGCACAGATCCGGGACAACGCGCTGTCGAAGGCCAGATTTGAGTTCCGCTGGGAAGATCAGTTCAATCTCGCGTTGGATCCGGAGACAGCACTGCAGTTCCACGACGAAACGCTTCCCGACAATGCCGCCAAGGTTTCACATTTTTGCTCTATGTGCGGACCCCACTTCTGTTCCATGAAGATCACGCAAGACGTCCGTGATTACGCCGCGCAGCTCAAGGTGGACGAGCAGCAGGCCATCCAGATCGGCATGAAAGAAAAATCAGAAGAATTCAAAAAAGCTGGAGCAGAAATCTACCGCTGACTCGGTTGAGAATTGAGCACTTGGGAAAAACGTCTATTATGAACAAGCCAAAGCCCGCTCCATTACGCGAGAAGGATATTACCCGGCAAATTGCCAGGGAATACTATAAAGAGTTCGATCAACTGATCGAAAGTGATGTCATCATCGTGGGTGCCGGTCCATCCGGGCTAATTTGCGCGCACGATTTGGCGATCAGGGGATTTCGAACGCTCCTGATTGAGCAAAGCCTGGCACTTGGAGGAGGATTCTGGTCCGGCGGGTATCTCATGAACAAGGCCACGATTTGTGAACCTGCGAATGAGCTTCTCGAAGAGATCGGTGTTCCCTGCAAGAAGATCAACGAGTGTGCGGGTATGTACATGGTCGACCCACCCCATGCCACCGGGGCGCTTATCGCCGCGGCGTACAAGGCCGGCGCCAAGATCATGAACTTGACGCGGGTCCTCGACCTGATTCTGCGCAACGAAGGGGTATTGGAAGGTGTCGTGGTGAACAACACCACAGCGGAAATGGCCGGTCATGATACCATCCATGTCGATCCCATCGCGCTCGAAAGCAAGATTGTGGTGGATGCCACCGGCCATGATGCCATTGTGGTTGAGCTTCTCCATAAGAGAAACCTGTATCAGAAAATTCCGGGGAACGGGGCCATGTGGGTTTCCCGCTCTGAAGAAGAAATCATGGATCGCACCGGAGAGGTCTATCCGAATTGCTTTGTCATTGGATTAGCCGTTGCAGCCGTTTATGGCACACCGCGAATGGGGCCGGCATTCGGCTCGATGTTGTTGTCAGGTCGGTATGGCGCAGAGTTGATTGCAAAAAAGCTGAAGAACGAATAGGCTACAGTCGTCAGCTTTCAACTAGAAGCTGAGGACTTTCAGCTCGCTCTTATGAATATCCAAGATTTTCCCGTCCAAGGTGAGGGGCACGAAGAAGACAAACGCCAGGCGTGGGAGCTGTTTCAACAAGCATTTGCACGGCAGATGAAGGGCGAACTCGAAGAAGCGGTCAACCTGTACAAGCAATCGATCGCGACCCATCCGACCGCCGAGGCCTACACCTTCTTGGGCTGGACCTATAGCTTCATGGGACGACTCGATGATGCCATTGAGGAATGTCACAAAGCCATCGAGCAGGATCCCGACTTCGGCAATCCCTACAACGATATCGGTGCGTACCTGATTGAGAAGGGAGAATTCGACGAGGCGATTTCCTGGTTTCAGAAAGCGATGCAGGCCAAGCGCTACGAAAGCCCTGCCTATCCCCATCTCAATCTTGGTCGCGTCTACGAGCGAAAAGGGAGCTGGACGGAAGCGATTGATTCGTATAAGGCAGCGCTCACCTTGGATCCCAACTATGCACTCGCCAAGAAGGCCCTTGGACGGTTGGTGAGTTCGTTGAACTGATTATATGGTCTATCTGCTCGACCGTGTCTCTCTGGGCCATTTAGTCGTCGGTCTCTCGGGAAGGTTCCTGGAATCCAAAATCGAAACGCACGCATGAACACAACGGGACACCCAGCGGACAAGACAGACCGAATAGACAAGAAGACCATTCTTGTCGCCGTGACTGATCTCTTTTTCTACACCAAGGTCCGGGACGCGTTACGTCAACCGGACTATCAGCTTGAAAAAGCTCGCGCGCAACAGGATATTCTGGGAAAATCCCTTGCGGTGAGACCCGGTACCATCATCTTCAACATGAACGACTTGACCCTCAATGCCTTTCAGGCATTGGAACAGCTAAAAGCGGATCCACTTCTGAAAGATATTCCGACCCTGGCCTTTGCCAACCACGAAGAGGTCGAAACCTGGAATCGTGCGAGAGCGCTCGGTGTGACAAAAATCGTCTCCCGTAATGAATTTTCCGCTCGGACCAGAGAGCTCGTAGAAGAAGTCATGAATAACCATGTCGTCGCGTCGGAAAGTCGTGAAAGTCTGTGACTGTTGATTTGACGACTTGTAGACTTTCAAACTGACTATGAAACACTCACGCCTTCACCAACAACACATTCAGCTGGGTGCGACGTTTGAGGAGATCACAGGCTGGGAGATGCCTGTGCACTATGGGGACATAGTGGCAGAACATCGTGCCGTCCGCGAAACAGTAGGGATAGCCGACCTCTCCCATCGCGGCAAGCTCCGGGTCACAGGTGAGGATCGCGTGAAGTGGCTGCAAAGCATCATCAGCAACGATATCCTTCCTCTCCAACCTGGACAAGGGCGCTATTCCAGCTTGTTGACCCACAAAGGCAAGATGCTCACGTACTTCCGCCTCTACATGCAAAGCGACGCCGTTACAGTGGAAGACGTCGGTGAGATTGGTGAATCCACATTCCAAGCCTTCCGCAAATTCCTGCTCTACGGGACCAAGGCCAAGATGGAGAACTGTGCCGAGACCTGGGGACTCTTGCTTGTCAGCGGACCCAAAGCCGCTCAGGTCATTCAATCCGCATTCGGTGTGGACGTCACAGACTTGAAGCCGGTCGATTTTGTCACGGCACAGATTGGGAGGCAACCTGCGCTGATGTTACGCACCGAAGAAACGGGTGAAGTTGATATTGAGGTTCTCCTTCCAGCCGAAAGCCTCCTCACGGCTTGGACGAGTGCGTTGCAAGCTGGTGCCAAGTTTGGAATCAGGGCGATCGGAACCCAGGTTCGAGAGGCCTTGCGCATGGAAGCTGGTCTCCCGAAAGCTGGGTCAGATTTGAACGAGGAGATCGTTCCGCCTGAGGCCAATCTTGAAGGAAAAGCATTCAGCCTCAACAAAGGGTGCTATCCGGGACAGGAAGTTGTCGCGCGGATGGATACCTATGGCAATGTGCGCCGGAAATTCGTCGGGCTCTTCTTGATGGATCCCATCATCCCTCCCCATGGAGCCAAACTCTACAGCGGCGATCGTGAGGTGGGCTGGATCAGCAGTGCCATCCATTCTCCTCAGTTCAATAAGACCATCGCCTTTGGATTTCCGCTGCGAGACTTCAGTACCGCAGGGACAGAACTCACCGTGGAATGTGATGGTAGTAAGCACGCGGCAACTATCCATTCTCTTCCCTTTTACACCCGACCATAACGGCATACCCCATCAACACTCCTGAACACTTATGTCCATTGATGAACAGGAAGACGGGGCCCAGCTTACCCCGTACCAAGCAGCCGGTGAACTGCCAGGAATCACTCGCCTTGTCGATGAGTTTTACGCCAATATGGATCGCTTGCCAGCGGCCAAAGTCATCCGAGACATGCACCCATCTGATCTCGCAGAATCACGAAAGAAACTGACGTACTTTCTCTGTGGCTGGCTGGGCGGTCCAAGACTTTTCCAACAACACTATGGACCGATCAGCATTCCAGCCGCGCATAAGCGGTTCCCGATCGGATACGAGGAACGCGATGCCTGGCTCCTCTGTATGCAGCGAGCCCTTGCCGTCCAGCCATACAGTAATGAATTAAAGGACTACCTCTTGGCGGCACTCAGCATCCCAGCTGAACGGGTCCGGCAAGTGAACGCGGGCGAGATTTAGGCCTCGGCGCTACCCTGCCTTTGTTCACTTACATAAGCTGGGCAATTCCTCATTAGCCTCACTCCACGCACGTTAGGATGATAACAGCCTGCATCCTTCCGGATACAGGGACACAGTGACATGAGACTTCGGGAAGTCACCACTATCCTTCAAAATCAAGGCGATCAGCATAGGAGCTCCCCCGGCACTCTCCTTGCTGTCGTATCAAACCTAACGCCAGACCAGAATTTGCAAGGCGTGTGCATCCGTCCGTCAGCTATACAAAGACTCACGATGAAGTCCAAAACGGGTCAGACCTACGAGAGAGGCATAGTCAGATGAAAACCTGTGCAGTAAGGTGAGTTCGGATTCATGATGAATACCATGACTTCCCTCTTCAACAATTCAAACGATCATCACCTTCAGGCGGAACCGATCTCGATCGGTTGCGAGGCCTGGATCGATGTAGGCCGGTTTTGCACCGCCGAAAAGCCCGCACACCATGCCACGAAACACCCACCCGTACGTCTCTGACGAGGTCATTTACCGACATCCGCAGAAATTTCAGGAAAGCTCCGACGGAAACATCGACTAGTCTCAACCGTACTTCGACCGATTTTTTACCCCATCGCTGACAAACTCCGCTTGACGAATCGACAGTGGGATCGTTCATACAATCCGAAACGAACTGATCCAGCTGAGACACTCCAGTGTGACGGCCACATCAGCGGTATTTGAAGGGGTACCGCAGACGACCTGCCATGCTCCTGAACTCAGGCTGCTGTATCCAGCGTCGATACTGTGACTACGGCTTTGGTTCTACATCGTTCAACAAAGCGGACCGTTCCCACCACTTAGGCGGCGATGACGGCACGGGCGAGGAGATAGCGAGCTCGATATGCTAAACTGTTCGCTGCAATAGGGAGGTTGTACTAAACACAAAGGCTTCGCTACATCTCTGTTTGGTAGCACACATACTCCTGCTCTCGCCTGCTATGACACTTGCGATGTCAGGCATGGACATGCCGCACGGAGGACATGGGAAATCGACGTCCTCTCTATCGCAAAATATAGGCGAGCCGATCAATTCATCAGAAGCAGAGATCGAGATCACCTATAGTGCCGACGGAAAGACCGCCATCTTCGCGTCTGGACGGAAGGGCAGCATCCCCTCACCAGGCGTTCCTTACAATTTCGACATCTGGATGTCCCGCAATGTGGGCGGTGAATGGCAAGCCCCGATTCACTTGGGACCAGGTATTGATCCTACAGTGGGACCGAACATCAATACAGCCGCATGGGAACTGGAGCCAAGCCTCTCCGATGATGGCAACGTCATTTATTTCACCAGATACGAGCCAGGCAATCTTTCGACCGGCGACCTTTACGTGACCCAGAAGATCAACGGCGTGTGGCAACCGGCGAGAAACTGGAACGAAGTCCCGGAACTCCCCCATATTAATACGCCGACCGGCGAAGAACATTGTCCGATCATTGCTTCCGACAGCCTGATCTACTTCAACTATCAACAGCCGGGCGTCACACAAGACAGCGACGTCTGGAAAGTCGAGAAGAAAAATGGGGTCTGGCAGAAACCAGAAAGCTTAGGACCACGTATCAATTCGCCCTATCGTGACCATATGCACTGGACCGGCCTGTCGAAGGATGGGAAAAGCCTCATCATCACCAGTACCCGTCCGGACATGGGTTCGCACGGAGGACATGACATGTGGATTGCCTACCAAAACCCCAAAGGCGAATGGCAAGAACCGCTGAACTTGGGCGATACCATCAACACGGCCGGCGAAGATATGTGCTGGACCTTTACACCAGACGGTAAGACCTTTACGGGCGGTTCGGGCCCTCGTGATTCGTACAATCACGACATTATGTGGGTAAAGAAAGAGGATGTTCCGTTACTGAAGCATTTTGAGCCGATCGGGCCACCTCCAAATCTGCTCACCAACAAGTCCGGCACTATCGAATAACAGTGCCTCGTGAATTACGGTATCTACTGTATGGTCTCGCTGTTACTGGTAATGCTGGGCTTGAGTCAGAAAGAGGTTGTTATACAGACCTTGCTGTGCCATCAAGTCATCGTGTGTCCCTTGTTCCACAATTTGTCCATGATTCACGACGAAGATTCGGTCCGCCATCTTGACCGTGGACAACCGATGGCTGATCAAGATTGCCGTCCGTCCCTGAGCAAGTTCATGAAACCGTTCGAACAGTTCTGCTTCTGCCTTGGCATCCATCGCGCTGGTGGGCTCATCGAGAATCAGAATTTGTGAATCCCGCAGGATTGACCTGGCAAGAGCGACTTTCTGCCATTCACCAATGCTCAGTTCATGTCCACCATCGAAGAGTTTGC
>JAMXAU010000060.1 GCA_024281365.1 Nitrospira sp.
GATGTTTGGCAACGTACCGTTGCCTTAAGACTCGCGATACTCAACGATCACAAATTTTCGGCGGCCGACTTTCAGCCGATATTGCTTGCCATGGACAACCTGCAGAGTGGTATTGGCATCGCTCTGTTTTTGTCCGTCGATTTCGACGCCGCCTTGAATGATGAGCCGACGCGCTTCGCTCTTACTGGGAACCAGCCCTGTCTTGGCCACAAGATCTACTATTCCGATGACCTTCCCATCTCGTAGGTCACTTGAGTTCAGTTGCACCCGCACATCCGGCTCATCGGGGAATTCCTGTTTCTGGAACTTCTGCGCGAACTCCGCTCTGGCCTGCTTCCCTGCCTCCGCTCCGTGATACTGAGCCACAATCAATTCGGCCAGTGTCTGCTTGGCTTCCATCGGATGCAGTGACCTGGCCCGGCCGAGATCTTCCGTCGTCAGCAGCTCATAGTACCGGTACATCAGCTGATCGCTGATCGACATGACCTTACCGAACATCTCCCCCGGCTTATCTTCAAGCGCAATATAGTTCCCGACACTCTTACTCATCTTCTTCACGCCGTCCGTGCCTTCGAGCAACGGCATCGTAATGACCACCTGTGATTCCTGACCATAGTCTCGCTGCAACTCACGTCCGACCAAGAGGTTGAATTTTTGATCCGTCCCCCCCAGCTCCACATCCGCCTTCAATGCGACTGAGTCATATCCCTGAACAAGCGGATAGAGAAATTCGTGGACACTGATGGGTTTCTGCTCATGGTACCGCTTGTGAAAATCATCGCGCTCCATCATTCTGGCAACTCGGTAATGCGCGGCCAGTTGGATTAAGCCATCAGCCGTCATCGGTCCCATCCAGCGACTATTGAAATCGATGGTGGTTTTCTCCGGATCAAGAATCTTGAAGATCTGACGTTGATAAGTCTTGGCGTTCTCTTGGACTTGTTCTTTGGTCAGTGCCCGACGCGTCTCGGACACGCCGGTTGGATCGCCGATCATTCCTGTGAAATCCCCGATCAGGAAGATCACTTGATGACCAAGATCTTGAAAGTGTTTCAGCTTATGGATCAGGACGGTGTGCCCAAGATGAAGATCGGGCGCCGTCGGATCGAAGCCGGCCTTGATGCGTAAGGGCCGCTTCTCAGAGAGGGATCGCTTCAGTTTGGCTTCGAGCTCGGTCTGCTGAATCACCTCCACCGCACCACGGAGAATGAGGTCGAGTTGTTGGGCTACATCCTTCATGATGCACGTCTCTCCGTCTCTCGTTGTGTCTCCCTGGCGGAGACTGTGACCAATGACTTGAGGCGATCAAATTTCTTGGCGCCGATCCCCTTGACGCCACGCAGATCCTCAACCGTCCGAAACCGTCCTGCCGACTCTCGAAACGCAACCACCCGTTGCGCCAAAACCGCGCCAATACCTGGCAAAGCTTCCAGTTCATCGGCAGTGGCTCGATTCAAATCCAGCAAGGTTGCATCCTGCAGCCTGCCTACCTTGGCCGATACCACACGATTCTGATCAAGCGCATGTTGACCGGAACCGTTCACACCCCTCGCAGTCTGCTCCTGCGTGGAAGCACCAGGCGATTCGACAGCCACATGACGCATCGATCCCATCCACAATACAATTCCAACCGTGACGGCCAACATTCCCAATTTGACAAGGAGAGACTTGATCATCCCTTCCTCGTCTTTCTCAGCTGGTGAATGGCCGCTCCATCAAGATCTTCCATCGCTTCCATCACGCCTTCGGCGAGCGTTGGATGGGCATGGATGAGACGAGCAACTTGGCTGGCCGTTGCCCCCATCTGCATCGCCAACGCTGGTTCATGGATGAGATCCGCTGCATGGGCCCCGAGAATATGCATACCCAGTATCCGATTGGTCTCAGCATCAGCAATGACTTTGTAGAATCCGGTCGTCTCTCCTGTGGCTTGAGCCTTCCCCAACGCCCCATAGCGAAATCGTCCGACCTTCACCGCCTGGTTCGGATCTTTGCCGTTCTGCTCCGCTCGAGCTCTAGCCTGCAGCTCGGTCAATCCCACCCGTCCGATCTCGGGTAGAGTGAAGATGCCGGCTGGGATCACGGCATAATCGATCGTCCGTTGATGTCCTAAAATATTCTCAACCGCTACCTGTCCCTGCGTCGATGCGACATGGGCCAACATCGCCTTGCCTGTCACATCACCAATCGCATAGATACCGGGAACGTTTGTACGCAGCTGTTCATCAACCAGCACGTCGCCACGACGCCCAAGCGCAACACCGACCTGTTCCAAT
Organism: Nitrospira sp.; assembly: GCA_024281365.1. Taxonomy (GTDB): domain Bacteria; phylum Nitrospirota; class Nitrospiria; order Nitrospirales; family Nitrospiraceae; genus Nitrospira_D. The sequence continues at coordinate 2,277 of JAMXAU010000060.1, forward strand.
CCGATCCCTCGCGAATTGAATCCTCGCCCCACGGAGACCAAGAGTTTCTCGGTCGCGATCATGCTCCCGTCTTTCAACGACAGCATCAACGACTCAGGTGACCGCTCAAATTTCTCCACCGTCGTGCCGGTTATCACTGTCACGCCCCGCTTTTTCAATTCACGCTCCATCGTGGAGGAAACCTCGTCATCCTCCAATGGAAGGAGCCGCGGCATGAGTTCAAGGATGGTGACCTGTGTCCCAATCCCGCTGTACAACGCAGCGAACTCGCACCCCTCCACTCCACCACCCAAGATGGCAAGGCTGGCCGGAACCTGTATCAGATCGAGCATCTGTTGACTCGTCACGATCTGCTGGCCATCGATGGGAAATTGGGGAAGGTTCGGCCAGGAGGATCCGGTGGCGATTACCAGTGCGTCAGCGTGAATCTCACGCTGCGCTCCATCCGGCAGTGTGACGGCAAGGGTACGTGCATCTTTGATAACCCCTTGCCCAGTGACCTGTTCGATCCCCCAGCCTTTGAATAGTGTCGCAATCCCTTTGACCAGTGAAGTGACCACCTTCTCTTTTCGGGCCACCATGCGAGCAAGATCATACGTCGCGGGTGCCTGGAGTATCAGCCCCAGATCCTCCGCCTTCTTGAGCTTGTCACCAAGCTCCACGACGGAGAGCAGTGCCTTGCTGGGAATACAACCCCAGTTGAGGCAGACCCCGCCGAGCTTCTCTCGCTCGATGACTGTGACCCGTGCGCCGAGCTGAGCCGCACGGATCGCTGCGACATAGCCGCCAGGGCCGGCTCCAAGAATTGCGATATGGGGTGAGGAGGTCATCGGATCAGATGGTCATCGTTGATTGAGACATTGCCAATGGGTACCAATGATTCAATCACACAATGGCTCGCCGATCCAACGGACACAATTGTCAATGCTTCTGACTGGCGAGAAAGGCTTCGTATTGCGCGGCCGTCATCAGTTGATCAACGTCTGCGGGACTGCTCAGCTCAATGACCGCCATCCATCCCTTGCCATAGGGATCTGAATTCACCACCTCAGGATGATCTTTCAGATCCGTGTTGATCTTGGTGACCGTCCCGCTGACCGGCGTGTAGATCGTTGACGTGGTTTTGGTCGACTCGACTTCCCCTATCTGCTGCCCAACCTTCACGGTCACCCCGACCTTGGGGAGGTCCAGAAAGACGATGTCGCCCAACGCATCCTGCGCAAAGTGGCTGATTCCCACCGTCGCCTGTTTGCCCTCGACTCGAACCCACTCATGCTCTTGGTGATACCGTAAATCGGATGGAATCATGTCGGCTCCGTTCTTGAGATTCACTATGCGAAGCTAAGGGTCGGGGAAGAACAAGCAACCGACTGCTCAGCCGCAACCTTGACCAGATCAATTCTTCAGGATGGTAGTGGGAGCGGTTGGCATTGTCAAGAAACGGGCTGACCACCATGGCCGGCCCGTTTCTTACGCGCTCTATCCGAAGATCTCCATGCCGGGGAAAAAATACCCGACCTCAAACTGAGCGGTTTCCGGTGAGTCGGAACCATGGACGGCATTGAACTCAATATTCGCTCCATGCGCTTTACGAATGGTCCCTGCATCGGCCTTGGCCGGATCCGTTGCGCCCATTAACTCCCGATTCTTCTTGATCGCATTCTCACCTTGCAGCACGATCACCACAGCCGGACCGGACGACATGAAGGCACACAGACTCCCAAAAAACGGACGCGCCTTGTGCACCGCGTAAAACCCTTCCGCCACAGACTGCGACATGTGAATCATCTTCATGGCAATCGGCTTCAGCCCTGCCTGTTCGTATCGGTGAATGATATCTCCGATGGCATTCTTCTTGACGGCATCCGGCTTGATAATGGCCAATGTTCGTTCGTTCATGATCGCTCCGACTCCTCCAAATTGTTAACAGATTCACTGAGATAGCGGGCACATTATAGGTGGGGCCTCTTCCGGCTTGCAAGCCTGTTGCATCCATTCTCGATGCGGAATCTTCGACGTTCTCTCGACAGGATCGTGCTGAGCCTCTCGGCGAACTCAGCACGAGCGGAGATGGTTCTCATACAGCCTTGAGACGAAAGAATCCGTAGACCGCCATCTTGAGCAACAACCTCCCCTGTGCGAACCGTCGAATCGTTGCACTGCCGAACGTCCTCGCTTCATACCGAACGGGAATCTCCACCATCTGTAGATTGAGCTTCGACGCACCGAACAATAAATCAAAGTCTCCGAGGGGGTCGAACTCGCCGAAGTACGACCGATTAGCCGCTACGCGTTCATAGTCTCGGCGGAATAAGACCTTTGTGCCACACAGTGTGTCCTTGATCCGCTGGTTGAGCAACCAAGAGAACGCCATCCCAAACACCTTGTTTCCAAACAGCGTCATCAGGCGCATCACCCGCCCCTCCTGGGGATAGATCAGCCGACAACCGATGATCAACTCGCCTTTTCCACTTGCGATGGCTTCATAGAATTTCGGGAGGGCTTCCGGCGGCATGGTCGCATCTGCGTCCAGGATCATTAGAATGTCGCCCATCGCATGGGCAAACCCCTTGCGGACCGCATCACTTTTCCCTTGCCCGTCCTGTGTCAGAAGCTTGATATTCCTCCCAGGGTAAAATGCCATGACACGTTTGATCTCATCTGCCGTCCCGTCTGTCGAATGCCCATCCACAAAGAGGATCTCTTGACGGCCTCCAAACTGCGGAATCCGCCGGAGTGTCGCATCGATATTGCCTTGTTCGTTTCGGCAGGGAATGACGATTGTCGTTGAATAAGGCCGCTCCGGCCTCCGGAGCCTCGCGCGAGCGATCACATAGTGAGAGAGACAGAGCCCACGAAACCCCGGAAGGTAGGCCAGCAATCTGTTGCACAAGGGAGCAAGGAGTGGAATACGCAGCGGCAGCAACAATCGTCGTTCGACCTTCACCACATCAAAGTCAGCGAGGTACAACAGATTTGTGAGATCCGCCGGCGAGAGCCAGCTGTGCTCACGCTGCGGCATCTTTAGCCCAACCTTTTCACACAGCCGGAGGATCGGTTCCCACACATGGTTATGGGAGGACACCACCACCCTTGTTTGGGGAGTACAGAGACGACGCAGCCGCTTGAACGCCATCTGGACATCGAGCAGATGGCCGACCACGTCTGCAAGAATGATCATGTCGAAACATTCGTCGAGCTGCAGCGTTTCAACGTCTCCGACCCGAAACTCCAAGGTCGGATGCCGGCGAGCCGCCTCGTTCACCATGGCAAGACTCAGGTCGATGCCAAGCCCCCGCGATGGCTTCAACGAGGCAAGAAGATTCCCGATCCCCGATCCAATTTCCAAGACTCGTAACCCCTCAGGCACAAGAAACCTGAGATACCGAGTCTGATCCTCATAGTAAGCGCGGGCCTTCTGCTCCCACGACAACCGATGCGGGGCACAGGCATCAAAATGGTCACGGATGGCTTTTTTCTTGGCTGCAGTCTGGAATCGCCCCTCCGGGTGAAAGGGATCCGTCGACGTGTCGAGATCCGTCTCGTCCCAATCCGGAGAGGGAAAAAGTTGGTAGAGTCTCGCTGGCCCCATGGAGATCCATGCACGAATAGCAGTGGATCCACAGTAGCACCAGCAAGACGTTTTGGCACGAGTTCCGGAAGAATCAGCAGGACGAAATCCTGGCCAACCTTATTCCAGGTGTTTCGAGTACAATCACCGACAGGCCGCTGCGACAGTATCCGTCGCTCGTCGTTCGTGAAGCGTGAAGAGTGTTAATCCGAAGCGAGATACGCTTCACGCACGACGTTTCACGAGATTCCGGATGCTTCTGATCATCGATCGCACTCCAAGCCATATTTCTTCTGAATGTCTTGGGCCACCTCGGGTGCTTCTTTGGTCAAGAGCGCACAGGTCGTGAAGTTTCCGATGACTTTTTTCCTACCTTTGTCGACATACGTCCAGTCGACAATCTCCGTCTTCGCAAACGAATAGGCCTGGCCCTTCTTCAGCGATCGAACCACCGGCACATTTTCGATCCGCCCCGACCACAGATCGCCTTGGCCTTTCAGATCGGAAATCCAGAGGTACTCGAGACTCTCGCCTTCGCTGACGCGAACCTTCACGGAGTATTGGCTGGTATCGGACGGCGGCGATCCTGCCTTTTTCAGAAAGCCCTCCAGTCCGGCACGTGCCCGCGCCATGGCTTTCTGCATGGCCGGGTCCTCATCGCTGACCTCAACCGTACCGTCGTTTTTCGCCTTGTCCGTAAATGATTCGGAAAATACCGGTGGCGAGATCACCACCACGATGAGACCAACAGCGAGCGCAACCAGTCGTTGCATAGATCCCCCTCCAACAATCTTGCCGCACATCCCTCAACTTGGGCGGCCATCTTGAGCCTTCTCGCAATCGTAATGCAAGATTGCTGATTGGCTCCATCCCTCCCGCCATTGCCTCAAGAAATCCCACGGATGCCCCCCGTTGACAGAACCAGTTCATCTGGTCATTGTTACCCCGACACCATGTCGCGTCGTCACGGTGCCCCTCATATCCCGTCCCGCTCTCAGCGTTCGACCCATCCCCTGATGCGCGTCGCTCGTGGAAGCTGGTCTGTACTGACCGTATGTCTGCGTGCCATCCGAAAGGCTCCACCGACCATTCAAGTATGGAGCACGGTGGCCATTCTGATCACGGCGGCCCTCACCATCAACTGGATCTATCACGCCTACTACAAGCCGACGGAACTGTTCTTTCCAGTAGAACCGGCCTTTCACAAGAGCCCGCGTGAAACCTGGGCGGAGTACGGGGCGCTGTTCAAGGTCCATTCAACAACCATCATCACGCCCGAGCTACTGGCGGCCCTTGCACAAGCTGAAGGCTCCGGCAATCCCGTCGCCCGAACCTATTGGAAATGGCGCCTTACCGCGCAGAATCCGTTGGATTGGTATCGACCGGCCTCATCGGCCGTCGGGATGTTTCAGATCACCGACGGCACGTTTCAAGAAGCGAAACGGTATTGTATCCATAACCATGTCGTCGTCGAAGATGGGCCCTGGAACAATTTCAATTCCTGTTGGTTCAACAGTCTGTATAGCCGAGTCATTCCTGGACATGCCATGGAGATGACCTCCGCACTGCTCGACCGATACGTCACTCGGTTAGTCGGTGATCGAGGGGCCACGTTCGAACAGAAACAGGAGCTGGCCGCCGTCATTCATCTCTGCGGCGCCGGAACCGGCCGCAATTACGTCATACATAACTATCGCCTGACGCCGCACCAGCACTGTGGCGCCCACGACCTTCGAAGCTACCTGGTAAAGATTGCCGCCTTGAAACAGCAATTCGCGTTGCTCAAGGAACAGTGAGGGCGAGTGCTGAGGTCTGAGTGCTCAGTGCTGAGTGTTGAGTACTGAGTCCGAGCGAGCGTTGTACAAGCCCACAGAAGAATCAGCAGGGGTTGACGGAAGCCAGCGCGATCAACGAAGACTCCATGTCCGTTAGAATTTGCGTCCGGCTTGGCTCCGCCGTCAAGTACCCGATGAAACTATGCCCACCGGAATAGGCGGGAGACACGAGGAGCGGACTGATCCCCCAATTCGTGTTGGCCGGTAGCGTGCCGGGCAGGACAAGGCGAATTCCGCTGATTAAGATATCAGTGCTCGAGGTGCGATAGAGTCCGCTGCCTTGCACCGCATCAGCCGGTGTGGCAACCCCCACAATCTTCAGGGCACCCACCGGCGGCTTCTGCACCTGACGATACACCTCGTCATATGAGGCATTACTGTAGAGATTCCCTTGAGAGTGTGGAACGATGAGCACACGACGGCAGGATGGGGAAGCAATCTGCTCCCGATAGGCACTGGCATGGCGCTGAATAGTTTCCCGATCAATTTGATCCGCGTTGTTGACCGAACGTTGCAGCACCTGTGCAATCACCCCCGATGTCGCAAGACCCGCACCTTCCAACCCTTGCCAAAAGGTCGTCGACGTCAACCCGAGCCGTTGTTGGCCTGCTTCGAGAAAATCTTTGACGGCCCCGGACGTCGGATTGAGGTTCAGAAAGAACAGATGACACATCACTTGGACGGCCGGCGCCATCGTCGGAAGCTTGCTCAGAAACTCCAGTTCCAGTTTCCCGCCGTTCAACCTCGCTTCATCGCGCGTCGTCGTAACTCCATTGATAAAGTAGATCGCCGTACGAGGGGCTGCCGCATTTTGGCAAGCCGATTGAGCTGGCACCTGTGCGCCCGCCTCAGGAAGCCAAGCGGCTCCAAGGAGAACGCTGAGCGAGAGCACAAGATACCTGTTGGTACTCATGACTGACATGCCGTCACCCATTGGTCTGCCGGCAGCAAAGGGATATTCGCGGTCTTCACCTGATCGTCGGCTTTCAGATAGGCCTCCGAACGGCTCGGCGTATTTAACAGTTGCGCGCGAATGTCGACAAAAATCGTATGGAACTCATCAGGTCGCCTCGCCATCAAACATTCCAGCGCGCGAAATCGTTCCGTCGCATGAGTCAGGGACAGGGTGTGACTGTCCGCATCAACCAGTGATAATTGCACGGCCTTCGCGTACTGCCGGACCGCCTTGTTGAGATCCCCATTGACCTGACCGGCATAGGTCGTATCGATATACCGATCGACATCATCACGCACGCCATTCGCATCGGCATCCACCCCAGCGATACTCTCCGTCTGGTTCGGAGATGTGGATGTCGAGTTCTCCCCGCTGCAGGACAGCAATAGGCCACTCAGAACAGCCGTGATCATCAAGAGACTAACAGTGTCGACGCACCATGGGCACAGTGAGTTTGCAGCGTGAGCATGGCCTGTCATGCGATGACTCTACCGAGCGTTTGATGCAAAAGGCAACTCTCGCACGGGACGCATGGGTTCATGGTATGGTGGGCCTTCGACCGTACCGTGATGAATGACCGCACCGCTACAGAACCAGACCGGCCTCGTGCACTTCGCAGCACAGTCTTTGCCGGTGCCATCGGTAACGTGCTTGAATGGTATGACTTCGCGCTCTTTGGATACTTCGCGCCAGTCTTGTCCGTCCTGTTTTTCCCGGCGTCAGATCCGTCCTTGTCGTTGATCGCCACATTCAGTGTATTTGCCGTCGGCTTTCTGGCAAGGCCGTTGGGTGCACTCTGCTTCGGCTACTGGGGAGATACACGAGGACGCCGGTCGGCGCTCTCCTGGTCCATCATCCTCATGGCAATTCCAACCTGCCTGCTTGGCCTGCTGCCGACCTATGCGCAGATCGGGCTGCTTGCACCAATTGCGCTGACCGTCTTGCGGTTTATTCAAGGCTTCTCAGTCGGCGGAGAATTTACGGGATCGGTTACGTTTCTGATCGAACATGCCGCGCGGAACGAACGCGGCTTTATCGGCAGTTGGGCCGGCTTCAGCGCGCAAATCGGCGCACTCATGGGATCCGGTATCGGCGCCGTGGCCAGCGCGAGTTTCTCGCAGGAGACTCTGCATGATTGGGGCTGGCGCATTCCGTTCTTGGCAGGGAGCGTCATCGCATTGGTGGGCTGGTATCTCCGCCGACATCTTCCTGAGTCGCCCGCCTTTGAACGGCTCCAACAGAGTGGTGTCGTCTCGTCAACACCGATTCGTGACTTTGCCCATCAGAACCGGACACCGCTGCTCCAAGTGATCGGGCTGGTGTTGCTGCATGGCGTGGGGTTCTACATCTTTTTTGTCTATCTCCCCACCTTTGTCGCGAAGGTGAGTCATCTTCCAATGAAGACGGCCTTAACCATCAACACGGTCTGCATGGCCGTCATGGCGATACTGATCCCCATCATGGGCAAGTTGGCCGATCGAGTCGGGCCACGACGGGTGCTCGCTGCCGGTGCGATGGGCCTCGCGCTCGGCACAGTCCCGTTTTTCTCCTGGTTCAGTAGTGGAGACCTGGTGTCCGTATCTATGACACAACTGACCGTGACCGTCTTCGTTGCCGCCTACATGGGCCCCTTCTTTGCCATCGTCGCGCTACTCTTTCCGGTTGCTCACCGATATACGGGGCTTTCCATTTCGTACAATATGGCTTCGGCACTGTTCGGTGGAACAGCCCCATTGGTCGCGACCATGGTTTTTGAACGGAGCGGAAGCCCCCTTGCGCCAGGATGGTATGTCAGTGCATGCGCGGTCATCTCGTTGCTGGTCCTCATAACGATTCGTGACGAAGGGCCAGAGCCAACTGCGCTTCACGCCAGCCCCCGTTGACAGTCGTTCTCCTCCATGCTGTAGTCCCACTGAATACGAGCCACCACCTATGACCGACCAGCACACACCAACATCGCACCTTCCCGGACCACCGGTCTCTCGCTGGTGGGGCTGCTTCGCTGAGCTTCGACGGGATACCCTCGGATTCCTCTTGCAATGCCAAGTCTATGGCGACGTCGTCAAACTCCCCATGGGATTGGTCGTTGAACTGCTCCTGCGGCAGCCCGATGCCGCCATGTATCTATTGAATCATCCGGCTGACGTGAAACATGTCTTGGTGACGAATCAAGACAATTATCGGAAGTGCCCGGTTCCTCCAGTCGAATCACGGATCTTCGGGCAGGGTGTCCTGCACACGGAAGGCGACACCCATCACGCTCAACGGCGGCTGTTTTTGCCGTTTTTTCATGGAAACCACGTAACGGCCTACAGCAGACTCATCACCGATACAGCACGAGCCCGCGTGGCCCAGTGGCACGATGGCATGACGATCGACATTGGACAGGACATGGCCTATCTCACCCTCTCGGTCATCTGGCGTCTCCTCTTTGGACAAGATCTGCAGTCGGATACCGGCCTGATTCGTGACTCCATTTCAGCCGGCCAGCGACTCATTAAGCTTCAGTATGATTCGCTCCTGGCCAGTCTGATCCCGCTCTGGATTCCCATTCCCCGGCATCGCCGGTTCACCCGTGGCTTCAACGTAATTGAGGATACCCTTATTCAATTGATTCGTGATCGGCGACGCAGTGCTGAGCACCGAGATGATGTGCTCTCGCTCTTACTGGCCGCGAAGGATGACCGTGGTGCCCCACTGAGCGAGAGAGAGATTCGTGATGAGCTCATGACATTCTTGCTCGCCGGTCATGAAACCACCGCCAATGCGCTCACATGGACGTGGCTTCTTCTGTCCCAGAATCAATCAGTTTGGGAGCGGTTGGTCTGTGAATTGGGAGATGTGCTCGGCGACCGCCCTCCCGACGCGGCCGACCTGCCTCGCCTTCCCTACTTGAAGATGATCTGGAACGAGTCGCTTCGCCTCTATCCTCCCGCATGGAGCTTGCACACTCGTCTGGCAGACAGGGAAGATCGACTTCCATCCGGAGCGATCCTGCCGCCCGGTTCGTGGGCCTTCATCAGTCCCTGGAATCTTCACCATAATCCACACTGGTTTCCTGATCCCGCCCAATTTGATCCGGAGCGGTTTTCTGACGAAGCGACCAGAGCCCGTCCGGCCTATGCCTACATTCCCTTCGGCGCTGGTGGACGCCGCTGCCTGGGCGAATCGCTCGCTGAACTCGAAGGCCTCTTGATCCTGGCAACGATCGCGTTGACTGTCCGGCTCAGCCTCGTCGATAAACAGACGATTCACCCAGAGCCTGGGATGACTCTCCACCCCGGAACTCCGATAGAGATGACTGTCCAGCGAATCGATCTCCGGAAGTCGCATCCCGTTGTCGCATAGCTCGCCTTTCTCCAACGGCTACCCTTCTGTCCATTGATGTGGTAGAACTCGCATCTGCGCCTGGACGAGGTTTGACTAACCGGCCATCCTCGATGGACAACAGAACATTGGCTCTACCTAGTATTCTCCTGACGCTCTTCGGTCTTCTTCTCTCGGGATGCCTCTCTCCTATTTCCCTGACTCGAGCCGTCATCGCCTACGACGACGCCATCACTGAATCCCAATCCAAACAGCTGCTCGTCAATATCGCCAGAGCACAGTACCATGAACCGATTCACTTCACCGGCGTCTCCAATGTGGCGGCGACGTTCGATTTTCGATTTACCGCCGGTGCCACACCGGCTTTGACCGGTGATGCAAGCCGAACGATCTTGCCCGTCATCGGCGGGAGTGTGGCTGAGAACCCGACCATCAGTATCG
>JAMXAU010000061.1 GCA_024281365.1 Nitrospira sp.
GGCTTGTGTGACACGCACCTGTTTTCCTAAGGCCACAGCGAGACCTCCCTCTAAAATGAGGAGAAGCACCAGGGCCGGTTCGTGGAACACGGAGTCCACCGTGGCATGGACGATTAAGGCCAGAACTCCGGCGCAGAGCCCGACCAGTTGTCCTCTAGACTGTGGGGGAAGGTCCCTCTTCCACGTCCGTTTGATTTCCGCCGTCCACACTGCGATGCTCAACAGAAAGAACGCCAACCCCGCTATTCCCAATTCCACGGCCAGCTGAAGATATTCGTTGTGAGCCGTCTCGGCACGTTTCCCATAGCGGACAATGGCGTCTTCTATGGGGAAACGATAGTGAAAAGAGGCATACTTATACATGCCGAGCCCAATCCCCATCGGATGGTCACGAAGACGTTTCGTCGCATCTTCCCAAATCTCGATTCTTGTATAGGCGTAGGGATCCTGCTTCCCTACGTCCATCACTCGCTGTTTCAGGGGATTAGGGAACAGGATTGTGACGAGAATCAGTACGAGAAGAAGGAATAGGGTGGATTTTCCATATCTGAAGTATCCGACGGCTGTGATGGCGACGAGGAAAGCCGCCGCTCCTCCCCTCGATTGTGCCAGTATCACTGCGGTACCGGATATGATCGCGGTCATGATCAAGAATAGCTTGCCTGTCTTTCCGTACTCCGCGCCGAACCATAGGAGGCTCATCGCCAGCACGGCAGATACCGTCTCATACGTTGAAAAAAAGTTAGGGTTGAAAAACGTTCCCTTGGCCCTCGATTCTCCACCATACAGGTATTGGATAATCCCAAGTCCTCCTTCAAATATCCCCATGAGTAAGATGAGGAGGAGGAAGCCTTGCAACCGTTTCTCGCTGTCTGTCCCAAGTAGGATCATTAAGAAAAAGACGGCATAGAGCAGGAGGCTCAGGAACCATTGAAGACTGACATTCGTATAGGGTGACCACAGGAGGGAAAGGCCAGACCATCCTAACAATGCTGCAATCGGCCACCACAGGCCTGCCCAAGGGAAGCACAATCTCGATCGGTAGAGCCCAACCAGGAGCCAGCTTCCCAATCCGACCAAGAGGATGAGTCGGATGATCAGAACAGGGAGCTGTGTGGTTCCTCCCTCAATCAATGGGGAGAATATCGTCAAGCTTCCTATGACCAGGCCGGGTCCCGTCAGAGCAGCCGGGATTCTCTCAGTGAGGAGCTTGTTCATGCCACGAGCCAGGGGCCATGGTGAAACGCATTGCAAGGCATCTCATGAACACATAGTAAAGCAACCTATTCCATGCACATAGCAGCACGTTTCGATTTCTGAAGTCTGGAAGAGGGCAGCCGTAGAAGATTCTCATGACCCTTACAAATAGGAAAGGGGGATCGGGTTTACCGATCCCCCTTCTCAGAACAACCGCCTAACTAGGATTAGGCGCCGACATCGTTACGAGTATTGTTCAGCATGCGCTGGTCATTGATAAACCAGTCATCGCAGGTGGCGTCAGAGTCGACGTTCCCCTGCGCGCCTGCCGTAAACCCAGCCGGTGCCGTTCCTACCGATGCACTTGCGGCCACGGCATTTCCGCCAGTCGTCGGCGCTGCTGTACATGTGGTTGGTGCTGTCACGCTTGAAGGAAGCGTAAACGCTGTGGCAGTGGTGACGGAGGTAGCACCAACCGCGCCGGTCGCATAGAAGTAAGTATAGCGCGGTTGTCCACTCGGCGACCATCCGATTGGATCGAGCGTGGGACCAGGATTATACGTGGGAGTCGGTTGTTCAGCCGCAAACGCGGTGGCTGAGGTAAAGATGGCGCCAAGGTTGACCTTAGCTTCCGACTGCCTCGACTTCGCCTGGTAGGCGACGAAGTTGGGAATGGCGATGGCCGCCAGAATTCCGATGATCGCCACGACGATCATCAACTCAATGAGGGTAAAACCCTCTTGTTTACGGAGCGACGTCAACATTGTACTGCCTCCTTGTTGATGGTTCACTGACGGCTCGGTTCATAACCTGCGGCGCTTATGTTGCCGCCTACCGGTTCTCATAGCAGGTTCAATGCCGGTCAGTGACCACGCTCAGGGTACCACTAATCGCTGATGTTGCAATGAGTTATGAAAAAGCCACCATCCGAACGGCCCTCCCCGGACGGTTTTTCGACCGTAATATGTTCTGAACGGCCAAGAATTGGCACTTGCGAGGTTCGGAAGCAGGCTGAAATGGGGTAGAGGAAATCAGGCAATCGGCCGCTTGAGAAGCACAACAGATCAGGGATTGTGGGAGAGAGGAAATTTAAGGGATAGCTTGTTGACTCTGTGTCTTCTCCGCAACACGGCGCTTGGCCTGCTGGATTCGCTCTTCATAAGCAGGATTGGTCATGCCTTGCTCGCGGAAGCGTTGGAGCAGTTTATCGTTGGAAGGGTCCAGCTCAAGTGAGTGAAGCCATGCGTCACGTGCGTCACTCGCCTTCTGTTGTTTGATATAGATGTCCCCCAAGTGTTCATAGATCACAGGATCATCGCCGACCAGAGAAACGGCTTTCTTGATCTCGATGAGGGCCTCTGCGAGCATACCGGACTTATAGAAGGCCCAGCCTAGGCTATCTACATAGTACCCATTTTCCGGTTTCAGCGCGACCGCCCGTTTCGTCAGGGATAGAGCTTGGTCAATCTTGATCCCGCGGTCGGCATAACTGTACCCGAGATAGTTCAGCGCATCGGCATGATGCGGATCCAGGGAGAGCGCTGTTTCCATCGCCTGTTCCACGTCTTCGAATCGATTCAACTTGTCGTAAGCCGTGCCAAGGTTGAAATGAAGGTCGGCGTTCTTTGGATGATGCCGAATCCCTTCTTCAAAGGCTTGCGTGGCCTTTTCAAACTGATCACTCTGCACATGCGCCAATCCCAGTACAATGTACGGCTCCGGTTGTTTCGGCACCAGCCGCACGGCTTCACTGAGATGCGTCACGGCTTCTGGAAACTGTTTGAGCCGATAGAGAAGCACGCCGAGATGGATGTGGCTATCCGAGAATTTGGGATCCAAGTGAATATTGTACCGATAGGTTTCTATGGCCTTTGGAAAATCCTTTGATTCTTCGTATAAATATCCAAGGTAGTCACGCACCTTGAGCTCCGCCGGCTTGGCGTTCAAAATCTCGGTCAATCGACTGATTGCCTTGGAGAACTCTTTTTTCTCTCCGTAGATCAGCGCCATCCGCAATTGGGCATCGAGATCGCCGGGATTATCTTGCAATATTGTTTCAAGTTCTGCGAGACCTCCGGCATAGTCTTTGGTCGCGATATATAACTGGACCAAATGCTGGCGAATGTCTCGATTGCGTGGATTGACCTGTTCAAGATACCGCTTCAGCACGACGATGGCTTTGTCTTTTTCTTGGCGTGATTCAAGCACCGACGCTTGTGCGAGATAGGCCGGTTCAAACGCTGGATTGACTGTGATGGCGCGATCAAAACTTGCCAGGGCTTGGTCGGTGTTTCCGGCTTCCAGTGAGATTCGACCCAGGTAATAGTGACCGATCGGGGAATCCGAGGCGTACTGCAGGCCCTTTTTCACAGCCTGCTCAGCCTCGGCGATTCGCTTCTGGTTTAAGAGGATCAACCCTTTGGGAAAATAGGACTCTCCTCTCTCTGGGGCACTCTCGATCGCCTTGTCCAACAGTTCTAGCGCGCGTTCCGGTTTTCCAGCACTAGCGAGGATGCCGGCCATCTGCGTGAGCATCTGTGGTTCTTGTCCTGTCCCCTGGCCCACTGCTTCGGCGAACTGAACGGCCTGTGGAAAATCTCCCAATGCAAAATAGATGGCTGCCAAACGCGCTTGGACTTCTCGTGATTTCGGGTCGATCTTTAAGGCGGCGTGATACTCCTTGAGGGCAGTTTCAATATCCTGGGAGAGCTCCGCCTGGTGTCCCATCATAAAATGATAAGTCGCATCGGATTCAGGCGCAGCCGGGGCAGGCAGCTGGGTCGCAATTGGTGGCTGACCGGTCTTGTGGGGTTGAGGGGCCGCTGCACAGGCAACAAGAACACATGGGATGAGCCAACTTACTCCGAACGGAACAAACCTGGTTCTCCTAGGCGATCTGCTACCAAACATCATGATTAGTTCCTGCCTACTGTGTTTATTAGGTTGGGTGGGCATTGGTACAGAGAGATTATACCGAGGGACGGAGGGATGCGCAAACCGCTCAATGTCTCGATAGGAAGTAGAGGAGGTTCTCCAGTTCGATAGTTGTCTTGCGTTCAAGCGAGTGAGGCGTCTTTCATGAGGGGACTTGCGATTGTGGGATACGAGCACTGAGGGAGGATGACAATGCCGTTGCGCCAGGCTCCCTGTTGGAACGTCCCGGATTGCCTATAAGCGAATTTGGTTGAAGTCGTAACGGAGCTTCTCATCGGCCTGTTAGGCTTCACGAAGATCGAGGCTTTCAAATTTGGCGTAGCGATCCTGAAAAAACAGTTCTTTCTTTCCGATGGGTCCGTTTCGATGTTTGCTGACAATAATATCGGCAATTCCCTTGCGTTCTGAGTTTTGGTCGTACACATCTTCGCGGTAAATGAACATGACTACATCGGCATCCTGCTCGATCGCTCCACTTTCCCGAAGATCGGCCAGCATGGGAATTGGTGGCTTGCGCGCCTCCACGGCACGACTCAGCTGAGACAGTGCGACCACTGGCACATTGAGCTCTTTTGCTAAGGCTTTCAACGAGCGAGAGATATCGGAAATCTCCTGTTGGCGAGATTCTGAATCGCTTCGGCCCTGCATCAACTGGAGGTAGTCGACGATGAGCAGGTCTAGTCCTTTTTCCGCTTTGAGGCGACGGGCTTTCCCGCGCATCTGCTGGACAGTGATTCCTCCGGTGTCGTCGATATAGATTGAGGCCTGTTCCAACCGACCGGCTGCCTCCGCCAGTCTCCACCAGTCTTCTTTCTGCAGTTTGCCCGTGCGGAGCGCATGTGAATCGACTCGTGCCTCAGAACTGAGCATGCGCAGGACGATTTGGGGTTTGGACATTTCCAAACTGAAGATACCGACGACCGTGTTGGCGTGAATGGCGGCATGTGTCGCAAACCCTAACGCCAGACTTGTTTTTCCCATACTTGGTCGCCCTGCTACGACGACCAAGTCCGAAGCCTGAAGCCCGGCGGTGATGTCATCAAGATCATAATAACCTGTCGGTACACCGGTGACATGTTCTTTTCGTTTCGACAGTTTATCGATGACATCCAGACTTTCTTTAATGACCTGACTGATTGGGCTAAACGATCGCTCTAGTTTTCCTTGGGCAATGCTGAACACCGACCGTTCGGCGAAATCGAGCAAGTCATCAATGGAGGCGGTTCCCTCATATCCTCTGGTGAGTACCTCTGTCGATGTGCTAATCAGTTGACGGGCGACGGCTTTATCTCGAACGATTTTGCAGTGATAGCGAATGTTGGCTGAACTTGGGACGATCTGAACCAATTCCGCGAGGTACGCGGCCCCTCCAACTGCTTCGAGCTCTTTCCGAGCCTTGAGCCGCTCGGTCAATGTGATGTGATCGATGACTTCCCCTGTGTCGGCCAGCTCAAGCATTGCTTGAAAAACTTTCTTGTGAGCAGTGCGGTAGAAGTCGTCCTCGACCAGCAGCTCCATCGCCTTCGGCATGGCGGCGTTATCGAGCAAGATGGCGCCGAGAACCGATTGCTCTGCTTCCAAGTTTTGGGGTGGGAGCTTCGGTTGAGAGAGATCAACTGAACTGCCAGCCATCATGGTGCCTCTTCGTGGCTGACCTGCAGCATGCGAACAAGGTTCTGTCTCAGCACCGTTTGTCTCCGAACCTTGCCCGTACTCGTCGTGTCTCCGACTCGTTGCGGCGTCCTCGGTTGCAATAGCAGGACATGATCCTCGTGAGATCGATCCGTACCGATCACGATCGTTGTGGTGGCATCTGATTCACGACCAGCATCCGTAGCCATACGGATCAAGTCTTGGCCAGAGGCTGCAATGGATCGTTGCAGTACTCGCAGGCCAGCCTGGCGAAGTTCCTGGGCGAGGGAAACCAGGTCATGGGACGAATTCGTAGGGCCTACCACAAGGATCTTGGAGTCAAGAGGCTGCATGGCTCCGGAAAGATTGAGGCTTCGGAAGAGGCGATCGACATTGAGTCCAAATCCTGTGGATGGTAGGTCACGGCCAAACCGCCCGATGAGGTGGTTGTAACGCCCTCCTCCGCCTAATTCCACTTCGATCCCCTCCGAGAACACGTCAAAGACCACCCCATCATAGTAATCGAATCCTCGAAACTCACCCAAATCAAGCAGGAGCAGGTCCTTGAACCCTGAGGCGCACAGTATTCCATAGACACTGGCCAATCGATCTAATGCCTCTAATAGAGCATTCTCGCCTTTGGCGAGAATGCGTCCATTGACTAAGACTTCAGCTGTTCCGCAGAGCTCAAGGGCGTCTAGGATTCGACGGGCAGAACGCTTGCTCACGCGCTCTTGCAGGAGAATTTCTTCGAGCCGCGGCAAATCCTTTCTGGCGGCGGCCTCTTCAGCCCGTTTCTTCCCTTCGGCGGAGAGTCCGGCGCACACCAAGAGACCCTTGAAGAACCCGACATGCCCCAGCGATACTTTGAACGACTGCAGCCCAACCTGACGAAGTGACTCGATCATCAGGGTGATCATCTCGCAGTCTGCAGATGGATCGTCCCTTCCAATCAGTTCGGCACCGACTTGAAAGATCTCGCGGTCCCGGCCGACATGCTCTGGTTCATAGCGAAATACTGTGGCGCGATAGGATAACCGTAAAGGAAGACGAGCTCCGACCATACCCATGGCAACCGTTCGAGCGATTTGTGCGGTGACGTCCGGCCTTAAGAGCAGGATGCGACCGGTCGTCCTATCGATGATTTTGTAGGAATTTTCAGCTAATCTGGGTTCCAGACCTGGCGCCAACACGTCGAGATACTCAAAGGTCGGCAGGATGATCTCGTCGTAGCCGGTTCTGTAAAACCCCTGGAGTAGCTCGGATTCCAGATGACGAACGTGGCGGGTCGCTTCCGGAAGAATGGTCGCCATTCCAACCGGAACAAGTGACTGTTCTCGTACGAGGGGCACCTTCTCCGAAGAGAGCGCGCGAGCCGGAGGGGCAGCAGCCATAATAGCCTAGTGACGACGATAACTATGACAGATTCGCGACCTTGACGGAGAGAATATTTGAGCTCGCACGAATCTCGTTCAGTGCCGCAGCAGGAAACTCCGTATCCGACCCGATGATCAGAAGGGCATCGCCTCCACGTTTTTCCAAGGCACACTGCATGCGAAGAATATTGATCGCCCGATCACCGAGGACTTTCCCCACCATTCCGATGACTCCGGGACGGTCCACGTTATGGATGAGCAGCATGTGTCCTTCGGGGACGACCTCAACTTTGAATTGGTCGATCTCGGTAATTCTGGCCTCCTTTTTATGGTACAGCGTACCTGCGACCTGATGGGATGCTTTCCCCGCTTCGACACGAACCCGTATCAGGCTCGTGAAATCTCCGGCATCAGTACTCTTAATCTCTTTGACTTCGATACCGCGTTCTTTTGCCACGATAGGAGCGTTTACATAATTGACTGGGTGCTCCATGATGGGGTTAAGCAGACCTTTTAGAACAGCAATGGTCAAGGGTGCAATGGAAAGACTAGTAACTTCGCCGCTGTATTCCACTGTCACTCGTTCGAGACCGGCCTGTACTAACTGGGTCTGAAGAGAGCCAAGCTTTTCAGCTAATGTGAGGAAAGGTTGCAGGCGAGGCAGCAGCTCTGGTGCGACGGAAGGAATATTGACGGCCCCTTTTGCCACGCCTTTGGTAAAGTAGTCGACGATCTGTTCGGCGATCCCGATGGCGACGTTTTCCTGCGCCTCCGTGGTCTGGGCACCGATATGCGGAGTGCAGATAAAATTATCCAATGTCAGGAGTGGATTATCGGGCTTCACGGGTTCTTCTTCGAATACATCAAAGGCGGCAGCAGCCACTCGTTTTGTTTTTAACGCGTCGCATAAGTCCTGTTCGTTGATGATTCCGCCACGGGCGCAGTTGACGAGGAGTACTCCAGGCTTCATCTTGGCGATGGCTTGGGTGTTGATGATGCCTTTGGTTTCCGGAGTCAACGGCGTGTGAACGGAAATGATGTCCGCTCGCCTGAACAGCTCATCAAGCTCTAACATGGTCACGCCCATCCGCTCGGCTCGCTCAGGTGTCAGGTAGGGATCAAATGCGACGACACTCATGCCGATTCCCTGTGCCATCTTGGTCAAGTGACTGCCGATCTGTCCCGCACCGATGATGCCGAGCACCTTGTTGTAGAGCTCGACACCCATGAACTTATCTTTTTCCCACTTCCCGGACTTGACCGAAGCGGTGGCTTGGGGAATGCGTCGGCTCATAGCACAAATCATGGACATGGTATGCTCGGCAGTCGTCACGGTATTGCCGCCCGGCGTATTCATGACGACGATGCCGCGACGAGTCGCTGCAGGTGTATCGACATTGTCGAGACCGGATCCAGCCCGACCAACCACCTTGAGCTTTTCAGCTGCAGCAAGCAGTTCCTCGGTCACCTTCGTGCCGGATCGTACGATTAATCCATCGGCATCCTTGATTTCTTTGAGTAGCTCATCCTTCGGCATTTTGGACTTCACCACCACGGTGAACCCCGCCTTTTCCAACGCTTCAACCCCTTGCTTCGACAAGCTATCGCTGATCAGAATTTTCATACCTGCTGCGGCCATGTCTCCCCTCACTCTGGTTACTTTGCCATCAAAAGCTCTTGCGCTTTCCCAACGCCACTGCCTAATTTGACGGAATGGCCAAGCCCTTTCAGTACCATTTCTGTTGCAGCCAATGCGGCGATGACATCGAACGAATCAGCGTATCCCATGTGAGAGAGGCGGAAAATTTTCCCCTTGAGGTGATCTTGCCCACCCGCTGCCGTCATACCGTATTGGACTCGGAGGTTCTTATAGATGGCCTGTCCATCCACTCCCTCCGGGGCGCAGACTGCGGTCAAGGCATCGCTTGGCGATTCTTTTGGAAAGAGTGCCAAACCAGCAGCCTTGACTCCTTCGCGCATGGCATGAGCTAACCGCCCTTGCCTGGCGAACATATTGTCCAGTCCTTCGGCTTTCATGATTCGAAACACTTCTTGTAATCCGATGATCAATGAAACGGTTGGAGTGAAGGCGGTCTGATTCTTGACTTGATTCTCACGTTCCTTCTTGAAATTGAAATAAAAGGCCGCATTCTTGGCTTTGTCGGCTAAAGCCCAGGCCTTATCGCTGACGCTTACGAATGCCATACCGGGAGGGAGCATCAGCGCCTTTTGTGAGCCGGTGATCACGACATCCAAACCCCAGGCATCGGTCTTAATATCGAACACGCCAAGTGCCGTAATCGCGTCAACCACCAAAATGGTGTTCTCGTAGCCTTTGACAATTTCACCCAGCGCCTTGACATCGTGAGACACTCCCGTCGAGGTTTCACTGGCCTGTATGTAGACTGCCTTAATCGATGGATCTTTTTTCAGCGCCTCAGCGACCTGTTGGGGATTGATCGCGTGGCCCCATTCAACTTTGATCTCAGTGGGCTGTACACCAAAAGTTTTACAGAGCTTCCCCCAGCGCTCTCCAAATTTGCCGGCATTGATGCAAAGGGCCTTGTCCCCAGGTGAGAGGAAGTTGGAGACGGATCCTTCCATTCCGCCGGTGCCGGACGCAGCCAGCATCAAGACGTCATTCCTGGTCTGAAACAGCCATTTTAGCCCCTCGCGCACCTCGGCAAAGATTGGGTCGAATTCGGGGGCGCGATGATGGATCATCGGACGAGCCATCGCCAACAACACCTCCGGGGGTACTGGTGTCGGGCCTGGAGCTAAGAGATAGCGCTTCAGCATGGATCAAGACCTCCTCAGAAATAACAATGTAAATTCGGTAAGATAGCTCTCTGGAGAGCGCGTACGCTACCATTTGCCTGAGGAGCCTGTCAAGGAATTGAGCGACAGGATTGCCTGAGTGATTTGGTCTTCCCTAAGACGCAGCTGATGCCCGTTGTGAGGGGATTCATTAATGGCAATGGGAAGCAATGGGGCTTGCAGGCCAACCCTGAGCAGCGATGGTAAAGGACTGAGTGTCCAGTCGATTTCTTGACAAGTTTGCAGGGGATCGATAGGCTCTCCCTTATGCTGTTGCTTGTGGTGAGGTGCGTGATGCGATCGCGTTGGACTGCGGGAATTGGGGCTACCTGTGTGGTGGGCGCTGTTTTACTCGCGTTTCCCTGTCGAGGTCTGGCGCAAGATGCGGCTGCTGGGAACCGGTCTTCCTCTTCACCCTACCCTGCCAGTCAGGAGACGGTACTTGAAGGGATCGACTCTGCTCAAGAAAACGGCGATGACCTGGATCCCAATCTGATTCCCTTGGAACCTGAGCTGACCGCGTCGCCTCCGGATCTTTCCTCCAGCGACAATTCAGCTGAGACAACTTCGGGTGAGACTGCAGTCAGCGCAGGATCGTCCGGACCTCAGGAGACGCTCTACAATATTCCAGTGGTGATTGATCAATCGGTGCAGAGCCATATCCGGTTTTTTAACACTTCAATTCGGGATCGATTCGAGCAGTGGATGGTGCGGCTCAATCGCTACCGTCCGCTGGTCGAAAACATCTTTGCGGAATTCAACCTTCCGAGTGATCTCGTGCATTTGTCCTTGGTTGAAAGTGGGTTCAATCCGTACGCCTATTCGAGAGCCAAAGCGACGGGTCCATGGCAGTTTATGAAAGGGACTGGAAAGCTGTACGGATTACGCATTGATCATTACGTGGACGAAAGACGAGATCCTATTAAGTCGACGGTAGCAGCAGCGCGGTATCTCAGAGATCTCTATGATATTTTTGGAACCTGGCCTTTAGCAATGGCAGCCTATAATGCCGGAGAAGGAAAGGTGTTACGCGCACTTCACAAGGCTCAAGCCGAATCGTTTTCTGAGATCTCCCGGACCAAATTGATTCGGCTGGAAACGAAGCAATATGTGCCTCGTATTATGGCTGCTACGATCATTGCTCGGAATCCGGACCAATATGGGTTTGCTCAAAACCCGGTTCCTCCTCATGAGTTTGAGGAAGTCGTCGTGACTCGCCCGCTGCACTTCCGGGCCATTTCCAACGTCACGGGCATTTCGTACAACGATCTTCGACTCTTGAATCCGGAACTTCGTCGGGATGCAACACCTCCTGACGAAGCGGCCTATCACCTGAAGGTTCCCGTCGGAATGAGCTCAAGAGTTCTGGAATTGCTTGAACGAGTTCCCACTCACAAGTTTCCTCCCGTGGCAATGATGGCGGATCGAGAGATCGCACGTCCCAAGGTCAGTGCATCACACTTGTATCGTGTTCGGATAGGTGACACACTTCAAAAAATCTCGCGAAAGTTTGGAATTCCCATCAAGACCATCAAGGCCCGCAATAATATTTCCGGCCCCGGCATTCGAGCCGGTGAACTGCTGAATCTCGCCCGATAATAGCAGCGGGCGGACCTCTGGAAAGATCCGTGCACCCGCTTGGTTTCGTTCAGGTGGATGGCCTAGGGTTTGGAAGGCTTGGAGGGAGCTGATGCGGCTGGTGCAGCGGCGGCTGGAGAAGGCTCAGGATTCTTCTTGGCCTCAATGACCTTCACCCGCACCGCAGATTCGCTCGTGAGTGGAGAGTTGGGGTAGGTCTTCATGAGTTCTTGGTAATGCTTCAAGGCCTCGTCTGGTTTCGACCGGTTCTCTTCAAGCCGAGCGACTTCAAATAGCGCATAGTCCCGATTCATCGCTCCAGGCAGATCGAGTATCGAGGAGTACGCTTTGGCTGCCTGGTCAAGATCTTTTTTCAACAGAAAGGCGTACCCTAGCTTTTGATACACCAGTCCGAGGAGCGATGTGTTGGAGGCATAGGTGGAGGTAAATCGTTGGTAGGCCTCGATTGCCGAGTCCACATCGTTTGATTGAAGGTACGCATTTCCCAGACTGAATTGTACAAGTGGGGCTGTTGGGGTACGTGGATATTCTTCGAGTACTCGCTTATACAGTGCAATAGCTTCTTTGAGGTTATTCGCTGTTTTTTGGGAGTCGGTGGAAGGCCGCGTAAACAGGCGAAGCGTCGCTTCTCGCTCAAGCTCTTGTGCCTTGCTGGCATTCTGTTCCTCGTACCAGAATAACCCCCAAAGGCCCATTCCCATCAGGAGTAGCAGCACAAATCCAACAATCAACGACCATCGATAGCTCCTGAGCCCGATCAGCCAGTGCTCAAGCCCACTCACGAGCTGTTCTTCACCAACAGGCAAGGTACGAGGTGGAACTTTTATTCGGTACGTCATCGGACCCCATTACTCCTTTGCAAATCAAGACTGGCTTTCTGTCACAGAACCGTTGTTTTATACTGAAGGCTATTGCACCTTGTCAATGGAATCGGAATGCAGAGGGAGGGGGGAAACCTCTCTAATAACCGACTCGTCGGAGAATCTAGTCGTTGACCGATCAATTTCGAGCCTCACTCCAACAGCTTACCGATCAATCATTGAGGCGCTCGCTGTTTCCATTGGAGTCCGCTACAGGACCGATCGTGAACCATGGCGGGCGTGCGGTGATCTTGCTTTCGTCCAACGATTATCTTGGTCTCTCTACACATCCCCAGGTGATTCAGGCCGCCATCGCGGCGACAGAACGATATGGAACGGGATCCGGCGCGTCGAGGCTGGTCAGCGGTACGCTTCCTCCCCATGCCGCTCTTGAGAATGCGCTGGCGACCTTTAAAGGGGCAGATGCATCGTTGGTATTCGGGGCTGGATACCTCGCCAACATAGGCGTGATTCCAAATCTTATCGGCCGTGGTGATCTTATTTTTGCCGACCGGTTGTGCCATGCCAGTCTGATTGATGGCTGCAGATTGAGTCAGGCCGATTTCCGAGTGTTTCGGCACGGTGATTGTGCGCATCTCGAGGTACTCCTGCGACGGCGGGCCAGCAATCGTCGCACCCTGATCATCACGGAAGGCCTATTCAGTATGGATGGCGATATAGCGCCGCTGGCCGATCTGGTGGAGCTGGCCGAACGATACGACGCGATGTTGTACGTGGATGATGCCCATGGAACCGGCATCATGGGAGCCACTGGTCGTGGCACGATTGAGCAGTTTGGTCTGGAGCGACGAATCCCCTTTCATATGGGAACACTCAGCAAAGCGCTCGGCAGTTACGGGGCGTATGTCGTTGGATCCAATGAGTTTGTGCAGTATTTACTCAATAGGGCCAGATCCTTCATTTTTACCACGGCGCTTCCTCCTGCCATAGCGGCGGCCGCCTCAGCTGCCATCACCATTGTTGAGCGGGAGCCGGACCGACGAGATCGGCTTTGGGCGAATCGCCAATATTTGTTCGACGGGCTTAAGAATCAAGGTTTTCGTCTGAC
>JAMXAU010000062.1 GCA_024281365.1 Nitrospira sp.
CTCAGTTTATTCTGATATTCTACCGGTGGGGTAGGGAAGGTGGCGAACTTCTCGCTGGCCTGGAGAAGAAGAACCAGACACTCTTTCTATGGCTGATTCTGAGCTGAGGATCGGTAGGTGTAGTAAAGGATAAGGCCGGCCAGGATGGATACGAGAATCCCGAACCCCATTTGTGCGTCGAAACTCACAGGGCCAACATAGATCTTATAGAGCTGTAACATGACAATCGGCAGACCTACGGCCAGGGCGAGCGCGATCATGTGCCGTCGCTGGTAGATCGGCTCGCCGGGTTTTCGCCCACCTCGTCCCACAACCGTTACTCCTCAATTGTTGAAATGTCGCCGGGATCTTGTCCAAGCTCTTTCGCTTTGAGCACGCGACGCATGATTTTCCCGGACCGTGTTTTTGGGAGTGACGTGACAATCTCAATTTCAGACGGCACGCCGATCTTGCCTAATTCTTTCAAGACCTGATCCTTGATCGACTTGATCAACGCCGGACTTTCCTGCTCTCCCTGTTTCAAGATAATGAAAGCCTTGATGGATTCCCCAACCGTTTTGTGCGGCTTGCCGATGACGGCGGCTTCCGCAACGGCGGGGTGACTGACCAAGGCGCTTTCCACTTCAGCCGTACCGAGCCGATTGCCCGCGACTTTAATCACGTCATCGGCGCGGCCCATGAACCACATATAGCCGTCGGCATCTTTATGACAGACATCACCGGCGGTGTAGCAATTAGGGATCGTGTTCCAGTAAGTCTTATACCGCTCGGGATCCTTGTAGATCGTGCGCATCATGGAAGGCCAAGGCTTCTTGATGACGGCAAACCCCCCGGCGTTGGCAGGGAGACTGTTGCCTTCGCGATCCACGACATCAGCTTCGATGCCAAGGAACGGACGCGTGGCCGAGCCGGGCTTCAGTGGGACAGTGGGAAGTGGGGTAATCAGAATCGCCCCCGTTTCCGTCTGCCACCAGGTGTCCATGATGGGTTTGTCCCCGCCCGTCACGCGGTGATA
The DNA here is from genome assembly GCA_024281365.1 of Nitrospira sp. GTDB lineage: Bacteria > Nitrospirota > Nitrospiria > Nitrospirales > Nitrospiraceae > Nitrospira_D. Next base: position 1,016 of record JAMXAU010000062.1, read on the forward strand.
CCATTCCCACGCTTCCGGATTGATGGGCTCGCCGACGCTGCCAAGAATCCTGAGTGTTGAAAGGTCAGATTTCTTTGGCCACTCTTCGCCATAGCGCATGAGCAGTCGGATGGCAGTCGGAGTCGTATAGAAAATGGAGACGCCGTATCGTTCGATCAGATCCCACCAGCGGCTTGGAGTCGGGTAGTCAGGTTTTCCTTCTGCCGTGAGGATTGTCGCGCCATTGAGCAGTGGACCATAGACGATATAGCTATGGCCTGTGACCCAACCAGGATCAGCCACGCAGAAGTACACGTCATCGTCTTTCAAATCGAATACATATTTCGTCGTCAGGTAGGTGCCGACCATGTAGCCGCCATGGACATGGACGACGCCCTTGGGTTTGCCGGTTGTTCCAGAGGTGTAGAGAATGTAGAGGGGAGTTTCTGCATCGAGTTGTTCCGCTTCACAGACCGAGCTTTCTTGCTTGACCCATTCGTTCCAATCAATTTCCTTTGGAGCGGACAGCGCTGGCTCCGGCACTTGACGCCGGACGACAACCACATGGCCAACGGTGGGGCAGTTCTTGAGCGCTTCATCCACCACGGGTTTCAGGTTGATGACTTTGCCACGATCAAAGCCGACATCGGCGGTGATGACGACTTTTGCCTCAGCATCGTTCACGCGACTCGCGAGGGCCGGCGCGCTGAATCCTGAGTAGACCACACTGTGAATCACCCCGATTCGGGCACAAGCCAGCATGGCAATGACTTGTTCCGGAATTTTGGGGAGATAAATGGTGACGCGGTCACCTTTCTGAAGGCCGAGCTTCTTGAGGGCGTTTGCGCAGCGATTGACCTGTCGGTAGAGTTCGCCGTACGTGAAGATGCGTTCCTGGTCGTTTTCGCCCACCCAAATCAGTGCAACCTTATTCTTCCGCCACGTTTTAACGTGACGATCCAGACAGTTATAGGCGATGTTGCATCGTGCATCGATGAACCATTTCGCCCAGGGATACTCCCACTCCAGGACTTTGTTCCAAGGCGCAAACCACTCCAGTTCTTTGGCGGCATTGCTCCAGAACGTCTCCGGATCCGCGATGGATTTCTTGTACTCGGTTTCGTACTCTTTGATATAGGCTGCAGCGATCGTCTTGGCGGTCGGCTGATAGGTCCGACTTTCTTTCAGCAGAGTTTCGATCTGTTCACTCATGGCAGGCATGTCTCCTTCATTAAGGCAGTCCAGGCGGAGAGGGCATTATGGAGAAAGTCATGGATACCTGCAACCATGCAAACGGCAACCAATTTTTTGCGGCAGACTGACAGCACCAACTGAGTTTCTTGACACGTGTCATAGCTGAAGTTAGGCTCACTGGCACCACGATGAACGCTTCACAGAGGTTTACGATGACATGTGTTTGGAAGATGCTTGTGAATCCGCTCGTACTGGCTGCCTGTCTGGGTGTCCTGCTGTCGATCAGTCGGTTGCCGGTTGCCGAGGCTCAATTGGGAAAGCCCGAGGGGCTTTATTACAAGTCTTGGGCGATCGTGATTGGGATCGAACAGTACGTCCTGGCGCCGTCGATTCCGGGAGCCATCAACGACGCGAAAAAGGTGGCTGAAGCCTTTCGGCAACTGGGATTTGACGACGTGGTCGAACTCTACGACAAGGATGCCAGTTCCAGACGTCTGCAGCAGCTGCTGAACGACATGCTGCCACGAAAAGTTGGGCGAATGGACCGTCTTGTGCTTGTGTACGTGGGGCACGCCGGGGTGATGCAAGATTCCGACGGACAGGATCGCGGGTACCTCGTTCCGTTTGATGCACCGGTCACTAGCACCGCGAAATCCATCACGGTCGAACAGTTGAAAGAATTTGCGCGGCGATCGGCGTCGAAGCATACGCTCCTCATTCTGGATGCGCCGGTGGTTGGATGGGAGACGACCGAACCTCCTGGGCTTTCATGGGAAGGACGGATGGCGCCCGAGTCGGATACAGATCGGCGGGCCGTGCAAGTCGTGACTGCCGCCGGCAGGGGAGAGGCCGTCGGTCGTTCAGACCAGAGCAGTCGTTTTGTCGAAGCCTTGTTAGGAGGACTGTCTGGTGCAGCGGATCTGGACGGAAACGGCTGGCTGATGGCCTCCGAACTGGGGAGCTATCTTGTACGCCAGGTCGAGATGGTATCGGGCGGGGTACAGCATCCATCAAGTCTTCGCATCGATGGTGATGGAGATATGGTGTTGGTCGAGGGCAAGGTTCCCAGGGGGCCGGCTGTGAAATGACCCCCTCCGGTCAGATGAGCTTCAGCAAACAACTCCGCAAAAGGCCGCCCTCTCGTATTCCGTTGTTCGTATCGACAGGCTCACGGTCCTGAGCAACGTCGATGGGCAAGCTCTCGACCCAGAGTCCCGCGGAAGGGCGAGATGCTTTTCATGCGCGTGGAGGTGTTTTCTCGAATTCTGCTACGCCTGTTCCCCGCCTTTGAGGTATCCCAGGCCGATTTTGATCGCTCGGCGGGTGATTTCCGGCCAACGAGCCTGAGGGTAGGCTGAGAGCACAGCAGCCGCTTTGGGATCCTGGATATCAAGCGTGAGAATTCTGATGATGCCATCGTCAATCTGGATGTCTGCCACAGCGCCTCCTTGGTATCGTTGAGGAATCTGAATGAAGTGTGCCTTGCATTGACTGATAAAAAAACGCATGTTAGCATAAATCCAACGTTTTTTCGCGAGATGTTCTACGTACGGCGTATCTACCTATTTTCCTTAAGGAGGGTTGTATGATCAGGTCACAAGCGACATACTCAAGACTGGCCGGCCTCGGTCTTGCTGTCCTTTTTGTCATGGGACTTGCCGCTTGTGGAGGACCACCCAAATGGGTCCAGAAGGGGTCGGGCACCTTCAATGAGAAAGACAGCAAGGCTTTTTATGGAGTGGGTGCGGTCTCCGGCGTACGGAATGCTCCGCTCGCCTGGGAAACGGCAGAGAATCGTGGAAGGGCCGAGATCGCCAAGACATTTGAAACCTATACGGGCTATCTGATGCGGGACTATGCCGCATCAACCACGGCGGGAGATTTTACACGGAATACGGAAGAGCAGAATGTCGAACGAGCTCAAAAAACGATCACCACGGCGACGCTCAGCGGTGTTCGGAAGATTGATCAGTACATGGATCCCAAGACCAACACGTATTATGTCTTGACCAAGCTGAGTTTAGAAGATATGAAGAACAACCTGGAGCAGGCCAAAGAACTCAATGCTCAGGTCCGGGACTTTGTGCGGAAGAACGCCGATAAAATGTTCGAGCGTTTGGAGAAGGAAGAGGAAAAGCGAGGGATTCAGTAGTTCTCACGTCATGAAACGTTTACTTCTTCTCGGAGGTCCATCGTGATGCAGAGGGTTCGTTCTTCTCTTATTGGCACGCTGGGTATTGTACTCGCGCTCTCCGGATGCGGTCATGAGACGAAGGTCACGCGTGTCGATGCCGGGGTGGTCACTGACCTGAGCGGGAGATGGAACGATACGGACTCTCGGATGGTGGCCGAGGCGATGGTGAAGGATGCGCTCCAATATCCATGGTTGGGCAATTTTGAAAAAACCAATCAGCGCCAACCCGTCGTCGTGGTAGGGACCGTCTTGAACAGCAGCCATGAACATATCAGTGTTCAGACCTTTATCACGGATCTAGAGCGAGAACTCACCAATTCTCAAAAGGTCACCTTTGTCGCCGGAAAAAGCGAGCGCGATGAGGTGCGGACTGAACGAAAAGAGCAGGCGATCTATGCGCGCGAAGAGACGCAGAAGGCCCCTGGAAAAGAAACCGGCGCCGATTTCATGATGAAGGGGACGATTGCCACCATTCTTGACGAAGCAGACGGGGCGAAAGCCGTGTTCTACCAGGTGGATCTTCAGATGATCGACCTGGAAAGCAATGCGAAGGTGTGGTACGGACAAAAGAAGATCAAAAAGGTGGTTGAAAAGAAACGGACCGTCTTCTAGCAAAATGCGTAAGAAGGCTGTCCAGCAAGGCCGCAGCGAGCGAAACCGAACAGATTAAGGGTGAGGTTCAGGACCAAACGTGGACAACTGATTCGCTAAACCTGATCCTCAATCTTGATCTTCCTGGCGTGAGTGGCCTTTTTCGGCATCCTGTTAGCCTCGCGGAATTCGTTGAAACCATTCCTCTCACGCTTTGCCCACGGGGGATCTGTGCGGTGGGGCGGTATCTTTCCTATCTCGGTGGTCCTGGCCGGTTGTCTCGCCTTCCTCTCGACCGGATGCGGACCTTCCGTCAATCGTTACCTGTTGATCGAACAGAGCCTGCTCGCCGGTAATCCACAACAAGCTGCGGCGATCGTGGAACAGGCGAAGGACGAGTATGGGGCAAAAGGGCGATTGCTCTATGGGATGGACCGTGGGATGGTCTTGCAGGTAGCAGGACAGTATGAGCAGAGCAGTGCTGCGTTGGAGCAAGCCGAAGAGGATGTCGAGCGACTCTATACGAGAAGTATCCGCACCGAGACCGCTGCCTTTCTGACCAACGACAATATGTTGCCCTACGAAGGGGATGCCTATGAGCACGTGATGATCAACGTGGTCAAGGCGTTGAACTATGCGGCTCAAGGCCAAATCCAGGAGGCTCTGGTCGAGGTTCGGCGGATCGATCATCGACTGAATGTGTTGGGCGACAGAGTCAAGGACTTGGATAAATACCGAAATGACGGGTTTGCGCGGTATCTGAGCGGCATCTTGTACGAAGCTGCAGGAGACCTGAATAACGCGTTTATCGCCTATCGAAACGCGTACGAAGCGTATCAGGCCATGAAGGAATGGGCGAGAATGTCGTCTCCTCCCTCCTTACAGGCCGATCTCCTACGAACTGCCGAAGCACTTGGCTTGAAAACGGAGTTTGAGCGCTATCGGCAAGCCTTTCCAGATGTGAGGTGGTCACCCAGCTTGTCCTCCTCGGGGGAAGCACTCGCCCACGTGGTCATGATCAGCTATAATGGCCGCGCTCCACGGAAGGAAGACATGTTTTTAGACCTACCGATCAGTCTTGATGCCGCACAGTTAGTTTTGCTAAATAGAGGAGTTTTTCAGGGGCCGTATCAGAGGGATCGGGTGGCAGACAGTCTGTTGTACGGGCTGAATGGGCGGGTGGTTCGTGTGGCGCTTCCGCGGTTGGTGCCGCAAAAGACACGTGTCCCGTTCGAAGATCTGACGTTGACTGATTCGCAGGGCGGTTCATTCTCGGCTCGATCGGAACGGGCGCAGAACGTGACGGCGCTTGCGGAAAAGGGGCTTTCGGAACGGATGCCGGCGATGGCCACGAAAGCTGTTGCGCGAGCCGCCACGAAATTTGCGATGGCTGAGGGCGTGAGTTTCGGAGCGCGGAGGGCAGTCGGCAAGGACGCTGAGCCGTGGGTCGGTTTACTGGTGGAGTTATTTGCCAAGGGCATCGCGGTGGCCTCCGAAGAAGCCGACAAGCGAAGTTGGCAGACCTTACCGGACGAGATCCACGTCGCGCGGGCTTGGGTGCCGGCAGGTCAGTACCAGGTCTCCGTTCGGCCGTTAGGGCAAGGGATGTCGATGACGAAGGACGGACAATCTGTTTCATTGTCTGCTGGTCAGACGCTCTTCATTCTCCAGCGGGTGATGCAGTGAGGCGCCGTCGAGGATCAGCGTTTGGGAACTGTGCGGTGGTGATGCTTTGTCTCTCCTACGGGATCGGAGCGAGCGGGTGTGCGTGGTTGGGCGGAAAGGACAAGCCCGAGTGGGTCGATGGCCGAGCCTCAAGCTATCCCTCGTCCCAGTATTTGACCGGAGTCGGCCAAGGTGACAACCGAAGTACGGCCGAGAATCAAGCCTATGCCGCTGTGGCGCGCATCTTCAAGGCAGAAGTCGCGGCTCAGGCCAAGGACTGGGAGGCCTACCTCGTCACTGAACATGATGAAGTCGAGACGGCCGAGCGGCGGCTGACCATTGATCATGTGACAAAGGTCTCGACCGACAAAGTGCTCGAAAATGTGAGTATTGGGGATGCGTGGTACGACGCTGGGAAGAGCGTGCATTATGCGTTGGCTGTCGTGAACCGCTCCCAGGCCGAGGCGTCGCTGACGGACAAGGTCGTGAGCTTGGATCGCGAGATCGATGCGGATGTGGTGGAGGCTCGGCAGACGACCGACAGCCTCGCGAAGGTGCGCGCGCTCAGGCGGGCCGGTCGGAATCTTGTGCTGCGGGAAGTCTACAATACCGATTTGCGTGTGATCCGTTCCAGCGGACAGGGTATTGCTTCTGCGTATCGAGTCGGAGAGCTATCCGGTGAGTTAGCACAGGTCCTCTCGTCGAATTTTGGCCTGACCTTGCAGATTTCCGGAGACCATGCCGAGCCGATTCAACGGGCCCTTGCCCAGGGCCTGGTTCGTGAAGGGTTTCATGTCACGGCTGATTCAGGGGAAGGCGATGCGGAGTCCTCGGAGTTACTGGTTCGGGGTATGACTCGTCTGATTCCGATCGAGGTGCAGGATCCGAACTTCAAGTATGTGCGATGGTGCAGCGATTTGGAGATCGTGGAGCGTGCCACGCAGCGGGTTGTCGGGGCCATCGCACGTGGAGGAAAAGAAGGGCATCTGACCGAGCGCGAGGCAACGGCGAAGGTCCTTCGAGTGATCCAGCAGGAATTTTCATCGGATGTGGCACGGGCAATCGCAGCACATATTTTCGCTGAGGTCACATTGCCGGCAACCGCGGCGATGCCTGCCGGTTGTCCACGGGAAGCGTCTGCAGGGAAGCGGTAAACCAACACTCATGATGAGGAGGGCAAAAGGTTTCAAGCCGTCTGGCCAAACGGCGATTGAACGAGCGGCTCAAGGCGGACACGGCGTCCTTTAACAAGGGGAATCTTGCCGATACCTTGCGAAAAGAAGGATATGAGGAAGCTCCACTCGACGAACTCCAGGACCGACTGTCGAAGCTTCAAGGGCCGCTTGCCGACATCATTCTGAAAGGGAGGGTGTGACCGAATGCCATACTACTACTACGACTCAACTGCGCTGGTGAAACGCTACAGCATGGAGCGGGGGACCCGCATCGTCAATAAGTTGATGGTGAAGCGTGGCAGGGTCGCCATCGTTCCGACATGGACCGTGACGGACTTCTATTCCATTCTCTGCGCCCGTGCTCACGAAGGGCAGATCACACGGGATGATTGTTACTCGGTGCTGTACAAGTTTGAAATTGAATCCAAACAAGGGCTGTATCAGTTCATTGCTCCTCAGATGGAGACCTACTTGACCACGAAGGAGTTGGTCTTGGAGTATCCCTTTCTTCGATCGACCCAGGTGATGCATTTGGCTTTGGCGTTGGAGCTGAAGCCGTTACGATTGACGGTCGTCAGCACGGATACGCAACTATTGGCGGCATCGAAGTCCGCCGGGCTGCATATCATTAACCCGGCTGAAGATTAACTGGGTAGGAACGTGGTCGTCCCGTGAACGTTAGGTGACTCTGATATTGACAGCCCGTTCACGGGATGCTTCGTGGGTGGCCTGACGAAGGAGTTCGAGGACGACCTGGTTCCAGCCGGCAGGACCGATACCTGGGGCTCGGATGAGGTTCGGCAGATTGATGTCCGGATCATACGAGCCATCAGGCCGTTGCACCAACACCGGATGATCGACCGTCAGGAGGAGCGGAAGGTCGTTCAAGCTATCGCCAATGCCGATCGTCTCGATCTCTTCGGGTGGATCTTGTCCATGGCTCTGTCGTCTATAGCAGCGGAGCAGGATTTCTGCGGCTCGTCCTTTGTCGTTATTGCCAGTTAAGTGAAAGAATCGCCCCCCTCTGGTCCAGTTCAGACCTCGTGTGACGATCTGCCGACAAATCTCCTCAATCAACTTTGGAGGACCATTGACGAGGAACGGTTCATCAAACTCTCGAAGTTTGGCCCGCAGCGCATCCTCTCGCATCAGCCCTGTCGTCGCCATAATCTCCTCGACCGAGAGGTCCCCGAATCCTTGTAGTGGGGTCCCTACGGATTCTTCGATTTGCCGTAGGACATCGCGAAGCAGCGCATAGGGGGTGCCGAGCTCAATGACATGATGGGAGGCACGGCGGCGGGACCGCTCAGGCTGGAAGCCAAAGGTGTCAAGCGGGACGTACACCGCTGCCCCGTTCTCGACGATGAACGGATGCTGATGGTCAAGGCGTTCCCGTAGTGGCTCGATTTCCGCACGAGTCTTTCCGGAGACGAGGATGATGGGAATGTGCTCATCACGAAGGGCATTCAACGCCGGTCGTGCTTCGTCGAAGGAATAGGTCTCGCTGTCCAACAGAGAGCCGTCCAAGTCGGTGAGTAGAAGGTAGCGTGGCATAGTCGTTATAGGTGTCGTAAGTCCTCGTTGACCTGTGAACGGGAGTGGCCGACCAGACGTCTCTCTAAGAAATCTTTGGCGAGATCCTTTCCTCCCAACCCCAGGGCAAGCGCGGCAGCCAGGACCAGGCCTCCCCAGGTAATCCCAAATCCAACCACCACGATATGCTGTGCGATGCCGAGCTGTTCAAGCGCCATGGCGACCGTCAGAAGTTGAATGCCCCAGCGTGTGCCGGCGGCAATCCAGCGAGCCGGCGGCAACCCCGCATTGACGGCGGCGATCAGGACGGCCTGGGAAACGAAATTCGAGACGAGATAGCCGATGATGCCGATGACGGCGGCTGTGACCAGGTGCGGAATATAGGATAACAGCGAATGGGCGGCTTCATTGATCGGGGCCACATTGAGCGCGCTCAGCGAGGCGGTGGTGGAGAAAATGACGATCAGCCAGTAGGTGATTCGGCCGATGATGTAGGAGGGGTCACTCTTGATGCCTCCCCTGAGAAGGGCCGCGGCGATCCCGATCCGATCACACAGTCGGTCCAGGCCGATCATTCGAAGCAGGCGCTCCGTAAAGTGCCCCGCTCCCCAAGCCACGACCAGACCGACCAGCAGGAGGATCATCATGGCCAGAACTTTGGGAAGGATGGCAAGCACATGTTCGCCGAGCGCGGTCACGGGTCCGAGTAACGTCTGTTCCCAGGTTGATGTCATGGCTGGCTCCTTTCAGACCTCGCGGGGGTGGTGCTGACGACATCCCTCGCATCATGGGACTGAGGCCAACGAGTCACAAGATACTCTTTCTCTTTTTCAAACGTTCGGCAGAGTGTTTCGATGAGGTGTTCGGCTTCCGCTGTCGTCAGTCCTTGACTATCCAGTACGAACGAGGCGGTTTTCCCTAAATAGAGCGGAGTCAACGCCTTGAGGAGATGCTCTTGAGGCAGCACATTGCGATGGTGCGCCAGTGCGGCGTCGTAAATGATGTGTGCCCACAAGGAATCGGGGATACGGAAGTCCCGTGCAGGGACCTCCCGAAGTCGAGACAGCTGTTCGAGTACGTCTTCGGAGAGTATGCGCACCCAAATGTCGTGCAAATCGGTCAGGCCGAGATGAAACGTCTTCGTTCGACGTTCACGTTCACGGGTTCGACGCCCACCTCATGTGGAAGCCGAAGAGCGGCACCTTCCGCGATTCGGTGAAGCCAGGCCGAGGCATGCGCTTCCATCAGGGCGTGACCTGTCGCAACGACGACCGCGTTCCGCGGGGGCATCTGGAAGCCGAAGAGGCTCCTACGACCTGTCGCAACATGGCTCCTAGACCTGGAGGAAAGGTCTGCGGCTGGGTCTTTCGGGTCATGAATCTTGGCACCGAGAAAACTCTGGCAGACCTTGGCGCCGTTCGTGATGGCTTCAGTCGTCATCCAAATGTCGATGCCAAACCGCGCGACGTCGGACTCCCACACGTGCTTTTCAAGATAGTGCTGAGCGAGTTCTCCGGTGAATCCGAAATCTCCTCCGATCGGCTGACGAACTTCCTGGCCGTAGAGGGCGCGAGTCAAGGGATAGGCGATGCTGTTCGTGATGGTGCCGTCGTACTTGTGGCGTCGATAATAGGGCGCCACGTAATCGTATCCTTCCTTGATGATGGGACGAAGAAGCAGCTCCATCCACTCAGGCGTGATGCTCCGCACATCCGAATCAACCACGGCACAGGCTTTCACTTTCAGCCGTCGAGCGATCTCGAAAATGGTGCGGAATGCGCTCCCCTTGCCGGGGATTCCATGATACGGGGTCACAATCCGGTGCAGAGTGCTTTGTCGATCGCTGATAAAGAGCGGTTCGAGATCAACCATGGTATGGGCGACCATGGCTGGCGTTTCATCGGTGGAGCCCCCGTCTGAGTTCACCAGGACGGCGCGATACCCATGGAAATATTTGGCCAGGCCTGCGCCGACCGCACGAACGACATGGCCGATCGTTTTCGCATTGTTGAAGCTGGGAATGCCGACCAGAATGTCGGCATGGTGGACCGCATCCAGCAGATCTTCCGTTTCAGCAGTGAGTGGAATCAGGCCGTTGTTCATCATGAGACAGGCTGTCGCGTTTCCGCTGCAGGATCCCAGGCATGGTCTTGCTCGACCGCATCCATGAGCCGATGGAAAATATCTGGGACGGCGTGGGTCACACGGCTCCAGTTCGAAATCATGGGGACACCGAGGGGGTCTTCAAGAAAGCTATCAGTTGCGAGCGTCATCCCGCGGAGAAACACCTCGACCGCACGTCGCTCTTCGTGGCGGTCGAACCGCAGGCTGTTGATCGCTGCATCATTTTCGTATCGACTGATGGCTTCCTGTGCGGCCTGCAGGTACGTTGCGCGCAAGGTTTTGAGCGTACTTTCTGAGAGAACCAACCCTTCGCTTGCCAGATTGCGGAACAGCGATTTCGTGATGTCCACGCACATTTTCAACAAACCGGCGTCCGGATTGTGAGTGGAGAGGGTTTGATGCTTATGCTCATAGGCATCGGCGATATCGGCTTGGCAGATCCGTCGCAGCGCGCAATTCCGGTAGACCTCGGCCAGCATTCCGACTTCGAGCCCCCAATCGCCTGGAATACGATTGATCCAGGCCAGATCTCGCACCATCGCAAACTCACCGGCCAGCGG
>JAMXAU010000063.1 GCA_024281365.1 Nitrospira sp.
AGATTCACTATGATTCCAGAGATCGGTCATTTTGCGTTGATTCTTGCACTGTGCGTGGCCGTGGTGCAGGGCATTCTTCCTATCTACGGTGCGGCGGTGGGGAACTCGGCGTTGATGGCCGTGGCCAAGCCGGCGGCGCGTGGACAGTTTCTCTTGGTCCTCACTGCGTTCGGCTGTCTCGCGTACGCGTTTGCTGAGAAGGATTTCTCCGTTCTGTATGTCGCGGCCACAAGCAATTCGCAACTTCCGCTTCATTATCGCCTGGCGGCTATCTGGGGCGCGCATGAAGGATCGCTGCTCCTATGGACTCTGATCCTGACCATCTGGATGTTTGCGGTCACGCTGTTCTCCGCTCATCTTCCCGAGTCCACACGATCTCGTATTCTCGGTGTGATGGGCCTCGTCAGTATCGGATTTCTTTTGTTCATGCTGACAGTGTCCAACCCATTCGAGCGGCTGATTCCGGCTGCTGCTGAGGGACGTGACCTCAATCCGCTCTTGCAGGATCCGGGCATGGTGATCCATCCGCCGATGCTGTACATGGGGTATGTCGGGTTCTCAGTGGCCTTTGCCTTTGCCATTGCCGCGCTATTGGGGGGGAATCTCGATGCAGCCTGGGCCCGCTGGTCTCGCCCCTGGACGACTGTGGCGTGGTGCTTTCTGACTGTTGGTATTGCGATGGGCAGTGGCTGGGCCTATTACGAGTTGGGTTGGGGCGGCTGGTGGTTCTGGGACCCGGTTGAGAACGCCTCCTTCATGCCGTGGCTGGCAGGGACGGCGTTGGTTCATTCGTTGGCCGTCACCGACAAGCGAGGTGGGTTCAAAGTCTGGACGGTTCTCCTGGCCATCATGGCCTTTTCGTTGAGTCTTCTTGGGACATTCCTCGTGCGGTCGGGTGTGCTGACTTCCGTGCATGCCTTTGCAACCGACCCAAAGCGCGGGATGTTCATTCTGGCTTTTTTAGCGATCGTGATCGGTGGGTCGCTGGCCCTGTATGCATGGCGGGCGCCGCGCGTCGGGTTGGGCGGCAGTTTTGAGTCGGTGTCGCGTGAGGGAATGTTGCTCGCGAACAACGTGTTGCTGGTGGCGGCGATGGGCTCAGTACTGTTAGGAACGCTGTACCCCTTATTTTTGGACGCGCTGGACCTCGGAAAAATCTCCGTTGGGCCTCCGTATTTTGACTCGGTGTTTGTCCCGTTGATGGCTCCAGCAATTTTCTTGATGGGAATCGGTCCCCTTGCTCAGTGGAAAAAGGCTAGTGTGCCAGACCTGACTAAGCGCTTGCGGTGGGCGTTCGGGGTGAGTGTGGTCACGGCGATCACATTGCCGATTGCCATGGGCAATTGGACGCCCTTGCTCAGCCTTGGCCTCTTACTGGCGATTTGGATCATCACCACGGCCGTGGTGTCGTTACGAGAACGGTTGACGCATGTCGCCGGCAATAGCCTTACAGAGCGGTTGGCCTCTGTGCCTAGATCCTATTGGGGGATGCTTGTCGCGCATTGCGGCATCGCGGTGTTTATCGTCGGTGTGACCATGGTGAAGGGCTTTGAAACGGAAAAAGATGTGAAGATGAATGTGGGAGAGACAGCGACGATCGGTGACTACACGTTCCGATTCGATGGTGCGCAGGATGTGGTTGGCCCGAATTACACGGCGGCCCGTGGGAACTTCTCGGTGAGTCGTGATGGTCGAGAGACGACGGTTCTCAATCCCGAGAAGCGGCGGTATACGGCTCAGAACCAAATCATGACCGAAGCGGCGATCGATGCCGGATTGCTACGGGATCTGTATGTGTCGTTGGGGGAGCCGCTCGATGATGGAGCCTGGAGCGTGCGGCTCTATCATAAGCCGTTTGTCGATTGGATTTGGGGCGGATGTTTTATTATGGCGCTGGGTGGTGTGCTCGCCATCAGCGATCGCCGGTATCGCATTGCCTGGCGTCGGCAAGAGCCGGCTGTGCCTGCGGCTACTCGTGCAGCAAGGCGAAAAGTGGCATGAACCGCTTTCTCCTGCCGCTGTCGATTTTTATTGTTGTCGTGGTGTTTCTCGGGATCGGGCTGAAGCTCAATCCTCGGGAAATTCCATCTCCTCTCGTCGGGAAGGCCGCACCGGATTTCTCTCAGCCGCAGTTGTTCGAGCCATCAAAAGTATTTTCGCCGGCGGATATGAAGGGGAAAGTGTGGTTGCTCAACTTTTGGGCTTCGTGGTGCAGTGGGTGTAAGACGGAGCATCCGGTCCTGATGGATCTGGCGAAGTCCGGGGAGGTGCCGATCTACGGCATGGATTATAAGGATCAACGCGACGAAGCGATGACCTGGTTGAGCCGGTGGGGCAATCCCTATCCGATTGTGGGCGTGGATGACGCAGGCCGGGTCGGGATCAACTATGGAGTGTACGGAGTGCCCGAGACCTACGTGATCGATAAGCAAGGGGTCATCCAGTACAAGCAAATTGGTCCGTTGGATCCTGAGACCGTTGAGAAAAAGATCATTCCCCTCGTCAAGCAGCTTGAAGCACAATGAACATACAATGGATCGCACTCATCGTCGCTCTGTTTCTGTCCGGGCCCGTCTGGGCTGGTGAAGCCAGGCCGTTGGCTGATGACCCGGCGAGCGAAGCAAGGCTCAAACATCTTGCCGTTGAACTGCGCTGTTTGGTTTGCCAGAACCAGACCTTGGCCGATTCCAACGCTCCGCTTGCCGAAGACCTGCGTCGGGAGGTCAGGGAAATGATTGCGAAGAACATGAGTGATCAGGAGATCATCGAGTTTCTGACGGCGCGGTATGGCGACTTTGTCTTGTACCGACCGCCACTCAAGGCCACGACGACCCTTCTGTGGGTCGGGCCGTTTGTGCTGGTGATTGTCGGCGCGACCGCGCTGATTATCACGTTGCGACGTCGGGCCGGTAAGGTAGTCGATGTGCCGGTCACGGAAGACGAGCATCGACGAGTCGAACAGCTTTTGGCCGAAGGAGGGAAGCGTCCATGACGGTAACATTCTGGTCTATCGTGTCCGCCATGACTCTTGCCATTCTAGGGCTTGTCCTACGCCCGCTGTTGATGCGGCAGACGACCGTGACGAACGACCAGGAGAAGAAGCTGCCGGTGTATCGGCAGCAGTTTTCGGAGCTGGAGCAAGATCTTGCCAGTGGGTTGCTGACCGATGAGCAGTACCAGGCCGCACGAAGTGAACTGGAGCGCCGCGTACTCGAAGAGACCGGTTCTACTGATACTTCAACGACGACTACGGGAGGACTTGTGAATCTTCGATTTGTGGCGCTGTCGTTAGCAATGATTATTCCCGCGTCCAGCGGTGTGCTCTATTGGACGTTGGGGAATCCTGCGGCCATGACCCATCCGGCAGTGTCCGCAGCCTCTCAAGGGGGACCCGGCGGCGATACGCAGATGGCGGAGGGTTTGAACCAGCTGATCGAACAATTGCGAAAGAAGTTGGAGCAGAATCCCAACGACGCGGTCGGCTGGGGGTTGCTCGCGCGATCCTACATGGCAATGGAGCGGTACGCGGATGCAGTGCCCATCTTTGAACGGGCGACGAAGCTTGATCCCGACAATGCGAGTCTTCTCGCCGACTATGCGGATGCCCTCGCGGTGCATCAGGGGCGTAAGCTTGAGGGGCGGCCGGAAACCTTGATCCAAAAGGCGTTGAAGCTTGATCCGCACAACGTCAAGGCCCTCATGTTATCAGGGACGATTGCATATAACCGGAAAGATTTTGCCCGTGCAGCGAAGGAATGGGAGGATGCCCATACGTATCTTCCCGCTGATGACCAAGAATCGTCCGATCAGCTCAAGGCCAGTATCGCCGAAGCGAAACGGCGAATGGGTGGTGGGCCGAGCATGAATATGCTAGTGGCGAATCCACCGATGGAGCAGGCGAAGCCAGCCAAGGCGGCCGCGCCATCCGGCCAGTCTCGCGCGATTACAGGCAAGGTGGTATTAGGGCCGAATCTGGCGAACAAGGCTTCTTTGCCCGACACGCTGTTCGTCTTTGCCAAGGACGTAGCGGGTCCACCGATGCCGGTGTCTATTGTGAGGGCATCGAGAAAGGATCTCCCGTTTACCTTCCGGCTTGATGACTCTACGAGCCCGATGCCGTCGAGAAAATTGTCGGATATCGACACCGTTGTTATCGTCGCGCGCCTATCGAAATCCGGAAGGGCAATGGCGGAAAGTGGGGATCTCGAAGGAATGAGCCAGCCGATCAAGCCTGGTGCTGAAAACATTACGGTCGTCATCGATCGGGAGCGTCCGTGACCGAAGTGGAATCCTTATGGTTTTGATGAAGAAATCTGCGACGTTCTCCGATCGCGACGCATGAAAATTTCTTGACACTCGGATGGGGCTGAGCTATATTTCGCCGCCATTCTATTTCTAATTTTGCGCAATAGAAGTAAGTAGATACAAGCGTGCAATGAGTGAGAGTTTGTTGAAGGACAGAGCGCACTGGCCATCAAACGGAAGGAGTCGAGCTGTGACGGTAAAACACATGGTGAAGTATGCGCTGGTGATCTGTGGCGTGCTGCTAGCCGCCCAGGCCCAGGCGAATTTCCCCACCGTGCCGAAGGAAACCTATGAGGCGCTCAAGATCGATCGATCGGCCTCGCCCAAGGAGCTGTATGAAGCGCTCCTCAAGCGGTACCTTGACCCCGCGCAAGGTGTAGGCAAGGGGAAGTATGGAGACTATTGGCAACCGGTCTCCTTCAGTCGGTACTTTGACCCGCACACGTTCTATAAGCCGCCGCAAGCGGTGAAGGAAGTGGCCAGCCGCGAGCAGTGCGTGAAGTGCCACACCGATGAATCCCCGGGCTGGGTGGCGGCGTGGAAGAAGAGCACCCACGCGAACCTGGACAAGATCCGGAAGCTGACCCCGAAGGACGACACCTTCTATAAGAAGGCGAAGCTGGAGGCCGTCGAAGAGAACCTCCGGTCCTTGGGCAAGCTGGGCAAGGGGGAGAAGCTGAAAGAAGTGGGCTGTATTGATTGCCATGTGGACATCAACACCACGAAGAAGGCGGACCACCGCAAGGACATCAAGTTGGCCACGGCCGACACCTGCGGCGCCTGCCACTTGCAGGAATTTGCCGAGCGCGAATCCGAGCGGGATACGATCACGTGGCCGAAGGATCAGTGGCCGAAGGGCCGTCCGTCGCACGCGTTGG
Source organism: Nitrospira sp. (assembly GCA_024281365.1). GTDB lineage: Bacteria > Nitrospirota > Nitrospiria > Nitrospirales > Nitrospiraceae > Nitrospira_D. Next base: position 5,184 of record JAMXAU010000063.1, read on the forward strand.
ACTACAAGGCCAACGTGGAAGTGGAAGTCTATGCGGGCATGCCGCAGCGCGAGATCGCCGACGGCTGCACGGGCTGCCACGTCAATCAGAACAAGTGCGATACGTGCCATGCGCGGCATGACTTCAACGTGGCGGAATCCCGGAAGCCGGAAGTCTGCGCCCAGTGTCACAGCGGGGCGGACCACAACAACTGGGAAGCCTACAGCCTGTCGAAGCACGGGTTGAAGTATCAACGGGATAGAGACAAGTGGAACTTCAATATTCCGATCAAGGAAGCCATGGCCAAGGGGGCCGAGACCGCGCCGACCTGCCAATACTGCCACATGGAGTATCAAGGCAAGATCGCCCACAACATCGTGCGGAAAGTGCGCTGGGCCAACTATCCCTTCGTGCCGGGCATTCGGGAGAACATCAAGACCGACTGGGCCGAGAAGCGCAATGATGCGTGGGTGAAGACCTGCACCAATTGCCACTCGGAGACCTATGCCCGAGCCTGGATGGAGTTCATGGACAACGGGACCTTCTCCGGCTTGGACAAGTACGATGAAGCCCACCATGTGGTGGAAGAGCAGTACAAGGCCGGGTTGTTGACCGGCCAAAAGACCAATCGCCCGGCGCCCCCGGCACCGGAGACCGATGGGTTCGAGAAGTTCTTCCAGATTTATTGGTCGAAGGGGAACAATCCGGCGGCCAATGAGTTGCGGTTGTTTGAAATGGCGGAAGACCACTTGGTGCAGTTGCACGTGAGCTTGGCCCACCAGTACTGGGGCTACACCTATACGGTGGGATGGGCCGCGATGAACCGGGCCTATGTGGAGATCATGGATGACGACACGCGCTTGAAAGAGAAGTTGGATCTGCAAGCGCGGGTGGCCAAGTTGGAAGGCCACATGAAGAGCGGGCTGCTGGATCTCGACAGCGAGACCGGCAAGATCTCCCTGGGCGGCATCGGCGGCGGCATGATGCTGGCGGGGACGCTGGCGCTCGCCGGCTGGCGCCGGAATAAGAAGTAGTTGCCGTGTCGACGTCGTCCCTGAGTGAGTCCGTCACCCGTCTCTCAGGGGCGCAGAAGTTCCTCCCGTCACTAGGACTCTTCCTGGTGGCGGGAGGCCTTTTTTTACTGGGCTGGTTTTCCTACCTCTGGTTTAAACCTGCTCCCGTTCCGTACAGCTATCAGCTTGTTGATGAGGGTGGGATATCAAAGTTCCCAAACCTTCCGTTGCAAGCATGGCCAGACTTAAAGATCAGTAAATATGAGCTGCGAGTTCAGTCCGTCGAGAAGCCGATTGCGGTTGTGTATCGTGCTACGAAGGCGAATGGCAGTTCTGTCTTATTGAACTGGGAAAGTTTGGTCTCAGAACCAATCGGGTTTATGGGCGGAGAGCTTGCCGAGTTGGCTACTATCGGCACCGATCTCACCCAGCATGTTCCCCAAGAAGGTCTGGTCTTGGCCTGGTGGGACATTTCACGACAGCTTCACCTACTGTCTGAGCGGGAAACGCTGTTTACGTCTCATCTCGGACAGCCTCTGATCACACCATCCTATTGGAAAGATCGTGTTCCTGTTATCGCCGAATATGAGCGGCAGTTTTGGGGTGACCAGGGATCAACGGAAGAAGTTCAGAAATTTCAGCAATTTATTGATGCGCTTTCATCAGAGCCCACGAAAGGCGCTGCACTGCTTCGCGAATTAGCCGGATCAAGAGAAGCCTATATTGTCGTACATCCAACCGACCTTTATAAAGTCGGTCTTCTGCGACCGGATCGAATGGAAGTTGCGTTCAAGGATTTTCCGCTAACCGGGAATGTTCATGGACTGGCCAATCAAGTGAAAGCGTGGATGAAGGAATATGGTTACGACACCTATACTCTCCAGTCCCTTTCTGAAAAGGTGGTACGTGCCTATTTCCTCAACCAGAGTAAGAATGGGAAAATTTTACTCGCTCAAATGTTGCCGCTGATGAATTCAACGCCTATTGACTTCGAAGCGTTACAACTTGTCCATAAGCATGGCGGCTACTGGGTGTACCGGATTCCAGCTGCTCACAATCCCTCCTGAGTCTTGTAATCCAAAATATCGGGCTAGCAGTTCTGAATTTCATCATGGTAAACTGATCCTGTCAGTAGCGAGTGCAAGTGGAAATGGAAATGTTGTACGATCATACTGCTCAGTATTGGAATAGCAATCAAAAGGGTCCTATTCATACATCTATCGGAAAGGAGATGCCGTGAATTACCGCATTTTATCTGGATTGGCCGCTGCAGCGGTATTCCTTATCATGGCTGGGGCCGCCTCAGCCGACGGGACGTTCGAAGGCAGGAAAAAGTGTTTCAATTGCCATAAGGGCGAGGGCGAAGCCTGGGAGAAGACGTTGCATGGGAAGGCAATGGAGTCGCTCAAGCCTAGCAGAGGTAAGAAGAAGGACGAGGCGATGGTCAAGGCCAAGCTTGACCCTAAAAAGGACTACACAAAAGACAAGGATTGCGTTGGATGCCACGTCGACGGGTTCGGTAAGGAAGGTGGGTACGTCATCGAAGAGCCGGAGAAATTCTTGACCGGCGTTGGGTGCGAATCCTGTCACGGAGCAGGAAGTGACTACCGTAAGATTCACCGGAAAGCTGGCGAAGCCTTCGAGAAGTCACAGAAAACTACCGAACGTGCCAGTTTAGTTGAGGCTGGGCAGGATTTTGAGTTTCAAGAAAAGTGTAATGCCTGCCACTTAAATTATGAAGGGTCGCCCTGGAAGGGTGCGAAGAAGCCCTATACTCCGTTCACACCGACCGTCGACAAGAAATACTCGTTTGATTTTGAGAAGTATGTGCGAGACGACAAGGCGATGCACACGCATTTCAAGCTTGCAGGGACATTCACTGGCCCACCAATGCCGAAGTTCCATGAGGAATTCCAAAAGGCCGCAAAGCCAGCGGTGAAGTCTGATAAGGGTGGGGACGAATAACAATGCCAAAGCTCGGAACGTTAATAGCTGGAGCAGTTCTGGGGATAGGGTTCATCACTGTCGTCTTCGGCGGTGAAGCGGCTATCTCTAGGACTGAGTTTTGTATCAGTTGTCACTCTGAAATCTATCCCTATGAGGAGTTGAAGAAGTCTTCACATTGGGGGGCCATTGGTATGGATCCCGGTTGTAAGGACTGCCATGTCCCGCAGGGGCTGTCGAATTTCCATAAGGCTGTGTGGACTCATGTGGTGGATGGTGTTCCGTTCTTGATCAAAGAATTCACCACTGACTATTCGACGGTCGAAAAGTTCAACGAGCATCGTCCGGAAGCCGCGTTTCGCGCACGGATGAAGCTCAAGGAGTGGGATAGTCTCACGTGCCGCGCTTGCCACAAGAATACGAAGCCGCCTGGGGCGTCAGCCAAGGCAGCACATGCGAAGATGCAAAGCGAAGGAGCCACCTGTATTGATTGCCACCAGAATCTGGTGCATAAAAAGGTTCCCGAGCATGATCTGAATGCCAGCATCGCGCAGGGGAAGCCGGTGATCAAGGAAGTGAAAAAGAAGGCAGACGACGACGAGGACGAGTAGGGCTACGACTTTCTTGGTCGTCGATTGTTGGATTTTGAGACGAGGCCGTGCATCATTACTGATGTACGGCCTCGTTCGTTGATGCCAGGAAAGTAGTACAATGAAAGGTGTTATTTCCCCGGTCCATTCACTCGGAGCGACGTGTTTTCCGGTGCTCCCGTCAATGCCCGCTGTCTGAGTTTCTCCCGCCATCGAGATGAGAGGGCCTTACAATTAGCCAGCTCCTGAGCGGCCTGTCGGTCTTGGACCAGGTGGTGCATGACCTGGTTTGCGGCTGACACGGTCCACTGTGGATAGGGACGTTCCTGAAGGACCAGCTTCTTCCCTGCCTGGACGTGCCCCTCCGTGAGGACGCGAAAATACCATCCTGTGCGACCTGTTTCCTGAACCCGCACGGCTAGGTCCTTGATGCGCCAATAGCGAGCCAGTTTCCAGCAGGGTTGTCGAGGCTGAGAAATTTGTACCGTAGCCTCTTCAAGCTGAAAGACGTCACCGATGCACACGTCCTGCTCCAAGAGACCTTGCGTGGTCAAGTTTTCACCAAAGCCACCCATGGGGAGCGGAGTGAACCCGACGGTATGTTCCCAATACGCATAATGTTCATGTGGGTAGATGTTGACGGCCTTGTCTAGGCCACCGTGATTGACGAGATCCGCTTGCCCATCACCCGTAAGATTGAGCGTTCCCAACCAAATCGATTCGGTGGTGGACTTCTTGACGAAGCCGGTGGTCCACTCTTGAAGGGAACCCGATTGATCCAAAAAATCTGCTGAGGTCATACACTGTGGGAGGCCGACTTGTAGGGAGATGACCGTGGCGGTGAGATCCGTGTTCACAAAAACCACCTCATCCGGATTACCTCTCGCTTCCTGGTTGTTCATGGTCCCATGGGGACCACCAAGAGTTCGGCTTTGACAATTTCACCATTCGCCGATCCTCTTCAAACCCCATCCTGACTTGTACCAGTGGGCGAGCCGCTTCATGCTTCGCAAGGTTGGTCCGGCTCCGCCGATCGCCACGGCATCCACGAGACAGTACCAGGCACCTGCGCCACTCGGGGGATTTCCCTGAGGCCATCCCAAGAGAGGATCGATGGCGGCCCATTCCCAGGCACCGACTGCGGTGCCGATCAATTCAAGCCAGGTCGTGATAAAGAACGCTGCCAGGTAAACCATCGGTGAGCGACCGATCAGCAGCCAGACTAGAAAAATTACAAACAACAAGGCCCCAACCCAATCCCCGCGGTTTGGATAGCCACTGACTCCCCACAGCGACCAAGTTCCCCAGACTCCAATGACAAACAGAGCGATTTTCCCAGGGTGCCGCATAAACAAGGCCGACCGTGCCAGTGCAACTGCGGTGAGATAGACCATCCCATGTCCTGGCGGGACGTAGGCGGGCACATTTTCAAAACGGTAGGTGTAGCCTCCCATATAAATAGAGGCGAAGTGCTCACCAATGGTTGCAAAGAGAACGGCAATGGCAACTTGCGTTCTGGTTTCTCGATTCTCGCCAATCAGTAAAGCGACGAGAAAGATCCACGCGCAGACTCCAAGGAGGTGCTGGCGTTCGACGCTGGCACTGATCTCCATGACACAACTGATTGCCACGCTGAAGAACGTGAAGGCGGCAATTGCATAATCCCTGACTCGGTGGCTATCGAGCGTAGTGGGGCCAGGGAAATGGCGGACGGCTACTTGAGCAACAGAACGAAGCCACCGTGAGAAGGAAACAGGAGCTGATGGGGCATTCATGTGTCTTATGCTGTCTTTCGAGAAAGTACACTACCCTGCGTCGTGCCCATGTCTATCGGCTTCGTTGAACGTGAGTTCGAATGTTTTTCATCATACAGGAGCCGGAAAAGGTGGGCAAGTTCGTGGGCGCTCAGTGTTTATGGAGGACAGTCACGGGCTACGGGCGAGCAGACGTTGACAAGGACACTGGCCGCTCCTCGTCTTCAGCCGGGTTACGACGGACCAGGGGGCGGCCTATGTTCAAGACCAACAGGTACTTACTTCTTGATCTGTTCCGAAAGAAATCGTTCAAGACCAACTTGGTCGATGGTTCGAAGTCTTGTCTCGAACCAATCAATATGGCTCTCCGTGTCTTCAAGCATGTGCTCCAGCAGATGTCGAGTGGTAAAATCGTTGACTGTGGCACAGTGGGAAATGGCTGTGCGAAGCAATTCGACGTCTTCGCGTTCAAATTCAAGATCGGCCCGAAATAACGCTACGACATCTTTTCCATGCGTCACAGATTCAAGACGTTCCATCTCCGGCGTGCCGTCCAAATACAGAATATGATGAACAAGTCCTGCCGAGTGCTGCATCTCGTCGTTTGCGAGATGGCTGTAATACTCATAAAGTCGTTCATATCCCCAGTTTTTACAGAGGCCCGCATGCAGCAGGTATTGATGTATGGCGGTCAGCTCGGCAGTGAGTATATGATTGAGTTGTTCCAGGACCCCTTCTTTGGCCTTCATGCATCTCCCTCAAGATTCGTGTTTAATCTGTTCAGCGAGGTAGTTCTCAAGCCCAACCTGTTTGATGGTTTCCAGTTGAGTTTCGATCCAATCGATATGTGCATCGACATCCTTCGCCATATCTTCCAACATGTGTCGAGTCGTGAAGTCCGTTACTTTTGTGCAGTGAACGATTCCTTCATTCAGCAGAGTCAGCATCTCCTGTTCAGCCTTCAAGTCTAATTTCAGTTGTTCTGCAACGGTCTCACCAACTTGGACCGTGTTCATGCGCTGCACATTCGGGACCCCTTCCAAATAGAGGATATGACCGATCAGTTCATCGGCATCCTTCATTTCATCAATACTTCGCTCTCGCACCTTGCGATGGAGCCGTTCATAGCCCCAGTTCTCACACATCTTGGCGTGAACGAAGTACTGATTGATGGCCGTCAGGTCTGCGGTCAAAACCTTATTTAAAATGGTGATAACCCCATCTTTTGCCTTCATGATGAATACCCTCCTTTTCGTATCAACCCCGTCGTCTGTTCTCATTATCAACACGTCTTGGCGTTGTCGTCAACTCAAGCAATAGATACATTTCGAGTTTGTCTCTCAGTGTCGATGAAATGGGTTCTCAGTATTGCAAGAAGCGGTGTGTACCGCAGATGCCTCTTGATGGTCGGTCGGATGGAGTGTCGCCGCTGAAAGGCTTGGGAAATGACCAAGAGCCGAAAAGGATGTGACGGAGGTGTGTGAATGACCTCGGTCGTCAATAGTGGACGCCATCGGTTGCAGCCTCATGCCGCCGGCGGTTGACGGGCCCACTGTTGGGCAAATGCTG
>JAMXAU010000064.1 GCA_024281365.1 Nitrospira sp.
TCGGATCGGTCGACACAAAGATCACCGACCAGGCCTCATCCTTCGAGCAAAGCCGTCGTAAAATCCGCTCACGCAACGATGGCTCAAGGGAATGAATCAACCCATCAAACACGAGCACTTGCGGACGGCCAAGAATCGCACGGGCCAGAAGAATCTGCACCACATGCGTCGGCGACAATGACTCCCCCAGTGAGGAGATATCGGACTTCACTCCGCGTGGAAGCCCCTCGATATCCTCTTCCAGCTCCGTGAAGCGGAGAGCCCAGTTCAGGTCATCATACGTGACATAGGAGCGGCCCATCACGATATTTTCTTCGATCGTGCCTTTGACCAGGGACAACTGCGAGTCAATCATCACACTGCGGCACTGATTGATCGCACTGGGATCGATGTAACGGAGATCGACGCCGTTATATTGCACAACGCCACCGGTCGGCACTTCAAGTCCACCAAGCACCCTTGCCAATGCCGTTTTCGCACCTGTTGTTTTGGCATAAATCCCAAGCTTCTCACCGGGAGCCACATCCAGGTTGAAGCCATCGAACACGGCCACACCGCTGTGAACCAAACTCACCCCTTTGCAGGTCACGCGAACTCCTTGACCGAGATGCTTCGGCAGCGCCACGGTAGATTCGGTCGAGACGTAATCCTGCTCCTGGCTGAACACCTCATCAAGGTGGGTGAGCGAAGCAAAGAAATAGTAGATGTAGCCCATGTTCTTGATCAGCGAGTCAAAATTGATGACCAATGCGCTGACGACCGCTTGGACTGCGACTAACTGCCCAAGTGTCAATTGTCCTGAGGCCAAGAGCGAGCCTGAGAGGGAGAGCGCACCGGCCTGTGCGATGGCTTGTCCTCCCACAGACCCGATATACTGCCGCACCAGCACGGCAAACCGCGCCTTCCGAGTTTCGACATACCGGCTGACCAGTGCGTCGGTCTTCTGGATAAGAAACGGTTTGCTGTCGGTCGCCTTCAATTGCAAGGCATTGCGCGACACCTCTTGGATAAAATTGAAGACGTCGTACTTGGCGTGAGACATCGCGAGGGTGGTTTTCAGTGCGCCACGGGAGAGCACGAAAAACGTGATCCCAAAGCCGGCCATGAGCACCAGGTTATATATGAGGAAATAGGGGTGGTAGACAACCAGCATGATCATCCCGACCGTTCCGCCCACCACCACGTTCAACAGATCGATGAGCAGCGTGGAAAGCGCCCGCTGCATGAAGACCGTTTCGATAAAGTAGTTCGCGATTTCCGGTCTAGCCCCTTTAAATCGATTACGGGGCAGCGCCTCGACCATCGCCACCGCCACACGTGCAAAGATCCGGCGCTGGACAACGTCCACCGCGTAAAAGTGGAAGGTCTTGAACAGACCGACGAACAGCAACACTGAAAACATAATGCCCGTCAGTGTCCAGATCATGACCGGTTGAATCGCGTAGGAAAAGGTGCTGACCAATTCCTGCACGGTCAACGGAATGATCAGAGAGAAGAAGCCGACGGCCAGGGCATAGGAGAAAAGCAGACTCATAATCTTTTTCTCAGCCCGGACGGCCACGGACAACTGTTTCATCAGCGCTTCGAACAGGCCCTGGTTGCTAACGCCCTGAGGTTCGTTCATGAGCACCCCCAGTAAAATGTCAGAATGTGAATCATTGGCCCCTTGCTAACGTTGTATACAAGCGGAACTTAATCTATTCCTCGATCAACTTCCAAGCCCACCAAATGAACTACGCGATACCACGAAGCAGATGCGGCACACTTAATCGCGTCCTGGAACCTTTCTCCCCGACGCACCTGCAGAATGGACCCGGTCACCGTATTTGGCAAGCACGCTGTCGGCCAACGGCTTGGATAAGGCCCCCCTGGCCCACAGCATCCCTCCACGAGCCACTGCATAATCCGCCTGCGCCCGGTAGAGTTCGTACGCCGCTTCAACCACCGCACGCTCTCGGAGGTTGACGAAGAGTACGCTCGTCGCGCCCATATTAAACCTGGCTCGTTCGCCTTCCTCCAAGGTCTTGGCCAAGCGCAGAGCCTCGGTCGAGGCCTTGACTCGATCTCTGGCCCTCACGATGGCCGAGAGCCAGTTGTCCACCTCAATCTGGACTTGCCGCTCAGTGTAGACTTGCTTATACGCCAACCGTGTCTGCTCAGCTTCTGCGTGAAGGACCTTTCCTCGGGCAGCTCGATTGAACAGCGGCATGCTGAAGAGAGCAGCCATTCGGTAGCCGATCCCACCGACCCAATAGATCGCGCCGATTGCCGGGCCACCTTCAACTGTGAGCTTTGGAAGCAGACTATTCTTCGCCAGTTTGATTTCGATATTGTTCAATCTGGCTTCTATGTAGAGATCGCGCACTTCCGGACGATCCTCCGTGGCTTCGACCTTAAAGGCCGCCACGTCGTCTTCGGTCGGCAATGGTGTTTCCCCCTGAAATTCCGGAGCCCATTCCGGGCGAGGTGTCACCGGCTCGCCGTTCTCCCAGAGAAAGAGCGCGAGTTTATATTGCTCATACTCCACCTTCCGTTGCGCAGCAATGGCAGCCTCACGACGCCGCTGAACTTCTTCTCGAGCTTCGACCACGTCGATCGGAGCGACCGCGCCGGACTTGGCTCGGCCCTCCACCATACGATAGCGTTCCTCCGCAATAGCCAGCGCACGCTTGACCACATCGGCTTGCTTGACCACAACCTGCCAATCCCAGTATTGAACCGCCCCGGCAAGATAGAGATCCTGCCGTTTCTGAGCCACCTTCACCTCCGCTTGTGGGCCAGCGAGTTCTGCCTGCTGGAGCTCGGCATACTCTTCATTAATCATGAACCCCCGCAGGAGATTAATTCTTCCACCGACTATGCCCATTTGCTGCGGATAGAACAATTGAAAGTCTTGAGGGACCGCAATCCCAGGACTCTGGACGTTACGTTCATCAGTAATAGGGTAGGCTCTGTTCCCCATGAGCGTCGCACGATCCCCGAAAACGTTACGGATACCGCCGAAGAGCTCCAAGCCCCAAGGGTGGCCGATCTTGAGCATGGTATCGACATAGCCAGCGCTTAAGCTATTCAGGCCGGTCGCGTTCGTCAGATTGTAGGTTTGATACCGATCGTACTCGATTTCGTTCTTAAATTTCGGCTCCCAGGCACCCAACGCTTTTAAGACTTTCGCCCGAGCCTGCGCCCGCTCCAGTCCGGTCGCCCGGAGCAGCGGATGGGTCAACTCAATCCTGGCCAATACCTCTTCAATAGTCAGGGGAGCGGTGCGAGTTGACTGAGCCTGCATGACACTCGAGTCGAGCACCGGCTCCCCCAGTGCGATCGCCGGCACCATCATCAACGAGAACAACAAGAGAAAGATCAAGGAAGGATGCTCCTTTGTTGCGGAATTAATCGCGGCCCGGTTGTTTAAAGCCGTTCATGCCCGCCGCCGTCAACGGGTTCCCGTACTTGGCCAACTCGTTTTCAGGCCAAGGCTTCGACAAGGCCCCCCTCGCCCACAACATGCCTCCACGCGCCACGGCGTAGTCGGCCTGTGCCCGATAGAGCTGGTACGCATGTTGAACGACGTTGCGCTCACGGAGGTTCACGAAGAGGACCGTGCTTGCGCCCATATTGAACCGGGTCCGCTCGCCCTCCTCCAACGTCTTGGCTAATCGTAAGGCTTCCGTCGCCGCCTTCACCCGGTCTCTGGCGCGCACTTGAGCCGAGAGCCAGTTATCCACGTCGATGCTGACTTGTTGCTCGGTGTACAGCTGCTTGAAGGCCAATTGCTGCTGGTCCGCCTCCGCGTACAGGACCTTCCCCCGCCCTTCCCGCTGGAAAATCGGCACCGCAAACCACGATTCGACCCGATACCCGACTCCCACATTCCAGTCCGCGCTGGCCTCCATTTGCCCCCCCTTAAAATCAAACTTCGGGAGCAGGTAGTTTTTGGCAAGCTTAATGTCGATATTATTCTTCTTGGCTTCGATGTAGAGGTCCCGCACTTCAGGACGCACTTCCTTTGCCTCCACTTTATAGGCTGCAATCTCCTCGTTGGTCGGAAGCGGTGTTTCGCCCTGAAATTCCGGTGCCCATTCTGCCCGGGGGGTCACCGGCTCGCCGTTCTCCCAGAGGAAGAGGGAGAGCTTGTACTGCTCATACTCCACCTTCCGTTGCGCGGCGATGGCAGCTTCTCGCCGAACCTGAACCTCTTTGTTGGCTTCAATGACATCGAGCGGCGAGGACAACCCCCTCTTCGCCTGTCCCTCGATCTGTGTGAACCGTTCTTCAGCCACAGCCAGGGTGCGCTTCACGATATCCGCTTGCTTAACGGCAACCTGCCAATCCCAGTACTGTACGGCGCCGGCGAGGTAGAGGTCTTGCCGCTTCTGCGCCACCGCGATCTCCGCCTGCGGCCCCGCGAGTTCGGCCTTCTGGAAGTCGGCGTACTCCTCGTTCATCATGAATCCACGCAGCAGGTGGGCCTCGCCCCCGATAAGCATTTGTTGGTTATGCCAGAAGAGCAGCCCATCATTCGGGATGTACGCATGGGCGCCTTGGTTGACACGATCCCCAAACCCGTTGCGGATCCCGCCATTGAGCCTGAAGCCCCAGGGATGTCCCATATCGATCGTGCTGTCGTTATAACCCCCCGTCGTCGTATTGATGAAGGCCAGAAAGTTCCACGTCTGATAGCGATCGGCCTCTGTCCTGTTCTTAAACTGTGGTTCCCAGGCCCCGAGCGCCTTTAAGATTTTTGCCCGGGCCTGCATCCGTTCAACGCCGGTCGCCCGAAGGAGCGGATGGGTCAACTCAATACGTGCGAGCACTTCGCTGATGGTCAGAAGCTCGGTGCGGACGGACTGCGCCTTCAACGCGCTGGAATCGTGTACCGGTGCCGCCAGGGTCGTCACGGGAAGCAAGATCAGAATCACGAGTAAGAAAGCGGTCATCGACAGATGCTCCTTGTGCCGGATTAATCGCGACCCGGTTGTTTGAAGCCGTTCATGCCCGCTGCCGTCAGCGGGTTGCCGTACCTAGCCAATTCGCTTTCGGGCCACGGTTTTGACAACAGCCCACGAGCCCACAGCATCCCTCCACGCGCCACGGCGTAGTCGGCCTGCGCCCGATACAGCTGGTACGCCTGCTCCACCACGTGGCGTTCACGGAGGTTGACAAAGAGGACGCTGGTCGCGCCCATATTGAATCGGGTCCGTTCACCTTCTTCCAGTGTCTTCGCCAACCGCAGCGCTTCCGTCGCCGCGGTCACCCGATCTCTGGCGCGCACTTGGGCCGAGAGCCAGTTGTCCACGTCAAAGGTAACTTGTTGCTCGGTGTACAGCTGCTTCAACGCCAATTGTTGCTGAGCCACTTCGGCAGCCATGACCTTCCCGCGCGCTCCTCGTTGGAACAGCGGCATCTCGGTGTGCACGCCGACCCGATACCCGAGTCCCACCAACCAGTCTGCAGCGCCCCCGGTCGGCCCCCCCTCCAGATCCAACGTCGGGAGCAGCTTGTTCTTGGCTAGCTTCATATCGATGTTGTTGAGCTTAGCTTCGACGTAGAGGTCCCGCACTTCCGGCCGCACTTCTTTCGCCTCTGCTTTATAGCCTGCGACCTCCGCGTTGGTCGGGAGCGGCGTTTCCCCCTGGAATTCCGGTGCCCATTCCCGTCGCGGCGTCACCGGCTCGCCGTTCTCCCAGAGAAAGAGGGATAGTTTGTACTGCTCATACTCCACCTTCCGTTGCGCGGCGATGGCGGCCTCTCGCCGGACCTGAACCTCTTGGTTCGCCTCAATGGCATCGAGTGGAGCAACCTTCCCGCCCTTCGCCAACCCTTCGATCTGAACTAAGCGCTCTTCAGCCACAGCTTGGGCACGCTTCACGACATCCGCTTGCTTAACGGCGACCTGCCAATCCCAGTACTGCACGGCTCCAGCCAAGTAGAGGTCTTGCCGTTTCTGCGCCACCTTGATCTCTGCTTGCGGCCCCGCGAGCTCGGCCCTTTGAAATTCGGCGTTCTCTTCGTTGACCATGAAGTCTCGTAAGAAATGGATGGTCCCACTGTAGTAGAGGTGTTGCGCATGATAGCCAGCGCGCAGATCAGGGGGCAGCGCAATACGGTTGATACTTTCACGATCCCCGAAGCCGCTGCGAAGTCCACCGGCGACCCTGAAGCCCCAAGGATGCCCGACCTCGACCGTGCTGTCGGCATAGCCAATCGTATGTTGATTTGGAATGTCGAACGCCGTCGTAAGATTCCAGTTAGTATAGCGCTCGAACTGTGTATAGTTCTTGACCTGCGGCTCCCAGGCCCCGAGCGCCTTGAGGATTTTTGCCCGGGCCTTCGTGCGCTCGGCTCCCGTGGCCTGAAGCAGGGGATGGGTCAACTCAATACGCGCCAGCACTTCCCCAATGGTCAGAGGTTCGGTGCGAGTCGACTGAGCCTTCATGGAGCCCGAGTCGATCACCGGCTCCGCCATCGCAGTCATTGGCAGAATTACTACCAGAGCCAACACCAGTGCGACCATGTGGGATGCTCCTCTCGTATACATTCGGCGGACGGCGCACACAGTAGCAACCTCCCCTTCTTTTTTCAAAATAGATAAAACAGATTTGTGGTATCGATTAATCCGATGGTATAGTACCGCCTCCTCCCGGGGGCTCAGGACCATATGGATTGGCTGAACTATCATCATCTCCTCTATTTCTGGTCCGTCGCCAAACACGGGACAGTAACGAAAGCCTGCGAAGAGCTCCGTCTCGCTCAACCCACCGTCAGCGGACAGATCCATCTGCTGGAAAATACTTTGGGCGAAAAGCTGTTCATTCGAACTGGCCGGCGTTTGGTGCTGACTGAAATGGGCCAGCTCGTGTTCAAGTACGCTGAAGACATCTTCGCAACCGGGCAAGAGCTGATGAATACCGTGCGGGGGCAGGGGAACGGACAGCCGACGCGTCTCGTCGTGGGCATTGCCGACGCAGTTCCTAAACCGCTCGCCACCCAACTGCTCAAATCCGCCCTCAAGCTCTATAAGCCGACACGCTTGATCTGCCAAGAGGATAAACTACGCCAGCTTCTGACCGATCTGGCCGCCCATCGGTCGGATTTGGTGATCGCCGATACTCCGGCTCCACCCGGCGTGAAGGAGCATGCGTACAACCATCCGTTGGGCGAATCGGGCGTGACCCTGTTCGCCACGGCAAGGCTGGCCGCCCAGTATCGCCGAGACTTTCCCGAGTCACTCCGCAGCGCACCGCTCCTCCTCCCCACCTCGAGCGCCGTGCTTCGTCGCTTGATGGACCAATGGCTGGTGAACCATGGCATGCATCCCACCGTGATCGGCGAGTTCGACGACAGTGCGACGCTCAAAGCCTTCGGTCAGGACGGCCATGGGATCTTCCCCGGCGCCACGGTGATCGAAAAGGAGATCTGTCGCCAATATCAGGTGCAGGTGGTTGGACGGCTGGACGGACTCATCCAACATTTCTACGCGATCACCGTTGAACGGCGACTGAAGCACCCGGCTGTCCTTGCGCTTGTCCGTACCGCCCGACGCGAGTTGCTCTGCTGACAGGGTGTTGAACACCCTGTGGGATACGGGCTTTCTAAAAACCTCCCAGCTAGGCGGTTCACGCCTAGCAGAAACCCCATCACACCTGAAGGCGTCCGACGGCTTTCAGCAGTTGCTCTCGCTCCTGACTCGTGAGTTCCTTCCACTCGCTGGCGCCGAGGCCATCGACCGTGATGTGCATGATCCTGGTTCGATGCAGCATGATGACCCGATAGCCAAGCGCTTGGCACATCCGTCTGATCTGCCGATTCCGTCCCTCGGTCAAGACAATGCGGAAACGGTCACGCCCGACTCGACTCATTCGGCAGGGTTTCGTCCGGCTGCCGAGAATCACCACGCCCTCCGCCATGTGATCCAGAAAGGCCTGATCGAACGGACGATCCACCCGCACGAGATACTCTCGCTCGTGTCCGAATTCAGCACGGAGGATCTCGTTCACGATGTCGCCGTCGTTCGTCAGTAGGATGAGCCCGGATGAATCCTTGTCGAGCCGCCCGATCGGAAAAATCCGTTCAGGATGCCCGATTTCGGCAATGATGTTTCGAGCAACGTGCGATTCGCTCGTCGTCGTGACACCGACCGGCTTATGGTACTTGATATAAAGGGAAGCTCTCCCCCAGGGTAGGACTTGGCCCTCGCGGGCGATGACGTCCGATGGCTCGACCTGGTCGCCGAGCTTGGCCACACGGCCGTTGATCGTGATCAGTCCGGACTCGACCAATCGATCAGCTTCACGCCGAGAACAGATCCCCTGTTCGGTGAAGAACTTATTGATACGGATCGTCTGAGCCACGGTGAATCAGCCTCATCGCCGGATACTCAAACAGGTTGTCAGCAAGGCCGCAGCGAGCGAAGACGCGAGTCGTACGTCTCTATGTACGTCGAGCGTCTGAGTGAAGCGAGAACGAAGCGGACGACTTGTTTCAGTATCCGGCTCAATGGACGCGGCGACCGGCCCTGATGCGACCGAGCATGCGGTAAATCAACCGCGCAATAGAAAATTGCGGCGCGACAAATCCTTCAATGGGGGCGATCTCGCTGATATCCATCCCCACGATCCCTGGTCCGTCGGCAAGAGCCGTGATGAGATTGAGGGTGTCGTACCATCCAAGCCCTCCAGGCTCGGGAGTGCCCAAGGCCGGAATAATCGACGCATCCAACCCATCGCAATCGAACGTCAGGTACACCGGCGTCCGGCAGGCCGCCACGACGTCAGGAATCCACTTCGCCGCTTTCCCCTCATACGGACCGGATGGGTCGAGTATGCTTGCCGCGAAGAACGTCTTGATGCGGTCCGTCCTGTCGATACGAGCGATCTCTTCAGAACTGATCGATCGGATCCCCACCTGCACGAGCGGTAATCCGTCATCCACCACCCGCGCCATGACACTGGCATGGCTGAATGGATTGTCCTGATAGGCCTCGCGCAGATCGCCATGGGCGTCGATTTGCACGACCGTCATCTGCGGATATTGCTTGGCATGGGCGCGAATCGCACCCAACGCACCGGTGTGTTCCCCCGTCAGGGTGACCAGAAACCGTCCGGATCCGACATGCGGTGACACAAACGCCTCAATCGCATCGACGGCAGCGCGATCGACCTTGCCGTTCAGCTCCAACGGAGATGCCGTGGCCACGCCACCCCATTCCCGATAGGGCTCGCATCGCAATTGTTCGTCATAGAATTCCACCTGAGCGGAGGCTTCAAGGATCGCGGAGGGTCCGCGGTCTGAACCACGGATGTAGCTGGAGGTGTGCTCATACGGAGCCGGCAGGACATAGACACCAGCATGGTCCGGATGGCACCAGGGTTCGTCGATCCCCAGAAAGTTGCGATCCGGTCCTTCCCAACCAACAGGAAGCGTCATGCTGATCCTTCCCTTCGTGGGGTGAGCGGCCGAAGCGTACCCATGCAGGCGAACACCACAGACATTTACCGGCGAGGACGAGAGGGTACATTTTCCGGTGGGATAAACACGGCCAGCGCGATGACGGTCGTCCACTTGCCCTTCTTCCCGACGGCCGACTGGGTGATATTCAGCGTCTGCACGATCTTCCCACCCATCTTGAACACCTGTTCCCGCTCTTTCCAGGCGACATTGGGGTCAAATTCGACGCCTAACGTCGTGGCCAACATCTGTGCCGCCAAGTCTTCGGTGTATTCTCCCGTCTCTTCATCCGTCTCACCATGGGCATGGTGCTCGGAAAGATATCCGTACGTCCCGCGATCGGTCGGCTTGGCGAGCCCCACGGATGCCGACACGAGCTGGTTCCGTTCATTGGTTTCGGATCGGGCCATGACACAAAACGTGATTTCGCCGGGCTTCAACAGTTGTTCACCGCGCTTTCTGGGGATGATCTTGCAGTGCGGCGGAAGGATGGAGGACACGCTGACCAGGTTGCAGTACGCCACACCGGCGCTGCGCAACGCCTCTTCGAAGGAGGCCAGCTTTTCCTTGTGGACTCCCACCCCTCTCGTGAGAAACATATGCGTAGGTACCATCATCTCCCCTTTCGTCCGGCTATCCGCCTTTCTGGTTGTTCGGAATTGGTTGCGTGACGTGCGTTCAAGCGGTCAGCCTGATACACAGACTGCTCCGTACCACCGCGTGTATCGGGCGATTGTTGTAGCAAGATTGAACCGGCTTCGCAATATCTTCTAGACACTTTTTTCGGATGGAGCGGATGGGTCCTTGAGGTTCATGATGAGCATCCTGGGTTCGGTCATATCCTCGATCGCGGCCCGGACGCCTTCGCGCCCCAACCCCGAATCCTTCACACCGCCGTAGGGCATATGGTCCGCCCGGAACGTCGGAATTTCGTTCGCCAAAACAGCTCCGACTTCAAGATGACGAAACGCGTAAAAGATTTTGTTGATGTCCTGGGTGAAAATACCAGCCTGTAATCCAAAGTCCGATTGATTGAGCAACGCCACGGCCTCGCTGAGCTGGCGATAGGGCGTCACGGTTACGACCGGTCCGAACACCTCTCGACAGGAGACTTTCATCTCAGGCTTCACATTTCCCAATACCGTGGCTTCCACCAACGATCCGATCCGTTTCCCGCCCAAGAGCAGGCGGGCCCCGTCCGCCACCGCTTCGCCGATCCAGCTCTCTACTCGTTGCGCGGCGGCTTGATCGATCAGAGGCCCGATGGTCGTCGTCTCCTCGGCAGGATCACCGAGTTTGAGCCGAGCCACATGCATGAGAAGTTTAGTCGTAAATGCGTCGACGACGGCCTGATGCACGAAAACCCGCTGCACCGAAATACAGGTCTGGCCGGCATACCCGAACCCGCCTGCGGCGCAGCGCTGCGCCGCCAGTTCCAAGTCGGCATCCGGCTCGATCACCACGCCTGCATTGCCGCCGAGTTCGAGCGTGACTTTTTTCTTCCCGCATTTGGCCTTCAACATCCATCCCACCGACACACTGCCGGTGAAACTCAGCAGTTTGAACCGAGGGTCGATCACCATCCGTTCGGCAAGGGTGTTGTCGCAGGGCACGACATTCAGTCCGCCTGGAGGAACGCCTGCTTCGAGTGCGATCTCACCGAGCAGCAGGGCCGTCAACGGCGTCTGCGGGGCCGGCTTGATCAGAATCGGGTTCCCCGCCGCGAGGGCCGGCGCCACCTTGTGCGCCACCAGATTCAGTGGAAAGTTGAAGGGGGTGATGCCGAGAATCGGACCGATCGGGAACCGGCGAACCATGCCGAGATGGGTGTCAAAGCCCGGCGTCCAATCGAGCGGTACCACCTCACCCGCAATCCGCCGCGACTCCTCGGCCGCCACGGTGAAAGTCTGGATGGCGCGACTGACTTCCCGCTTGGCATCAGTGATCGGCTTCCCCGCCTCGGCCGTGATGGTCTGCGCACACTCGTCTCGCCGTCGGTAGAGCAACGCGGCGATCTGCTGGAGAATGTTGTACCGGGCATGTCCCGGCAACTGCGCCATCACCGCCGCCGAACCGGACGTCGATGCGACGGCCTCCTCGACATCCGCCTCGGTGGCTTGCGCGACCTGAGCCACGGATCTTCCGGTGAACGGATCGACGACCGGAGTCGCGGCCGCACCCTGCTTCCACTGGCCTTGAACGAGAAATGGACGGGATTCCTGCACAGGAAGATTCGCTGGAGTCTCTTGGATGAGGTTGGTATTAATCCGCCGCTTCCACCGACGCAGCCGTTTCGGCTGCCGGTTGCACAATCGCGGCGGCCTCCTCCTCTGCGGCAATGGCCTTGGCGATCAGTTCTTCCGTCCCCCAATCACGAATCGCCTCCAGGGTAAACCCCTCGTAGGTCGAGACGCCATGACAGGACGGACAATCCGGCATCGGAACTTTTC